>CAZKZS010000070.1:0-17587 GCA_964557285.1 uncultured Anaerolineae bacterium | reverse complement strand
TGCTTCACTGCCTATTGAAGGCCAGTACGCATGTGACGAGAGGACGCTGTATGAGTTCGCTCAGCGTGCGGTCACTGAAATTCCAGATGAAGTTTTCTCCCTGAGTTCGCTGTCTCTACAGTTTTTCATGCATATCCTGTGGGGAGATTCATCCGTTTATGAGGTGACTTCCCTAAAGACGGCGCATCAGATTCAACATTTGCTGCTGCGTTTGAATCGGGTCAGTGAAATTGCTGCTGTTGAAAAAGGCTACGAAATTCGGCTGCTCGAAGAAATTCAGCCTGAAAATGATGTCTACTGGGACAGCATTACGGCGATTGAGTACATCGGCGAACAGGAAACTTACGACCTGACGATTGACGGTTCACACAATTTTGTTGCCAACGACATCATTGTGCATAACTCACACGCCGCCGATTATGCGGTGATTAGCTGCCAGACGGCCTATTTAAAATGCCACTATCCGCATGAGTTTATGACAGCGCTCATGTCGGTGTATTTTGATGACTCCTCCAAGCTAAGCCTGTTCATTGAGGACTGCCGCCGCATTGGAATCCATATTTTGCAGCCTGATGTGAACACCTCACAACTGGATTTTTCCATTGAGGAATGGGAAGACGGGTCGCGGCATATCCGATTCGGACTGGGCGCGGTCAAAAATGTGGGAGTCGGCGCAGTGGAATACCTGCTGAAATGCCGACAGGATGAGCCTTTTAGAGACCTGGATGATTTCCTCAAGCGCTGCGATATGCGGCAGTTTGGCAAGCGGGCGCTGGAATCCTGCATTAAAGTGGGCGCGTTAGACTGTTTTGATGACCGTGCCTTTCTGCTGGCAAATTTAGAAAACCTGATGGCCTACAGCACCAATTATCACAAAAATGCGGAAACGGGTCAGGTGAGCATGTTTGACCTGATGGGCAGCGGCGGCGGGTCAGCAGGGACGGTCTACAGCACCCTGACCGAAAAACCCTCTGAAAAATGGGATAAACGCGAACAACTGCGCTGGGAACGCGAACTCATTGGCATTTACGTGTCTGACCATCCGTTAAGGACGATTTGGCCGCAAATTGCAGCCATTAACGTGACGACTTCCGCCGACCTGAACGAACGGCAGGAGCAGGCGGTTGGGATTCCAGTGAAGGTCGCCGGCCTTATTACCGACATCCGTAAACTATATACCAAAAAAAATGAGGCAATGGCGATTCTGACGCTGGAAGATATTCACGGCAGTATTCCAGTAGTGATATTTCCCCGCGTCTGGCGTGACATCGAAGACGGCGGAGTCATTGAGATGGTTTTGGATAAAGTCCTGGTCGTCACTGGCAAAGCTGATAAACGCGGTGGGGATATGCAGGTGATTGCCGAAAGTGTCAGTCAGACCTTAGATTATAGTCAGCAGGATGATATGCAGGCTGCGCTGCCGCAATACTATCCTTCCTATATGATGGATGAGGGGATGATGGATGAAGAAACAGGCGAACCGCTTCAGTATCCTGATCCTGCCCCACCGCCGCGCGAAACCGTGGTCATGGCAGCTACGGCGGGCGCGAATGTGCTGGTGATTCCACAGATTGAGCCGCAGCTTGTAGCAGAAGAACCGCCTGATTTTCCTGCCTTTTCGGATGCCGATGCTCCGCCCGAAGATTTTTGGGGGGATGAACCGCCGCGCCAGCCCAAATTTAAAAACCGCGAGTCGCGCATTGACAAGGGAACGAATCGTTTAAAACCCCCGCCCGCCAAGGCCGCGATTCCCGTATCCAAACCGAAACCACGCACGCTGGTTGTAGAGATGGAACGCACCTATGATTCGGAGCGTGACCGCCGCCGCCTGCGGATTTTGCACGGGCTGGCAGATAGTTATACACGCGGGAATGATTATTTTTGTATCGTGTTTGAAGGCGCGAATAACAAACCCGTCCGTATGGAATTTCCCGCGATTCGGCTTCAAGTTGATCAGACCATTATGGAACAACTTGCCCTTAAAGATGGCGTTTTGAATGTCTACATCGAGGAGTAGTGTCATGAGAGTAAAATGGGTTCTACTCGGTCTGTTGTTCGTCAATATCGTGTTCACGGTGGCGCTGGTCAGGGCGCAGGATGACCCGCAAACCGATAAACAAACACCAATTGACAACTATCCTCTGCCCCAGGAAGCGGGGGCGGTTCGCTTTACGCTGGCAGATCGCTGGAACAGACCTGACCTGACCTTTTATATTCATAACTGCCCTTCGACGTTGGACTGCAATCTGGCACACGACGCCATCCGGCAGGCATTTGCAGCATGGGATAATGTCTCCGGCCTGGAATTTACGGAAGTCAACAGCGCACGGCAAGCGGATATTGAACTGCTGTGGAGCAGCCGTGAACAGGAATTTGGGAGTCCCGGTGGGGTGCTGGCTTTTGCATATTTCCCCAGCCTGGGCGGGGATGTTTATTTTGATGATGTAGAACGCTGGTCGCTTTATGACGGCGGCGGCACGGATTTGTATGTAGTGGCGGTGCATGAAATTGGTCATGCGCTGGGGTTAGACCACAGCCGTGATGTGGATGCCGTCATGTATGCGTACAGTGGTTATTCAGCTGACCTGGGCGAGGATGACATCGCCGGAATCCAGCAGCTTTACGGCGAGGATGATGGTGACGACAGCAGCGTAGTTTCTGAGGATACGCCTTCCGAAGTGCCTTCCGGCGGCACAGAAGTGGTTGAGGGCGTGCTGGACAACACCTCCTATTATGAAGTGTGGGAAATTGATGTGACTGCCGGAGAAACGGTAACACTGGTGATGGAAACCCTGTCGGGAGATTTAGATCCCTATCTGGCCGTGCTGACACCGGATGGAAATACGGTGCTGGCAGAAAATGATGATGCGGACGGTGGCACGGATTCGCAAATTACCTATACCTTTCCCACGACTGATAATTATCTCATTATCGCTACCCGCTACGATTTTGAAAACGGATTTAGCGCGGGCGAATATCGGTTAACTGCAATTCGGGGTGGAGTCGGGGCGGCCTCACCGACGCCTCAACCGGATCAAGTCACTTTGACGCTCGTCAACAGCAGTGGGACCGACCTGTGCGGCATCTGGTTCAGCCCGTCCGACAGCAGCGATTGGGGCGACGAACGGCTTTCGGCGGCAGGCGTTCAGATCATGACCGCAGGACAAACCCTAAGCTGGCAGGTGACACCGGACAGTTACGATATTTACGTGGAGGACTGCGCGACGGGTTACTTACAGGAAAACGGACTGCCTGCTTTTGAAAACGTGACTGTCGATATTCGTAGTGATAGAATCATCATTAGCGAGTAGTAACCTTCATCGGGCAAATTTATCTTGATGTAGGCGCTGGCAGTAGGATATACTGCTAGCGGCTATTACTTGCCATCATCGTCCGCTTTTAGTTTAGATATTCCCGAAAAAGGTTGTTTACCGTATATGACTGCTGATGTGAAGAATGATGGGGGAGAGAGCTTCCTGGAGTTACTTGAAGCGAGTTGGGAAATCAGCGCAGACCCGCCGCTACGTGGTGCTATTCGACCAGCAACGATTTTACAGGTGACGGAAGACGAAATTATCGTAGATATGGGAGCAAAACGTGATGGTATTGTCACCTCCCAGGACATAGAGCGACTGGATGAAAATTTTCGTAACTCGCTGAAAGTGGGTGATAAAGTCTATGTCTATGTAATTAATCCGCAAGATCAGGACGGCAACCTGATTGTAAGCATCAATATGGGCTTACAGCAGCAGGATTGGGAAGAAGCCCGCCGCCTGCTGGACAGCGATGAAGTGGTCGAAGTTTCCGTGGAAGGGTACAACAAAGGCGGTATTCTGGTGAAATGGAATCGCCTGGATGGATTTATCCCCTCCTCCCATATGATTTCGGTCAGCAGTGGTTTGCAGGGCGAAGACCGCCGCGATGCCATGGAAGGCATGATGCGGAATAAGCTCGTCGTGAAGGTCATTGAAGTTGACCAATCCCGCCGCCGTTTGATCTTCTCCGAACGCGAAGCCCAGCGTGAATGGCGGGCGCAGCAAAAAGCCAAACTGCTGTCCGAACTTAAAGAAGGTGACATTGTGGAAGGTACAGTCACCGGACTGCGCGATTTTGGTGCGTTTGTCAACATTGGTGGCGCAGATGGCCTGATTCACGTCAGCGAACTGGCCTGGCATCGGGTTGACCACCCGCGTGATGTTCTGAATGTGGGTGATGAGATCAAGGTGTATGTGCTGAGCCTTGACCGCAAAACCAACCGGATTGCCCTGAGCCGCAAACGCCTGATGAATGACCCCTGGGAAAACGTGATGGAAAAATACTATGAGGGTCAGCAGGTCGAAGGTACAGTCACCAATGTCGTGGACTTTGGCGCGTTTATCGCGCTGGATGACGGGCTGGAAGGGCTGCTGCACCTGAGCGAGATGGGCGACGGTACGCTCAAAGAGCCGCACAGCTATGTGAAAAAAGGTGATCGCCTACAACTGCGTATCAGCCGCCTTGAACCAGAGAAACGACGGGTCGGATTTACCCAGCGCTGGGGAACAAGCCAGCCGATTTTGACTGACAGCGTGGAGAATCCCGAAAGCGCAGAAACTTCAGAAACCCCACCTCCTGCTGAACAGGAATAGGGTTTGAGCCTCAATACAATCGGTGGTGGATAAAGCCACCGTTTTTGTTTTTAAAAGCAGCTAAGCGGGATTGGCCTGACGAATCCGATAACCCGAAAGCACGTTCTGAGTATCATCAAACAAAACGCCGTGCTGCAAACGGAAAATGCGGTCTGCCATCGGCACAACGTCCATGTTGTGTGTTACCATAATCAAAGTGCGCCCCAGTTCGCGGGTCAGGTCTAACAGCAGAGTTAGCACGGAGTCACTGTTTTCTGCATCCAGATTGCCCGTTGGCTCGTCAGCCAGAATAAGGCGGGGTTCATGCACCAGCGCCCGCGCAATTGCTACGCGCTGCTGTTCCCCACCTGAAAGTTTATCCGGGAACGTACTGGCACGGTCAGGCAGCCCCACCCGTTCCAGCAGTTCCCGTGCGCGTTTTTCGCCATGTTTGCGGGCTGCCCCGCGCAGTTCATAGGGCAGCGTGATATTTTCCAGTACGGTGAGCGTGGGAATCAAATTAAAAAACTGAAAAACGATGCCGAGGTTGTCCCGCCGGAAAATCGTCCGGTCATGTTCGGAAAGGGTCGTGATGTTGGTCCCCGCAATCACCACCTCGCCCGCGTCCGGTTCATCAATGCCTGCCACTAGATTCAGCATCGTGCTTTTGCCACTGCCGGATTTTCCCAGCACTACCGCAAATTCGCCTTCAAAAAAGTCGGTTGACACGCCTTTTAAGACATGATGCTGCTTGCCCGCTTCTACGAACGTTTTAGTGACCTGCCTGAGTTGAACCAGAGTCATACGTTTTTACTCTCCGCTAAAAAAACTCGCTACCCGGTCAAAAAATCCCCGGTCCGTGCGGTTATGCTGCGGTATCGATTCCGTGCCAAAGGAACGTCCGAGTTCTTCAAACAGTTGTTTTTGGGCAGGATTTAATTTTGTGGGAATAAAAACATTCACCACGACCAGCTGGTCGCCGCGTCCCTGGCTTGTGCCATCCGAGCGCAGTTTAGGAACGCCCTTATTTTTGAGGGTCAGAACAGTGCCGGAGTGGGTGCCGGGTTTAATTTTGACTTCTTCTTCCCCTTCAATGGTCGGCACAGAGATGGTGTCTCCAAGTGCTGCCTGGGCAACGTTCACATTCCATTCCAGCAAAATATCGCTGCCGCGTCGTTTCAAGAATTCATGCGGGCGGACGGACAGCACCACATACAGATTTCCGGGCGGGCCGCCGTTTTCGCCGGGGTCTCCTTCACCGCTCAAGCGAATCTGCGTGCCGTCGTCCACGCCTGCCGGAATATTCACCGTTAAATGGCGTGTCTGACGTTTTTTGCCGCGCCCCTCACAGGTCTGGCAGGGCGATTCAATGACCGTGCCTTTGCCGTGACAGGTGGAGCAGTCTGCCGACATGACCATTTCGCCCAGCAGCGTTTGCCGTCGCTGATGTACCTGACCACTGCCGTTACAGGTAGGGCAGGTTTTAGGGGAAGTCCCCGGTTTGGCCCCGCTTCCATTGCAGGTGTCACAGGTTTCCCAGCGCTGCACTTCAATATCTATATCCGCACCAAAAACCGCCTGTTCAAAAGTGAGTTCAAGGTCATAGCGTAAATCTCGCCCCTGACGCGCCCGTTTGCCCCGCGAGCCACGCCGATTGGTAAAACCAAAACCCTGCATTAAGTCTTCAAAAATCGTAAATGGGTCGCCATAGGCTGCACCGCCTGCACCCATATTGACTCCCGCGTGACCAAACTGGTCATAGGCACGGCGGCGGTTGGGGTCGCTCAAAATCTGATAGGCTTCGTTAAGCTCTTTAAATTTGGCTTCAGCGTCTGGCGATTTATTCACATCAGGGTGATATTGACGCGCCAGATTACGAAAGGCTTTTTTAATTTCGTTATCAGTTGCCCGACGGTCTAATCCTAATATTTCGTAATAATCCCTCGGCATGACCTTTCCCCTTTGTATACAACATGAGGGCAGGTGAGACTCGTTCGTCCATCACCCGCCCTGTTATGTACTTCGTTAGATGGTGCGAAGGGCTTATTCGCTGAATTCGCCTTCGATGACATCCTCTTCGCCAGCGGTGCTACCCGTGCTGCCATTGCTGGAATAACCACCACCAGCCGCCGCGCCGCCTTCATACATGGAAGTACCCATCTGCTGAATGGAAATACTTAGCGCGTCCGTTTTGGTCTGAATTGCATTCAGATCGTTGGAGTCCAGCGCTTTTCTCAGGTCAGCCACTTTGGACTCAATTTCGCTTCTTACGTCGGCCGGCACCTGGTCGCCAAAATCATGCAGACTCTTTTCTGCTGTAAAGATAGTGGATTCTGCCCGATTGCGAGCTTCGACAGCTTTCTTACGTTCAGCATCCTGAGAAGCGTGTTTTTCAGCTTCATCCACCATCCGTTTGATTTCTTCTTCGGCCAGGCCGCTGCTCGCGGTGATGGTGATTTTCTGTTCGCGTCCGGTAGCTTTATCCTTCGCGCTGACGTTTAGGATACCATTGGCGTCAATATCAAAGGTGACTTCAATCTGTGGCACGCCACGCGGCGCAGGCGGAATTCCGTCCAGAATAAATTTGCCGAGGGTACGGTTATCCGCCGCCATAGGACGCTCACCCTGCACAACATGGATTTCGACCTGAGTCTGGCTGTCCGAAGCCGTGCTGAAAATCTGGCTTTTCTTGGCTGGAATGGTTGTGTTGCGTTCAATCAGGGGCGTTGCCACCCCACCCAGCGTTTCAATGCTCAGGGTTAGCGGCGTCACATCCAGCAGCAGGATGTCTTTTACATCCCCGCCGAGGATACCCGCCTGAATAGCTGCCCCAACCGCCACCACTTCATCCGGGTTCACGGATTTGTTCGGTTCTTTGCCGAAGAAGTCCGCTACGGATTTCTGGATAGCAGGCATACGGGTCATACCGCCGACCAGCACCACCTCATCAATGTCCTCTTTGGAAACCCCTGCGTCACTGAGTGCTTTTTTGAGGGGTTCGATGGTGCGCTGAATTAAGTCATGCACCAGTTCTTCCATCTTGGAACGACTCAGCGTCATATTCAGGTGTTTTGGCCCGGACTGGTCAGCCGTAATGAACGGCAGGTTGATTTCCGCCGACATGGTGCTGGACAGTTCTTTTTTGGCGTTTTCCGCCGCTTCTTTCAAACGCTGAAGCGCCTGGCGGTCATTCCGCAGGTCAATACCGCTTTCTTTTTTGAATTCATCGGCGACCCAGTTAATGATTCGTTCGTCAAAGTCATCACCACCGAGGAAGGTATCGCCATTGGTGGCACGGACTTCAAAGACACCTTCGCCGACATCCAGAATAGAAATATCAAACGTACCCCCACCGAGGTCATACACAGCAATCGTGTGGTCATGACCTTCGTTCAGGCCATAAGCAAGACTGGCGGCGGTAGGTTCATTGATGATACGCAGCACTTCCAGACCAGCGATACGCCCCGCGTCTTTCGTCGCCTGACGCTGAGCATCGTTAAAGTACGCCGGAACGGTAATCACCGCCTGGGTTACTTCTTCACCCAAATAGGCTTCTGCGTCTGCTTTTAACTTCTGTAAAATCATCGCCGAAATTTCGGGCGGACTGTACTCACGGTCAGCCATTTTGACCCGCACATCCCCATTCGGTGCGCTGGTAACTTTATACGGAACGTGCTTAAGCGCCCGTTTGACTTCTTCACTGTTGTACTTGCGCCCCATAAAGCGCTTAATGGAAAAGACGGTGTTTTCCGGGTTCATGACCGCCTGACGACGCGCCACCTGCCCAACCAACCGTTCTCCATTTTTGTTGACGGCCACTACTGAAGGTACAGTACGCGCTCCCTCTGCAGAAGCAATGACCGTCGGTTCGCCGCCTTCCATCACGGCTACAACACTGTTGGTTGTTCCCAGGTCAATTCCGATAATCTTACCCATATCAACTCCTCACTTGAAAATTTGCTCTTAACTGGCGACCCGTACCATTGCAGGCCGGAGAACTTTATCCCCCCGGACATATCCTTTTTGCAGTACCGCCGTTACATACCCACTTTTATAGGTTTCTGAGGCTTCTTCCATACCCACAGCCTCATGATAATTGGGGTTAAATTCCTGTCCCAGAGGATTAATCGCCTGAATACCTTCAGCTTCTAACAAACTCTGAAACTTACGCTGGATGAGTGCGATTCCCTTTAGCCAATCGTTTTCCTGATGTTCGGGCGAGACTGCTTCCAGCGCACGCTCAAAATCATCCAGAATCGGGAGAAATTTCATAAAGACCTTTGCCGCAATATCTGCCTGCAATGACTCTCGCTCCCGATCTGCCCGCTTGCGGTAGTTCTGAAAGTCCGCCCGTTCACGTTGCAAGGCTTCTTTAAGCTCACTTGCCTGTGCCTGAAGCTGTTCTAATTCAGAAAGCGATTCTTCACCCGCTTCGGTTTTTTCGATGATTGTGTCCTCGCTGGTTAGGTTCTCAGTTGGTTCATTTTTCCCCATACACATCCCTCATCACTCACTGGAATAAGTGTAGCTGGCACATCATAGATTTATATTAGAAATGTCTCAATTTCTGGAAAGAAAATAACGAGAGGACAGAGGCATTATTTATCCTCCCCGTTGCCATAAACATCACGCATCATGTCGCTCATCAGCATGGCAACGTAGCGCACCGTGCTGATGACCCGCCCATAACGCATACGGGTTGGCCCCAGGACACTAATCGCTCCGACAAGCTGGCTGGTACTGTAACGCCCCAGAACAATACTCAGACGGTCAAAGTCGTTAAAACGACCATCCCCGCCTACAATCACCTGCACCGCGTCATTTTCCTTATCAATAACTTCGGTCAGGACGCTATTTAAAAGGCGTTTTTCATCCAGAATACGAAGTGCCTGCTGCACACCCGCGCTTTCTCCAAAATGCTGCAAAATATCCCCAAAGCCATAACTGTGAATGGTGAAGGTGCGGCCAGATTCTGCCGCGCTCAGCACATCGGCCACCAGTTCCATCACATCCTGCGCCAGCGCGTCATTGGTCAACCGCCCTTTCTGGCGGACTCCGGCGGCGGTTTCCCCTTTACAGGTATCATTAATCAGCATCGCTACCTGAGTCAAACGTTCCTGCTCAACCGTTTCCGCCAGTGTCAGCATTTGCTGAAGCAAATCGCCGCCTTCCAGAACCAGCACCATCAGCACGGCCTGTCCATAGGTATGAATCAACTGGACATGACGAAAACGGGCAATTTTTGCGCGGGGTTCGGTGACAATCGCAGCGGCATCGGTGCGGCGGGCTAAAATGCTGGCGGCTGCCCGCACCATATTTTGAACATCCTGCGATGCCCCTTCAAATTCTGCCCGGATACTATCCTGTTCCGGTACAGAAAGCGCCTGGTTAACCAGATTGTGTTTAACAAAATAGCGGTAGCCTTCTTCCGTCGGAACACGTCCGGCCGACGTATGCGGCGCTCGTACCAGCCCTAGCTGTTCCAGCACTACCATTTCATTTCGCACGGTGGCACTGCTAACGCCTAAATCATAACTTTCGGCAAGCTGCTTGGAACTCACAGGTTCAGGTTCCTGGGTATATGCCTGAATTAAAGCTGCTAAAATATGAAGCTGTCGTTCGGTAAGTTCTGGCATTCGTGTCTCGTCTTTAGTCATGCACGGTCTCATTAAGTGTTCAAGATTATTCTAGCAGGTCTATGATAACATTGGGCAAACAGCCCTCTAATGAAGGAGTAAGCCATGGGTGCAAAAACGTTTGAAGTCACTGAAGCCAATTTCCAGCATGAAGTTTTGCAATCGGAGATTCCGGTGCTGGTTGATTTTTGGGCGGAATGGTGCGGCCCCTGTAAGATGATTGCGCCAATTGTGGAAGAAATTTCCGAAGATTACGGCGATAAAATCCGTGTCGGAAAGCTGGATGCTGATGAACATCTATCGGTGGTGCAAATGTATGGCGTGATGGGCATCCCGACGCTGATTCTGTTCAAAGGTGGCGAACCGGTGGTGCGGATTACGGGTTTCCGTCCGAAAGAAGCAGTTGTCGAAAAACTTGAACCGTATTTGAGCTAAGATGAAACGGGGGCTGAAAAAGCCCCCTGTTTTGTCACGCGCGTTCGGTCAGCACTTCGGACGCCAGCGGAATCGTAAAATGGAAGGTTGACCCCTGCCCCAATTCACTTTCGACCCAGACTTTGCCGCCCTGCTGCTCGATTAGACTTCGAGTCAGCGTCAGGCCAAGCCCCGTGCCTTTTTCATCTTCATAGGCTTTGGGATTGGTCGAACGGAAGTATTTCTGGAACAGTTTTTTCTGGTCGTCCTTGCTAATCCCCAGACCATTATCCTTCACCGCCACATGCAGCACACGCCGCGCCCCGTCCGGGTCCCACTCATTACGGACGGCTTCCGCCGAAACAACAATTTCCCCTTCTTCAGGTGTATATTTATTGGCGTTGGTCAGGAAATTGGACAAAATTTGTTTTAATCGCACACGGTCTATCCAGATTTCAGGTAGTTTTTCAGGGACAGCCCGTACCACAAGCTGATCTTTCTGGTTAAAGCCCTGTGCAACCGTCGAGAGGACTTCGGAAAGCACCTCGTTAAAATCAAGGGACTCTGGTTTGTAACTGAGTGTTTGTCCAGCTGCCAGCATTTCCACTTCGCGCATGTCGCTGACCAGATGCTCAAGCGTTTCAATGTTGTTGCTTACTGTCCGCAGGAAATTCTGCTGCTGTGGATTCAGTTCACCCGTGACCCCACGTAAAATAATATCCATATACCCCTTCATGGAGGTGATAGGTGTATTTAACTCGTGGGCAATAAACCGTACAAAATCCACACGGGCTTTTTGCTGTTCAGAAAGCTGAGAATACAGCAGCGCGTTTGAAATGGCGGAGCTTGCCCGGTCAGCCAGACGGGAGAGGAAGTTAAATTGCAGCAGCCCCAATTTGCCCTGTTCCGCCGTTTCAATCAGCAACGCCCCCATCATTTCCGCACCACTGACCAGCGGCACCGCGATTTGGGCAGCACAGTTCGGTAGGCTTTCAACGTAATGGGGGTCGTGTTCACCTGCTGTAATCATAGCGGGTGAACCCGTTGCCATGACTCGCCCTAAAATGCCAATTTCAGAGGTAAATTCTTTTGATTTTTGTCCTTCGGGAAGGCTAAAAATGCTGCCTTCTGGCGGATACCCGTAGGAAGCAATTAATACCAGATGTTCCGTGTCCTTGCTGATCAGGAAAATCGCGCCGTGTGTCGCGCCTGTACGTTCCAGCGCCCAGGTCATAATAATATCAGTTAGCTGGTCAAGCAGCAGGGTCTGGTTCAGCGAGTGGTCGATGGCGGCCATGCCTTCCAATTCCTGCACGCGCATCAAAAGCTGCTGGTCTTGCAGTTCAAACAACCGCGCGTTCTGAATTGCGACGGCAGCCTGCCCTGCAAAGGTATTTGCCAGTTCAGCATCTTCATCAGTGAAGGGGCTGCCATCTCGTTTGTTAATCACCTGAAGCGCTCCAACGGCCTCCCCCTGTGCGACCAGAGGAACGGTTAACAGCGCTTTTGACCGGAAAACCTGTTCTTCAGCCAGATTGGTGTCAATCAAATCGCCGTGCCAGCGTGAATCCTGAGTCGGGTTGTTCACGATGATAGGCTGAATTTTTGATACCGCTTCCGATACCAGGCTGCGTTCATCCCGTGCAATGCGCTGGCCGATGAGTTCACTACCCTTGCCACCCGTTGCCACCCGGAACACGAGATCGCCTGATTTTTCATCCAGCAGCAGCAGGCTACCCGCTTCGCAGCCAAGAATGCTCACCGCGCTTTCAGTAATAATTTCGAGCAGGCGGTCAACGTCCTCCAGTTCCGAAGCCAGCAGGCTGGAAATATCGTTCAGCGCCTTTAACTGAGCAGCGCGAATATTGGTTTTTTTGAAAAGCTGCGTTTTGTCAATCGCGCTGGCGGCAATGTTGGCAATATCGGTAAAAAGCTGCATCTGCTCATCGGTGAAAGTTACCCCCGGGTCAGATGCTCCAAGCGCCATCACTCCCAGTCCGCCGCCCGTATCGCTAATTAACGGCACGCCAATCCAGGCATAAATATCAGGCAGGCTGGCCGCATGGCGCGGATCACGTTTAAGCTGTTCTGCCGTGAAGTTTTCCAGCCGCATTCCCACCTGCCGCCGTGCTACCTCACTGATGACATCCCGCCCCATTTTCCAGCGTTTGTTTTCAATGTAATAAAAACGCTCGTCGCGGGTACTGTAAAACGAATAATATAGGTCATCGGTAGCGGGGTCACGCAGCACAATATAAAAATGGTCGGCATTGATAATCCGCAGCGTCTGGGCAAAAATCAGTTCCAGCAGGGTATCAAAATCAATCGCGTAGTTGAGCGCGTGGGATACCTGCGACAGCACATCCTGAATACGAACCCGCTGCTGCAAATCGTCCACAAATTTCGCCCGGTCAACCGAAATAGCAGTCAGTTCGGCCACATTTTCTACGAAACGTAATTCTTCGTAGTTGTAGGAATCCCCACTGCGCCGCGCCCCAAGACACAAAATGCCGTTTAAACGGTCCCGTCCCTGCAAGCGCACAAACAACGGCATCCCCAGTACCGCGAGTTGAGAACGGTCACTGGCTGCGCTCATGGGAAGCGGCTGCCCCGGTTCAAGATAGAGTGTATTTTGTTCTTCGCTCAGGTACTTCACCAGCCCGCCATCACTGCGGAAGCTAATATCTGTCCCCATTTTGCCCGTCCGGGGGTCTGGTATGGCGATGTAAGTTCCGGTTCTGCCATCCAGCACAAACAGGAGTACCGCTTCCGGCGATAGGGCTTCATCCAGTTCAGTTTTGACGGCCGCATAAATATCTTTTAAATCAACCGCATTGGTCAATTTGCGGTTAAAGGCTTCGCTTCGCTGCTGATAACTGCGGCGCTGGCGGAACATCACCTCGTCAATTGAACGGCGCAAGGCATTACGAGCCGGCCCAAACAGCGCCACAATGACCCCGATGGTGAGGGCAATTAAAATAGGGTTATCCGCGTCAATATGAAGCGCCTCAATAGCGCCAACGCCCAGCGCCACCGTAACCAGCAAATAGCCTATGACCAGCAGCGCCGTTAGCGTACCGTACACAATAATTTCAGGAATAACACGGTCGGTTTGCAGCAGGCGATATTGCAGCACGGCATACGCCAGACTGAAGGCATAAATGAGAACCGCAATCTGCACCACAGGCGTGAGTTCATTGATGATGCTGCCGCCCGAAATCAGGAAATAAAGCAGCCACAACGCAAACGGAATGAGCGCGACCAGCGTTCCCAGAGAAATAAACGACGCCTGTTCATGAATGACAGGGGAGGTAGAATAAATGCGCCGCCAGTACATAGACCCGATTAACACTGCGCCGGAAATCAGCACCGCCGCCAGTGGAATCAGCAGCAGCGTATCAGAAAATTCAGTGCTGTTATATAACCAGAGTATGCCTGCCGTCAGCACGATTCCCAACACCAGAGGCGCGTAGCGCATGGTTTGCGGGGCGCGGTACATAAAAGGTAAATTCGCCGGAAATACCAGCGCAATCGTCAGCATGACAGAAGCAAGCAATAAAGCGGCTGTTATCCACGCGGGGATCAGGGTAAAGGTGGTCATGAGGTCAAAACGTCCGGCCACCAGCACCGCCAGCGCCGCCAGACTGACGGCGGCGGCTTTGGCTGCCAGCAGTTCAAAACGCTGCCACAGCAGCCCCAATGCAATCAGGAAAACCACTACGCCCACCCCGTAGCCCACGCCAAAATGCAGCAGAAAATCCAGGGTTGGCAGCCGCGAGAGGGTGATATTCACGGTACAAAATGAATGACCCTCAATCGGGGGTTCACACTGCAACTTGGAAGGGGCTTCCCCTTCGTGTTGCAGATTCAGGGTGATTTGCTGCCCTTCTTCCAGACCTGCCAGCGTATTTTTAAGCCCTTTTGCCGGATTTTCCGAATCCCATTCCTGGTCATTAATGCCAAGCAGGGCATCTCCCGGGCGGACAGACGCGTCTAACGCAGGCCAGGAATGGTTGGAAAAAGGTTTAACATCTACGACGGTGAGGGAACGGGTAAACATTGCCCCCAGAAAAGGCTGACGCAGCCAACCGATGGCGACGACTAGATAAGCAATGAGCAGAAGAAAAGCCGCACCCATCGCCACTAGAGTCAAAACATCTGGCAGCGTCCGTACCCGAAAGGTGGTGGCTGCTTTTTTAGAGGGACGAGAGCTTGCTTTTGTTAAAACACCCATGTAACGATTATCCCAAAAGCACTAAACCTACATTGTATCATATTGCTAACCCAAACTTCTGCAAACCAGGTCAGATTTCGGTTAGTTTTCAGAAATAAGATTCCCTCATTTGGGTTACAATAGGATTAGTTGATTTTGCAAAATAGGAAGTTTTCATCATGAGTATTCGTGTACTGGTGGCGAAGGTCGGCCTGGATGGACATGACCGGGGCGCAAAAGTAATTGCCCGTGCGCTGCGGGATGCCGGCATGGAAGTGATTTACACAGGCTTGCAGCAAACCCCGGATATGATAGCCGAAGCCGCGTTGCAGGAAGATGTGCAAATTGTCGGGCTGTCGATTCTTTCCGGCGCGCATATGACCCTGGTGCCGCGTGTATTGGACTCCCTCAGGAGTCACGGGCTGGACGATGTAAAAGTTATCGTGGGCGGCATCATTCCGGCAGATGATATTGAAAAACTAAAAGAAATGGGGGTAAAGGGGGTGTTTGGACCCGGTTCTAAAACCGAAGAAATCATCGGATTCATTCGGGAACAGGTGACGGATGTCCGTTAACCTGGATGATCTGCGAAATGGCAGCCGTCGGGCGCTGGCGCGTGCCATTACTCAGGTTGAAAATCGTGCTGCGCCTGAACTGCTGAATGCGCTGTTCCCCTATACCGGAAATGCCTATCTGATCGGAATCACCGGAGCGCCAGGTACAGGCAAAAGCACCCTGGTGAACGCCCTGACCAAACATATCCGCACCCAGAATAAAACAGTGGGGATTATTGCGGTTGACCCGACCAGCCCCTTTAGTGGCGGGGCGGTACTTGGCGACCGCATCCGTATGCAGGATTTGGTAGGGGACAGTGGGATTTTTATCCGCAGCATGGCCTCACGCGGGCAGTTAGGTGGGCTTGCTCAGACAACGGCGGATGTGGTACGGGTGATGGACGCAGCAGGTTTTGATTACATCATTATAGAAACGGTGGGGGCAGGGCAAAATGAAGTGTCGATTGCGACGCTGGCCTATACCGTGATTGTGGTGGATGCACCAGGGCTTGGAGATGATATTCAGGCCATCAAAGCCGGAACACTGGAGATCGCGGATATTCTGGTGGTTAACAAAGCAGACCGCCCCGGTGCGGATAATACCGTTCGCGCTCTCAAAACCATGCTCACACTGGGACACCGCCAGCAGTATGTTGCTCATCATGGGCGGCTGATGCTGCATCCGGCGGAAAGCGCCGATATTGATACCTGGGAAGTTCCGGTACTGAAAACGGTGGCTTCAGCATCAAAAGGTATGGAAGAACTGCTGACTGCAATTCATCGGCATCATGAACATTTACAGGTTACAGGTCAGCACGAAAAACGCGAACGCCAGCGTTTGGAAAGTGAATTGTTGGACCGCCTTCAACATGGCCTGCTGGAACGGTTTCTCGCAGAAAAAGTATCCCCAGAACAGATGAATCAGCTTATTGCCCGAATGCTGGCACGGGAAATTGCGCCAGTGCAGGCTGCCCATGAACTCATCGATTCGTGACAAGGAGATTCCAGCATGAGCGACTACAACGACGACAACTATGGGGGAACTCAGGGCGAAGAATGGCGTTCTGGGGGGAGTGGGGATGATGCCTGGGGCGCGGCCAACGCCCAGGATTTTTATGACGAAGGCACGCCTTATGACATGAGCATCGAAGAATATGCGGCAGGATTGGAATATGATCCCCGCTACGAACGACCGTACATGGGAAGTTATGCTCAGCCGCCAAATCCAAATTTCCAGCAGGGCGGTGTACCTCCGGTAAGCAGTGACCTGCCTGCTAGCGCTCAGCACCTTCGCAATCGGTTTATGCGGCGGGGACAGCAAATCATTGAGCGACGGCGCGGCGGTGATGGCATTGACCGTCTGTTTGACCTGGATTTTTCACGTTTCAGGTTGGGTGGGTTTGGCTGCTCGCCCGTCCTGATTCTGCTGTCGGCGGTGATTTTAATCCTGCTGTGTGTGGTGATGGGCTGGCTGGCTGCCAACGCGCTAATGGATATCCTAACTTTTTAAAACCAAAATAAACCAGTCGTCGATGGCTGGTTTTTTCCCTTTTTTGAGGCTGGTCAGTCTTCGATTTCGGAACGTTTCTTGAAACGATAAGTAATCCGGCCCCGGCTTGGGTCGTAGGGGGTTAGCTCCACCCGCACGCGGTCTCCCAAAAGAATACGGATGTAATATTTTCGCATTTTGCCAGAGAGGTACGCTAAAACCTGGTGTCCATTATCCAACTTCACGAGAAACTGAGTATTTGGCAGCGCCTCAACAATCGTTCCTTCTATCTCAATCTTGTCGTTTTCCTTTGCCATACCTATCCTTACAGGCTATTCCGAAAAGGTGAGGGGTCTTGAACAAGACCCCAGAATTATCCCTGTTTGCGCTGTTTGCGACGTGCGCGGCGTACCGCTTTTTTCATCTGGATGCGGCGAAGTTCACTTTTAGAAACATGCCACCGTTTGCGACGCACCGTGCTTAAAATTCCATCTTTTGCCACTGCCTTACGAAAACGTTTCAGCAGCGAGTCCTGTGATTCTCCGGGACGGAGTTCTACACTTGCCAAAAGTACGCACCCCTTTACAGGTTAATTTTATTCAGGTTGGCCTGTCGTAACAGGTTTCTCTAATTGTAGAGAATTTTCCTCTTGCGGGCTAGACTCAACTTCCTGT
>CAZKZS010000069.1:0-17751 GCA_964557285.1 uncultured Anaerolineae bacterium | reverse complement strand
CATTGGTAACATTCGCGGGGCGGTAGTGGGCGCGTTTATCATCGGGATGCTGAAAGCCATGAGTGATGGTTACATTGGTGGCGAATGGTCGCGTGCCATTATCTTTGGCATTTTGATTTTGCTGCTGGTGTTCCGCCCGTCCGGTATCCTCGGCTCAACCCAGGCCATCGAGAAAGTGTAGGGGGCTGCGATGCAAAATAATATGACTGTTCTCCGGCAGCGTTTTCAGGGACTTCCCTCTAACCAGCAGCAGATGGTCATGGTTGGAGTCTTTCTCGCTGTGACGGTGGCCGCCGGACTGCTCAATCAAGTCATCAGTTTTGATTTGCTTAAACTGGTCTACCTGACCCTGATTTTTATCACCTGTGTGGTGATTGCCCAGTGGCTGTTTAACTATATCCAGATTTTGCCCAAATATGTGCAAATTGTTTCTATCGGCACTGTCACCCTGACCGCGCCGTTTATCTTACGCGAACTGGAAAAATTAACCGACTTTGGGCTGCTGACTCAGGTTAATCGGGCGCTGCTTTTTGTTGCGCTGGCGCAGGGCTTAAATGTGGTGGTCGGGTTTGCCGGACTGCTTGATCTCGGATATGCGGCCTTTTTTGCCATTGGCGCGTATACATTTGGCATCCTCACCTGGCCGTCCCATGATATTGAAATGAGCTTTTTTCTGGCACTCTGGGTGTGTGCGGCCATCGCGTCCGTTTTTGGCATGATTATCGGGGCGCCGACCCTCCGGCTGCGTGGGGACTATCTGGCGATCGTGACGCTGGCCTTTGGTGAAATTATTCCTACCGTAGTTCGCAATCTGGGTGATTTTCATTTTAATTTCCGCCCCGTCCACTACCTCAACGGACTAACTTTTATCCTTGTGCTTCTGGCGGGTGGGATGCTCATTAACCTGCTGGTCAAGGTGATCCGCCGGAATCCTTCTGATAAAGACGACCTGCAACGCGACAGGTTGCTGCGGACACTTGGGATTATTGTAGCGCTGCTGGCCGTGTCAGGCGTCATGCGGGTGATTGCCAGTGACCGCGAGTTTGAATTGAAATCATGGACAATCGTTGAGGACATCAACCTGACGGGCGGCAGCCAGGGATTAACCCCCCTGGGCAAACCGCAGTTTGGCCTTGTGGAGGAGACTTTTAATCTGGAAGAGGACAGCCTGAGAGTAGGGGTGAATCCAACTTTCTGGTACTACGCTATCATTGTGATTACCGCTATCGTACTGGTGGCGGCGCGGCGGCTGGATGATTCCCGTCTGGGGCGTGCCTGGAAAGCCATCCGTGAAGATGAAACAGCCGCCGATTTTATGGGGGTCGATCCCATTCGGACTAAACTGCTGGCGTTTGCGATTGGCGCGTCGTTTTCCGGTCTGGCAGGCGCGGTATACGCTTCCATGCTTGGCGCGATTTTCCCCGAACTGTTCCGCTTTCAGGTATCTATTACCCTGCTGATTATCGTCGTTTTAAGTGGACGTGGCAGCGTGTGGGGGGTGCTGGTCGGCGGCCTGATTATCTCCATTTTTGATGGGGTGTATCTGGCTCAGGTACTGCCGGATGCCTTCCCGGATGAACCTGTCGAAAGTTTGCGGTGGGTCTTTTTTGGCGCGGGACTGCTGTTTATCATGATTTTCCGCCCGCAGGGACTTTTTCCGGTCAAAACAAAAGCGCGGGAGGCAAACAGATGACCGTTTTACTGGAAGCCAGAGGTGTCAAAAAAACATTTGGGGGTCTGGTAGCCGTTGATACCCTGGATTACGTGCTGGAAACCCGTTCTATCAACAGTATCATCGGGCCAAATGGGGCAGGCAAAACCACCTTTTTTAACGTGGTCACGGGATACTACAAACCCACCACCGGACAGGTGTTATTTGATGGGCGCAAAATTAGCGGAATGCGCCCCAACCAACTCACCCGAATTGGAATTGCCCGCACCTTCCAAACCATTCGTCTCTTTAACAACCTGACCGCGCTGGAAAATGTGCTGGTTGGGATGCACCACCGCCTCAAAGCGGGCTGGGCAGGGGATATTTTAAAGCCGCGCTGGGTGCGGCAGGAAGAAGCCAATGCCAAAAAAGCGGCGGCGGAATTGATAGAGTATGTAGGGCTGACAGGTCATGAGGAGGACCTGGCGAAAAATTTGCCCTACGGCCAGCAGCGCCGTCTGGAGGTAGCGCGGGCGCTGGCAACCAACCCCAAACTGCTGCTGCTGGATGAACCCACTGCCGGAATGAATCCGAATGAAACTCAGGACATGATCGGGTTTATTCGGCGGCTGCGGGACGAGCGCGACCTGACCATCCTGCTCATTGAACACGACATGAAAGTAGTCATGACCATCTCCGATAAAGTCACGGTGCTGGATTATGGGCAAAAAATTGCGGAAGGGCTGCCGGATGACATTCAGCGTAATGAACGGGTCATTGAGGCGTATCTGGGGCGGCGTGCGCTGGAGTTGTTAAAACATGGCTGAAAAAACACTGTTACAACTCGAAAATGTCCACAGTTACTATGGAAATATCCATGCCCTGCACGGCATCAGTCTGCATGTGAATGAGGGCGAAATTGTCACGCTGATTGGCTCAAACGGGGCAGGCAAATCGACCACGATTCGCACTATTAGCGGCATCATGCACCCGCGTGAAGGCACGGTCTATTTTGACGGCCAGCCGATTCATACCGTCGACGCCCATAAACTGGTGGCACGGGGTATTGCTCAATCGCCAGAAGGCCGACGGATTTTCCCCCGCTTAACCACCCAGGATAATCTGGAAATGGGCGCGTATCTTCGCCGGGACCGCAAAAATATTCATGAGGATATGGAAATGGTGTTTAATCTGTTTCCACGTCTGAGGGAACGCCGCCGCCAGTATGCCGGAACGCTATCCGGTGGTGAACAGCAGATGCTGGCTATTGGACGGGCGCTGATGGCACGGCCGCGGCTGCTGCTGCTGGATGAGCCGTCGATGGGGTTAGCGCCTGTGCTGGTGGAAACCATTTTTGACACTATCAAACGTATTAATGCTGAAAACGGCACGACGATTTTGCTGGTCGAGCAAAACGCGCTGATGGCGCTGGAAGTTGCCCGGCGCGGCTATGTGCTGCAAACCGGCTCGGTGGTGCTGCACGATTCGGCGGACGCGCTGCTGAAAAACGAAATGGTGCGGAAGGTGTATCTGGGCGAAGAATAACCGCCGTTGCTATCTCCGCCGTCCATCATTATCATAGCCACTGGCAGCAGAAAGTATTACGTCAATGGGTTTTGACCAGTGGCTGGTTTTCCAGGTTGCTAAACTGATACGTCACCGCTATGGGGAAGTTTTGGGGCCAGAACTCCCCCGGTGGCAGGCCATCAATGAACAAAATCGGCTGCAAGCGCTGGTCAATCAACTGGCGGGCTGCGGCGAAGATATTACCCTGCGCTACGGGGTACAGCTCATCGCGCCGGAAAAAATTCGGTTTGGCAATCATGTCGCCATTGGCAGTTATTCGATTTTGCGCGGCAACGGTGGCATTACGCTGGAAGATTTTGTGCTGCTGGGCGACCACTGCATTTTAGCGACCGCCGGACATCCCATTGGCGGGGTGTACTTTCATCAAACCTGGACGCAGCCGATTACCCTAAAATCCAATGTCTGGTTGGGCGCTCAGGTGATTGTGATGCCCGGCGTGACCATTGGCGAAAATGCGGTGATTGGCGCGGGGGCGGTGGTCACAGAAGATATTCCAGCCAACAGTGTGGCCGTAGGTGTGCCGGCCCGTGTTACCCGCACCCTGACCCCCGACTCCGATGAACTGCAAAAAGAAAAGGAAACAATTCGGGCGGGCAGACTGAAAAAAGTTGCTACGCGCGGCAAACGAGATGTGTTTGGGATTAAGGACAGGGAGTGAAAGTTTTAACCGTCGTTGGCGCTCGCCCGCAGTTTATTAAAGCCGCGCCTGTATCCCGTGTTTTGCGCCAGCAGCATGAAGAATATCTCGTCCACACCGGACAGCACTACGACGAAGGCATGTCAGAGGTATTTTTCCGTGAACTGCATCTCCCCGAACCGGATGCCAATCTGGGAGTCGGGTCAGGAAGGCACGGCGAACAAACCGCCGCTATGCTGGTCGGTCTGGAAGCCGAAATGCTGAAAGTGCGGCCGGACTGGGTGCTGCTGTACGGAGATACCAACTCCACGCTGGCAGGCGCGATAGCTGCCGCCAAACTGAATATTAAAATCGCCCATGTTGAGGCCGGACTCCGCAGCTACAACCGTACCATGCCGGAGGAATTGAACCGTTTGCTGACCGACCATGTAAGCACCCTGCTTTTTTGCCCGACTCAGGTCGCGGTAGAAAACCTGAAAAAAGAGGGCATTACCGACGGGGTTTTTGACGTGGGGGATGTGATGGTAGATGGCCTGCTGGCGGCACAAGAAAATGCTCAAACGCTTGCCACTGTGCTAGAGGAACATCAGCTTCAGCGCGGCACATTTTACCTGGCTACGATTCACCGTCCGGTCAACACGGACTCACGGGAAACGCTGGCTGCCATTTTGCAGGGATTAGGAGCGTTAGATAAAACAGTCGTTTTGCCGGCTCACCCCCGTTTACAGGCGGCTTTAAAAAATCAAAATCTACCTGTGCCTGAAAATGTAACATTGATTCCACCCGCCAGTTATTTAAATATGGTGGCGCTGCTGGATGCAACGGTACTGGTCATTACCGATAGCGGCGGCCTGCAAAAAGAAGCCTATATTATGCAGCGTCCCTGCATTACAGTGCGGACGGAAACGGAATGGGT
The DNA here is from genome assembly GCA_964557285.1 of uncultured Anaerolineae bacterium. Classification (GTDB taxonomy): domain Bacteria; phylum Chloroflexota; class Anaerolineae; order Aggregatilineales; family J027; genus SB15. The sequence goes on along the minus strand of CAZKZS010000069.1, from coordinate 12,960 downwards.
CGAAACCGTTGAATCGGGCTGGAATCAACTGGCCGCGCCGGACTCGATTCTCAAAGCGGTTCAGCAGGCCGCCCGCCCACACATACACCCAAATTTTTATGGGGATGGTAAGACCAGCCAGCGTATTGTTGACCTGATGGCAGGGTATGGCGGCTGAACATATCGCCTTTGTGCTGACTCGATTCGCACGTGGCGGCATGGAAATGCGGCTGGCCGATGTGGTGAATCGGCTGGATAAAACACACTGGAATCCGCACATTTACGCTTTCTACGACCACGAAACTTTGCAGGGCAAGGTCGAGTCCTCCCGCCTGCATACCCCACTTTCCACCGGAAAATACGATTTAACCGTGCCGCTTAAACTCGCCCGCGATTTTCGACGCGAAAAGACGACCATTGTCTGGACGCTGGCGCAGGGATTGGCCGCAGGCTGGGGACGGCTGGGCGCGTTGATGGCGGGCGTGCCTGTGCGGATTCTTTCCGTGCATGATAACTATCCGCTTGCCCCCCCGACTCGGCTGCTCAACCCCTTTACAGACGCCATTGTTGCCCTGACGCAGTATTCCGCCGCCCTTTTTCGGACTCAGGGTGTGCCACAACACAAAATTCATGTGCTGTATAACGGCATTGATACGGAAAAATATGCCCCTGGCGTCGACCGCCGCGCCGAATTTTATGCTATCCCGCCCGCCCGTCCGGTCATTCTGAACGTGGGGCGGCTGACGTATGAAAAAGGGCGGGATGTGATGCTGCGGGCGGCAGCCCCTCTGATGCAGGCCGAAAATCCGCCTCTGGTGGTTTTTGCCGGAGAAGGTATCGAACGGGAAAATCTGATCAGATTGGCGCGGGAACTGGCAATCACTGAGCATGTTCGCTTTTTAGGGATTCGGGATGACGTGCCGGAATTACTTCACTCAGCCGATATGGTGATCATGTCCTCGCGGGATGTGCCGTTTGGGGAAAGCTGCCCGAATATCGTGCTGGAAGGCATGGCAGCAGGGCTGCCTGTCGTCGGGACGCGAGTTGCGGCACAGCAGAATTGATTGTGGATGGCACAACCGGATTCGTGATTCCGCCGGAAAACCCTGCCGCGCTGACAGAAAAGCTCAAATTCCTGCTGCAAAATGCTGAGCTTCGACAAACGATGGGACAGGCAGGCCGCCAGCGTGTGAAAAATCATTTTTCTCTTGACCAGATGGTGCGGGGGCGTGAGGATTTGTTCCGGCGGCTGTTGGAGAAAAAGCGGGGGAAGCCCCCCGCCCTCTCAAAAAATTAATCTGCGCTGGCGACAGCCATCTGATACACAGCGTGTTTTTCTTTCACGCCTATCTGTACCACAGCCGACCCCCAGCTTAAGCCGCCCCCGAAGGCTGCAACGGCGATGGTGTCCCCGTCGTGAATCCGGCCTTCCTGGATCGCTTCTACAAGTGCCAGCGGCACCGATGCCGCCGATGTGTTGCCATATTTGTGGATATTGATAAAGAATTTTTCTAAGGGAAGTCCCATCATGCGAGCCGCCGATTCGATAATACGGGCATTGGCCTGATGCGGGATGAACAAATCAATGTCGTCCATCGTCAGCCCTGCTTTTGTAATCACACGGCTCAGCGAATCGACCACCACGCGCGTGGCAAATTTAAAGACTTCCTGCCCATCCATCAGAATATAATGGCTGCGCTCCTCAACGACCTGCTGACTAATCGGGGTGGTCGTACCGCCGCCCGGCACCCACAACGATTTGGCTTTTGCTCCATCCGACCCCAGTTCGGAAGCCAGGATGCCGGTTGGTTTGTCGCTGACCTGAAAAATTGTGGCGGCAGCGGCATCCCCAAACAGGACACAGGTGGTTCGGTCTGTGTAATCAATGCCATGAGAAATAATTTCCGCCCCTACCACCAGAATCGTGTCGTACATGCCGGAGCGTATCAGGCTGTCGGCCATGACCGCGCCATAAACCCAACCGGAACAGGCCGTTGAAACCTGCATCGCGCCACATTCCGCCCCCAATGCTCCCTGTACCAGACTGCCCGCCGCCGGAAGCAGATAATCCGGCGTGGTGGTGCAGCAAATAATAAAATCAAGGTCCTTAGGGGTGAGTCCGGCCACTTCCAGCGCTTTTTGTGCTGCCGCAACGGACATGCTGGTATTGGTATCGTTTTCGGTGCGAAGCCGCCGTTCTTTAATCCCCGTCCGTTGCAAAATCCATTCTTCACTGGTATCGACCATTTTTTCAAGGTCGGCGTTGGTCAACACCTTTTCGGGGACGTAATAACCCCATCCTGTAATTTGAGCGTATCTTGGTTTCATAAGGTTTCTTTCGCCTACTTACTTTACTTAAGATGCCAGAGCCGATTGTGGTGTTTGTTCTTCAGTACGCCGCCGCAAACGGGCTTCCTCATTCAGGCGACGCGCCCACCACAGCACGCCCGCCGCAAACGTAATGCCGCCTAATCCTGCTGCAATCTGGAAGGTGGTTAGCTGACGGATACGCTGAATCAGAGTCTGCACATCCGTGCCGAGCAGTTCTTCCCGAAGCTGCTGCACAAATTCCGGTGATGGGTCCACCTGAACCAGCACCCGATCTAAAAGCGCCGCCATACGAAGCAAGGCTTCCAACTCGCTCCCCGGCGGAATATGGTACTTTTGTAAAACATCCTCCATGCGGAGATTTCCTGACACCAGACCGTCCGCATATTCAGCCAAAATATCCCGATTATCCATCTTTCGCCCCTTCAATTTTTGATTCATCAACATCAAATTGTTCTCGTAATGCGGAGAGTGTCCGGTAGTACAGCGATTTCACCGCCCCTTCTGTGCGATCCATAATTTTGCCGATTTCAGCATTGGAGAGGCGTTCCACATATTTCAAAATGAGAAGCTGCTGGCGGTCTTCCGGCAGCCGCCGGATGCTTTCCAGCAATTGTTGTTTTTCTTCTTTGGATTCGGCTTCTTCTTCCGGCATATCCGATTTTAATCTTTTCGACATAAACTCATCCAGAGGAATAATTTTTCGGCGCTGCCGGTCACGATGCCAGTTTGCCACCAGATTATGGGCAATGCGGTATAACCAGGCTGAAAACGGAACGCCCCGTTCATCATAAGTGCGAATATGTCCCATTGCCCGCATGAATACTTTGGCGGTTAAATCCTCAGCTTCATAGTGATTGCTGGTCCGATAGTAGATGTAGTTGTAAATCCGCGACACGTAGCGCTCATAAAGTTCTCCAAAAGCCCCTTTATCGGTTTTCGCCAGCACTACTAAATTTGCATCGTCCAGGTCTTTGTATTCCATCATGCCAGAAGTAACCCTCTTACTCCGCTAAAGTTACGTGATGAATCTTGACGCTTCATCGGCTCAACGCAATAATCACTGGCGGGAGGAATCGAGTTGCGTCTTCTTGTTCAGGGGCGTGCGCCCCTCAAAGGCCACTACCAGCCATCCGGCAGCAGTAATGAAACTATTGCGCTGATTGCCGCTTCTATGTTAACCCCCGACTCCGTGTGTTTGCAGAGTGTACCTAAAACCCATGCCGTGCGCCGAATGGTGGAAATGGCGGGTGAACTGGGCGCAGCCATCGACTGGCAGGAAACCTGCCTCCGTTTGCAAACCGAACGAATCACCGAACGGCGGATACACGCAGGCCATATTACCCGTTCTGTAGCGGCGGTTTTGTTCCTTGCCCCTATTCTGGCACGGCGTGACCATGCTACGCTGGAATGGGAAGAATCCATCGGGCGGGTGCATACCCACCTTACCGCCATGCGTGACCTGGGCATCAAAATTGATATTCAGAACAACACCATCAATTTTATGGCGCAGCGCTGGCAAAAACAGGATATTATCCTGACCGAAACAAGTGTGACGGCTACTGCGCTGGTGTGTATGCTGGCCGCCGCGCTGGGCGAAGAAACCATTGTCCACAACGCCGCCTCTGAACCCCATCTGCGCTCCTTACAGGAAATGCTGGTCAAAATGGGGGCAAAAATTGAGGGCATCGGCAGCAACCTGATTCGCATTGAGGGCGCAAATTTAAGCGGCGCGGAACATGCCATTCACCCCGACCACATTGAAATTGCCAGCCTTGCCGCCATTGCCGCCATGTCCCCCGGTTATGTGAGTATCGAATCAGTAGTCCCAGCCGATTTACGGATGATTCAAAAAGTGTATGCGCGGCTGGGCATCACCCTGATTTTTGAGGAAAACCGTCTGTACATCCCCGAACACGGCAGTTTGCTGATTTCCAGCCGTCAGGAAGATGTCGATGTGGAAGTGGATTCCGCACCCTGGCCGGGCTTCCCATCCGATTTAATTCCCATCAGCACCGTTGTAGCAACTCAGGCCAACGGCACGACCCTGATTCACGAAAAACTGTTTAACAACCGCCTGTTGTTTGTGGATAAACTCAAAGCCATGGGCGCGCAAATTATCCTGTGCGATCCCCACCGTGCGATTGTGGTTGGCCCCACCCCCTTGCAAGGCGAATATATGGATACGCCCGATGTGCGGATTGGGCTGGCGCTGCTGGGGGCGGCCATGTGCGCTCATGGGCAGGTGATTATTGACCGTGCCGAACTTATTGAACGCAATTTTGAAAATGTGATTCAAAAATTGATTGGGCTTGGGGCGCTCATTAAGGTTGAAGATACATGAGCAGCCCGATTATTACCGTGCAGAAGGTAGACGGGCTTAAAACCGGAGTCACCGTGTTTGGGGAAGGCCAGCCGGTTGTGCTGCTGCATGGATGGGGCGGCAGCATCAAAAGTATGTGGCCTGTGGCGGAGCGATTTGGCAAACTGGGCTTTCAGACTCACACGCTGGATTTACCGGGTTTTGGGGTTTCGGATTTGCCCCCCGAACCCTGGGACGTTCCCCGCTACGCCCATTTTGTGCTGGCGTACCTGCAAACGGCAGGGCTGGAAAAAGTACATCTTATCGGCCATTCGTTTGGCGGACGGGTGAGTATTTTTTTAAGCGCTGAATATCCTGCCTTTGTGGATAAACTCGTGCTGGTGGACAGCGCCGGAGTCCGCCCCGAACCGACGACGCATATGAAAATTTACTTTTTGACCCGCCAGATGATTTTTACGCTGCTCAAAATGCCCGGCTTCCGTCGGCTTGAACCTCCGGTGCGTCAGTGGTTTCGGAAAAAATTCGGGTCGCCGGATTACCTCAACGCCGGCCCCTTAGAAGCCACCTTTAAATTAGTCATCAATCAGGATTTGGTCGAATTTGCGCGGCGGATTCAAGCCCCGACCCTGCTCATCTGGGGGGAATTAGACCAGGAAACGCCTGTGCGAGATGCTAAAATTCTGGAAGATGCCATTCCTGACGCTGGATTAATTGTGTTTGAGGGAGCAGGCCATTATGCGTATCTGGATCGGGCGGCGGATTTCACCCGAATCGTAACCCATTTTTTCCGAAGTTAATCTCATGCACACGTTAGCCCTCCTTCTCATTGCCCTGTGGATACTCCCCGCGCTGATACGCACCTATCAGATGGCACGCTATTACCAGATTGAAGAATACCAGTCGCTTCGTTTTTTGCGCTGGCTGCGCGACAAACGTTCACGCTGGTTTCCGCAGTATATCACTGTGCCGATGCTGGTCGGGGTAATTGTTTCTGCCGCGCTGCAACTCGTCAAAATAAAAGAACCTGCCGTGCATTTTATCCTGTGGCTGGGGGTCGCCGCCTTGCTCAGCCGCCCCGAACCCGTCAAGGAAACCAAAAAACAGTTTAACCGCACCCCGCGCGCGACCCGTCTGCTGGCCGCGTCTTTTGGGGTCATGGCGCTGTTTATCGTGGGGGCAGTCCTTTTTACCACCCGCAACATGGATGCCGACACACCGCAGGAACTATCGACAGTGGCTATTGTGGGATTTATCGGCGTGCTGTTCAGCCCGCTTGCACTCGTAGTTGGCAATCAGGTCATGTATCCGGTTGAGGAACTCATGCGGCGGCGCTTCCGCGAACAGGCGCGGCGCAAATTGCAGGAATCCGGCGTTACCGTGATAGGGATTACGGGCAGTTTTGGCAAAACCAGCACCAAACATATGCTTGCCCATCTGCTTGGCGGACGTTATAAGGTGCTGCCCACGCCTAAAAGTTACAATACCCTGATGGGTGTCTCGCTGGCAATTAACAACGACCTTGACCCCAAAGCAGGCTACGATTATTTTATTGCGGAAATGGGTGCTTATATTCCGGGTGAAATCGCGGAAATCTGCCAGTTGACCCGCCCTAAAATCAGCATCGTAACCGCCGTTGGCCCGCAGCATTTAGAACGGTTCAAAACCATCGAAAACGTGGTCAAGGCCAAATATGAAATTGTCGAAGGGCTGCCACCGGATGGCTGCGCGATTTTTAACGGGGACAACCCGTATGTTCTGGGCATGGCCGAACGCGGTTATCCGCAGACCCGCATTATCGTTTCGCGGGAAGGGCTGCCTCAGGCGCGGCTGGTCGCAGAAAACATCCGGCAAACGGTCAGCGGCTTATCCTTTGATGTGATTGACCGCGAAACAGGGGAAAAACATCCCTTTCAAACCCGCCTATTAGGGCTGCACAACGTGACCAATATCCTGTGTGCGGCGGCGGCAGCACGGTTTATCGGTCTGTCGCTGGCCGAAATTGGGATGCGGGTGGCCTCACTGACTCCGGCGGAACACCGATTAAATGCCCGCACTTTGCCCGGCGGAATCACGGTTATTGATGATTCCTACAGCGCGAATCCGGTGGGGGCAGTCAGCGCGCTGGAAGTCCTCAGCCTGTACGATACCGGACGCCGAATCGTGATAACCCCCGGGATGGTGGAATTGGGTCACTTGCAGGAAGAAGAAAATTATCGGCTTGGGCTGCGGCTGCCAGACTATGCCACTGACATCCTTCTGGTGGGGGTGGAGCAAACCCGACCCATTCAGCGCGGGGTACGCGAGACGGCTTTTGACCTCAACCGCCTGCTGGTGATGGATACGTTTGAGGAAGCCCGCGCCTGGTTTCAGACACAGGTTAGGCCCGGGGATACTGTACTGTTTCTCAACGATTTACCCGATACCTATCTTTAATAGACTATACTCTCTGCACTTACTTACGAAGGAAAAAACAGGGAATGGATCGTAAGCTCAACATTGGTGTGATTTTTGGCAGCCGTTCCGTCGAACATGATGTGTCGATTGTGACGGCGACCCAGGTGATGAAAGCCCTTCACCCCGCCAAATACAACGTGATTCCAATTTATATTGCCCGAAATGGCATCTGGTACACCGGGCCAAATTTGACTCAACTCAAAAACTTCACCATTGATAACATCGCTGACCTGGCAGGCACAAAAGAAACTCACCTTTCCCCCAGTACCCGCTATGCTGGTCTGATTACCCCGCCTGTCACCGGACGGTTTGGGAAAAACGATTTTAAGGAACTGGATGTTGCTTTTCCGGTCATTCACGGCTCACATGGCGAAGATGGTACGCTTCAGGGGCTGTTTGAAATGGCGACTCTGCCCTATGTGGGAACGGGCGTGCTGGCTTCTGCTATCGCTAATGATAAAGTGATGACCAAAACCGTCCTGAAAGCCTCTGGCCTGCCCGTACTGGATAAATTTGTCTGGTTCACGCGGCGCGAATGGCTGGAAAACCGCCAGCAGATTTTAGAAAAAGTGGAAGAAGTAGGATTTCCCGCTTTTGTCAAACCCGTCACTCTGGGGTCTAGCATCGGCATTGCCCGCGTGGAGAACCGCGACGGAGCCGCCCTGCACATTGATATTGCCAGCAATCTTGACCGTCAGGTGCTGGTGGAACAGGCAGTGGTGGGCAATATGGTTGAAATTAACTGTGCCGTGATGGGAAATGAGGAAGTACGTGCTTCAACCCTGGAACGGCCTGTATCCTATGAGGAATATTTAACCTTTGGGGAAAAATATATGAAAAATGCCAGTGCGGGCATGAAAGGCCAGCAGCGGATTATCCCTGCCCCTCTCAGTGACGACCTCACCTTGAAAATTCAAGCGGCAGCCGTCGCCACCTTTAAAGCAATCCGTGGATGCGGCACGGCACGGATTGACTTCTTACTTTCTGAGGACAGCAATCAGTTCTGGGTTAATGAAATTAATACGCTGCCCGGTTCACTGGCCTTTTATCTGTGGGAGCCGGAAGGACTTTCTCCCACCGCCGTATGTGATGAACTCATCCAACTGGCGCTGGATGAACACAGCGAAAAACGCCGTACCACCTACGATTACAAATCCGGCCTGATTGAACTGGCCGCCACACGCGGCACAAAAGGGCTAAAAAGTAAAATCTGAGGTTGAGGGCTGGCTCGTCGCCCCAACGAGCCAGTTCACTAAGACAACAGCCTATCGTAAACGGCCAGCAGACGCGGCACAATCACCGACCAGTCGAATTTTTCCCGCACATAGGACTGAGCATTGGCGCTCAGGTCGCGGCGTTTTTTCGGGTCGTGCAGCAGATCATTCACGGCGGCGGCGAAGGTGTTGATGTTGTTTGCCAGCAGCAGATGTTCCCCATGTTTCACATTTAAACCTGCCGCCCCCACATCTGTAGAGACAATCGCGCAGCCTGCCGCCATCGCCTGAAGCATTTTTAAGCGGGTGCCGCTTCCGATTCGCATCGGCACGACAAACACCGTCGCCTGATGCAAATAGGGTATTACCTCCTCCACAAATCCCGTCACCGTGATATTTTTGTGCGCGGCCAGCGTTTGAATCTGCGGGTGCGGGCGGTTGCCCACAATGTATAAATGGGCATCGGGAATATGCGGCAAAATTTCTGTGGCAAACCACATGGCCGCGTCCACGTTGGGGCGATAATCCATGATTCCAGTAAAAATGATGGAGGGCTGCACCATAGGGATTTCTTCGGCAGGCGGGTTAATGTACTCATGCACATGAATCCCATTTTGCACCAGATACACCGGAGTTTTGGGGGCGACTTTTTGGAGTTCCTTCTGGTCAATTTCAGAAACCGCCAGAATCGCGTCGGCTTTTTTGCCCAGTTGATGCTCAAGCGCATCAATCCGCTTCCACTGTATCCATGAATACATTGCCAGAGGCAGTTTTTGGGGATGGGCGCGGTCTGTTTCGTAGGTCAGGCGCTGAAGTTCGGCTTCCGCGTTGTAGGCATCATACACCAGTTTTTGCTGCGGCCAGCGTTCGCGGATGTACAGCAGATAGGGGGTCATTTCAAGGCTCTGACACTGGATAATATCATAATGATGGCGTTCCAGTTTTGCATCCAGCACCCGCACAAAATCCTCACTCCAGCGCCGCGTTTCCATATCCGCCTGCCCCGATAACACCAGCGTTCGCAAACGGCCTGCCGTGCTGCGTTCCGGTGCAGCCGCGATCTCGATACTGCGGCAGGCGCGGTGCAGGGGGGTATCCGCATGAAGCTGTTCTTCCGTCCCAAAGGAAATCACATGCACTTCATGACCGGCTTCCGCCACACCCAACAGCAGTCCCATCACACGCAGCGGCCCGCCTCCGGTGGCTGGATAAGGAAAATCGGGGATAAGGTAGAGAATTTTCAAGGTAAAACCTTTTCATACACTGCTAACGTCTGGCGAGCCGTTTGTTCCCAGGTAAACTGCTTGACGTGTTCCAATCCTCTGATACGCATTTCCTGCGCCAGAGTTTCATTGAGCAGTAGTTGTTGCATGGCCTCTGCGATACTTTCCGGCTGCTCCGGCTCAACATACAAAGCTGCTTCTCCTGAGACTTCCCGCAGCGCCCCCCGGTCTGAAGTAATAACAGGTGTGCCACACGCCATTGCTTCTAAGGGCGGAAACCCAAATCCCTCATACAGAGAGGGATAAACCAGCATCGTCGCGCCGTTGTACAGCGCGGGAAGCTGCTCAAACGGTACACTGCCCAGCCAGACAACCTCCTGTTGAAGCCCGAAGGATTCAATCGCCGCGAAACTTGCTTCAGAAAGCCATCCTTTTTGCCCCGCCAGCACCAGTTTAGGGACAGCCTTCTGGCGAGATTTTAAAATGGCGTATCCTTTCAGCAAATTGGGAATATTTTTGCGCGGTTCAATTGTACCCACAAACAGGATGTAAGGGTCGGGAGCAAAATGAGAACGGGATACCCGAAAACTGGGATGAATCCCCTCCCAGATGACCGTCATTTTTTCTGGTGCGACGTTCAACAGGTGGATGATGTCATTTTTGGTGGTGTGCGAAACCGCGATAATGTGGTCGGCCTGCCGAACCGCCTGTTGAATCTGTCCTGCGTAGTAGCGCAAACTGTCGGCGGTTTGAATGTCGGCGTACAACAAAAAGGCCAGGTCATGAATCGTAATCACGTACCGTTTAGCACCCAAACGCGGCGGGATAAAATCCGGGCTGTGCAGCAGGTCGAATCGTCGCGGCAGCAGTTCCATCCCCAGCGCGATACGCTCAATCCGATGATGGCAGGGTGTGAACGTGTTCCCGCGTTTGAACTGTGGAACTAACGTTTCGCGGGCGCGGAAATTGTGCAGCAGATGAATCTCATAGGCAGGGGCAAGCGCCGCCAGCGCACTGGAGAGCTGGCGCATGTATTCGGCGATTCCCCCGTGCCGATAGTAGGTCAATCGTACATCAATCCCGATTTTTTTCATGGTATCGCTATATTCTTATCTGCTGTCTATGATATACAATTTCAGCGCTGGCTTCGCGTGTTAATATTGATGGAAAAGTGAGGGCGCGATATGGATGTAATGCAAACCGTTCGGATGATTGAATGGCTGGATGAAGAACGCCGCCGCGATAAAAGTACCCTTGCGCTGCTGGAAAAGCGCGTTCAGGAACAGGAAGCCTTCATCGACCAGTTAAAACGCCAGCTCAACGGGCTGGAAAATGACCAGTCGATGATTCGTCAGCAGTTTATTCACAAAGACCGGGAAAACGAACTGCTCGAAATTTTTCGTAAAGAACTCAATCAGGCCATGGAATCGCTGGAAGCCAAACGACTGACTGCCGAACGGGAGGCTGACCGTCGTAACGAAGCGGCCCGCGAAGCGCTGGCTGTCCCCATCCGTGAACTGGATGACCGTCTGAACCACATCAACACAGTCATTCAGGAAATTGGCACGGTGCGGGCTGACCGTGACCGTCTGATGGCAGGCATGGCGGCGGTGCAGCAGCGCATGGAAGACATCATCAAAAAAATCGAAGAACCGGAGCGCCGCATCGTTTTTCTGGAAGAACAGCGCCGCCAGGATAACCGTCGCCTCTCCGATATTCAAACCACCCTGCCCGAACTCAACAAAGCCATTGACCAGCTTCGCCCCAAAATTGATTTGATTGAAGGGCTGAGCCGCAACAATGAACGCCGTATTATAGATGTGCAAAATATGGAAAATATGCGCCGGGAGGAGCTTCAGCAGTTCCTTGACCAGCAGAATCTCATTTCCCAGCAGCGTGACCAGCAGATCAATGAACTCACCCGGCGGGTTAGCATGTATGATGATGATATGCGCCGCAACCTGGAACGGTTTGAAGCCTGGTCAGAAACCCACCGCCAGATGAAACATATCGTCGATGATTTTGAACGTATTGGCGACCGTCTGGAACGGCGGATTAACGAGGTGGCAGAAATGCAGCGCCTTTCGGAGGAGCGTTTTCGTTCGGAATGGAACGACTGGACAGGAGATGACCAGATTCGCTGGAAAGAATTTACCGTCAGCAACGATGAACTGTGGCGCAAAAATGAGAAAGAGCTTCAGGACCTGCGGCAGCTTCTCAAAGATACCACCAAAGACATCGCTCCTTTACGCCAGAATCTGGATCGGCTGTGGCGCTTGCAGCGCGCGCAAGCTGAGCTTTACCGCGAACGTTATCAGGCGCTGCTGCTGGAATACGATAAACCAGAACTCCCAACCAACGGGGGATAAATTCACTTGCAGCCTTATCTTCCTCAGCGCCCACTTCCCTATCCCCCGCCCGCCCGCCGTCCCCAAAAACGACGCTGGCGGACTTCCTGTTATGGCTGTTTGACGGGCTGCGGTCTGATGCTGGCGCTGACCATGCTGATGTGTATGTGTGGCACGCTGATGTATGTCGTCAGCCCGCCGCCCACCACCAACATTTTGATTCTGGGCATTGATACCCGTGCCGATTCCGGTGAATCTGCCAGCATTGCCCGCACCGACAGCATCATGATTTTGAGCGTGAACCCTAAAAATCAGAAAGTCAGTTTGCTGTCCATCCCCCGCGATTTATTCATCGAAACACCGAACTATGGTTATCTGCGGGTGAATACGATTATTCGGGAAGCCGAACTTGCGAATGAAGGCACAGGTATTGAGGAACTTACGGCCAGCCTGGAAAATACCTTTGGCATCCAGATTCATCACTATGCCCGCCTGAACTTTGAAGCCTTTGTTGATGTCGTGGATGCGGTAGGTGGGGTCAAAATTGATGTCCCCAAACACATTGAGGATTATGACTATCCAACCGAAGATTATGGCACAATGTATGTTGAATTTAATGCGGGGGAGCAAAAAATGGATGGTGCAACAGCCCTCATTTACGCCCGCACCCGTCACGGGGACAGTGATTATGAACGGGCAGCCCGCCAGCAGCAGGTTTTCAGCGCCCTTATTGGAAAACTCATTAATCCGCTCCACCTTTATCGCTGGCCGGCGGTATCGAGTGCCATCTGGGAAAACGTGGAAACGGATATGAATCTGGGCAATATCATCCAGATTTTTCCAGGGATTGCCCTGTATGGCCGCAGCCCTGACCGTTTTGTTATCGACAGTTCTTATATTGGCAGTGGTTCAACGCCCGATGTGGAAAGCATGAAACCCTGGATTGAGAGTCACATGAAATGATACCCGAACTCACGATTCAACTTGAAAAATTAGCCCAAACCCCCGCCCTTTTAAAACAGCATCATCTGGATGTGTGGCTGACTTTTGTACGCGAAACCTCCCAGACTCCCGACCCGGCGCTGGATTTA
>CAZKZS010000068.1:0-17874 GCA_964557285.1 uncultured Anaerolineae bacterium | reverse complement strand
CCATGTCGCCAGTTATCATGACATCGGCAGACCTACAGAGGAAGTGGTGGCGGAACTTATCCAGAAACAGAATCCTGACGCCCGCGTACAGGCGATTCGAGGACGGATTGAGCATCATCAGGAAGCGATTGATGGGGTTGATTTGGTGGTCTGCGCCGTTGATGGGGAAGGGGCAAAGTTTTTTATCAATGAGCTATGCCTGAAAAAGAATCTCAAAGCGATTTATGCCGGCGTGTATGAACGCGGCGAAGGCGGCGATGTAACCGTCATTAAACCCTATGAAGGGCCGTGTTATGCGTGCTGGGCATCAACGCTGCGCGAAGGCTATGTTCATCCCTCCCCTGATGGAAGCGGCGAACTGGATTATGGCCTTATCAACGCTCAGGGGACTCTGGATGCTGAACCCGGATTGTGGCTGCATGTAGTACGGGTGGCCGCAACCCAGGCAGATATGGCTTTAAACACCCTGATTGAAGGGATGCCTGCCTATCGCCATTTGCCGGGTAACACCGTCATTTTAGCCAACGGAGAAATTGAAATTTTTCAGGGACGCCGCACCCTGCCCTACAGCGCGGAATGGGTCACGATTGACAGAAATCCGCAGTGTCTGGTGTGCAGCAGCCGACATCTGGAAGCTGCCGTAGAAACGCTTTCACTTGACGCGCTTGGTAGTGATATGATTTCATTGGAAGATGAGGACGAAGAAGCATATGACCAACAACATTAACCCGCCGGACAGCACCGATAATCCGCCTCCGGCTGTTCCGCCCGAAATGCCAGAGGAAGATGTTCAGGTGGTGAACAGCACCGTTCAGGAAACCACAGAGGAATCGGCAGATAACGATGACCTCAAACCCCGGTTGGAACGTTTGGGCGGTGAACCCGCGCCGGATATTACGCCGGAAGAATTTGCCCGACTCCAGCAATCCGGTCAGATTCATATTGACCCACGTGGGCGGGTACGTTCGAGCAGCCCCACCAGCGAAGACGCGGGAGTGTCGCTGCGGAAGCGCCGCGCCTGGTATGTATAATCTGACGCTGGATACGGTGCGCTGTGCGCTGCGTCTGGGGCTGCCAGAATTTGACCCCTATCAGGCGCAGCGCAAAATGGCACCTCTGGCACGCCCCATCAAACGCCCCGATTCGCGGGAGGGGCAGCCCCGCCTGGCGGCTACACTGTTGCTGCTATATCCTGTGAACGAACAATTGCATTTTGTCCTCACCCGCCGTCCGGACACGTTTACCAATCATCCGGGGCAGATTTCCTTACCTGGTGGCCGCCACGAAGAACGGGAAACATTTGAGCAAACTGCTTTGCGCGAAACCTATGAGGAAATCGGGGTCAATATCAGCGATATTGAAATTTTGGGGGCGCTCACCGAATTGTATATCCCCCCCAGTGATTTTCAGGTGTATCCCTTTGTGGGATACACGCCTCATCGTCCTATGCAGTGGAAATTTGACCTGAGCGAAGTTGCAGAAGTAATTGAATGTCCGTTAGAGATTTTATTGGACGACAGCCTGAAACATCGTGGGCTAACGGAAATTCGCGGCACGACTTTTGAAATCTGCTGGTATCAGGTTGGGCCGCATCGGGTCTGGGGCGCAACGGCGATTATGCTATCGGAATTTGAAGGGCGGCTGCGAGCCTGTTTAGGCGTGTGATTGGGCATCTTGCCGCACACCGGCAATAAAATAGGCAAAGGCTTTATCGCTATTCCCACGAACAGGTGTCCGACTCCGAAAATACCCACCAGCGAAAGTAAAAAACAAGACTCGCATGGTCACTTGGTCTCTGTTGCTTTTGCCCGTCCGCGAAACCACCATATCCACAGGAGCAGCGCAGGCAGCGCCAGCAGGGTAATGATGACGGCGGCAGGCGGCGCATCTCTAATCAACTGGCCGATTTCATCAATCAGCGATCCCAGGGTGGTACCAATCTCGCCCAATGCCAGCGCCAGCGCTTCGTAAACATCCGACCAGTTCAGCACGATAAGTACAATCAGCAGCAGCGCCACCACCATCATCAACACCGCGAATCCAGCACTGACACTTAGCCCTAACGCTAATCCTAAGCCAACGTGGGGTTTCAAAATATAAGGAGTGCGTTCTTTGAGGGCTGCCATCACCCGCAATGCAAAGTCAGGGCGCGGCATCGCCATCGGGGTATGCGCTAACAACTGGTCAACCAGGCGCATCCGCATGGGCAGATTTTCCTCATGGGGCGAAGCCTGCAACCGTGCCAATCGCTCCGCGCTCTCCTCTTCCGCCTGCTGAGGGACAAAATTGGGATCGTCATCCTGAGCTTGAGGTTTAAATTCGCTGTTCATTATTCCTGTCCTTCCACGGCTGCTATCAGTTCTGGCGCGGATTCTTCCAGCACTTTGGCAAGAGTCTGACGCGCCCGGAACAGACGGCTTTTGACCGCGCTTTCGCTGGTTTGCAGCATGTCCGCAATTTCCGTATATGAAAGGTCATACCAGTAACGCAGCACAACGACCAGTCGGTACTCTGAACTTAAGCCATCCAGCATGAGTTGAATCTTCTGGCTGCGTTCTCTGGCTATGGCGGCGGCTTCTGGCCCCAGTTCATCACTCGTTAGGGCAGGATGCGGCGGCAGGGGTTCATCAAGCGAGAGATAGGTGAGGCGTCGTTTTCTGAGGCGGTCAATACAGTGATTAGAAGTGATTGAAAGCAGCCAGGTTTTAAAAGAACGTGAGGTATCGTAGCGGTCCAGATGAGAGTACGCTTTTAAAAAAGCCTCCTGTGCGGCATCTTCCGCTTCGTTTGGCTCTCCTAACATCCGATAGGCAAGGTTATATACCGGACGCTCGTACATTTGCACCAGTTCCCCGAACGCATTTAAGTCACCCGCCAGCGACCTTTGTATCCATATGTGATCATTATTTTCAATTTCAACGGACACGGTTTCTTTTCCAAGCGTGCTAACCTAACATCAGTATACGCGCGTTGAGACTAAATGTTGCGGGTAAAATGGCATGAAAAAAAGCGGCGGATTTTCTTTCCGCCGCCGTGAGTTTGTGGGGAACTTAACGGATGGGCAAGTCCATGACTTTGCCATTCGTAAGCTGGATATAAGGGGAAAATGCCCAGCCTTCAATTCCATCATAGGACACGTAAAACCACGACCCGCCGGAATTTCGCCCCAGAATCCGCATCCGTCCATCCTGTGGAATCAGGCCAATCTGATCGCCGGTGCGGGGTGCGGAACGAATTTTCAGTTCTGAAGTGGCAATCCCTGTGACTTCAATATTCGGAGTCTGGTTTTCGGTACTGGATGCCACGTCAATAATCAGGACGGGGGTATTTTCCGTGCGATAAATATAGCGTTCAGCGACCCATCCTGTACGGCCGTCTTTCAGTTCAATCAGATACCACTTGCCATCCGATGTAATGCCGCGAATCGGGTAACTCTGGTACAGATACACCTGAGCAATCCGCGCCGCATTGACATTGGGATTCGCACGCACATTCAGCGTGCCAGCAGCGATATGCGCGAGAGGGGTCGTCACAGTAGAAGGAAGCACCGTCGTTGCCCCTGTATCGGGAGCAATGGCCGGAACGCCTGCCTCAATCAATGTCCAATCGACCAGCGCGCCCGCTAGCTGCTGGTCTTCAAAATATTCTACTCTGAGATTATGCGTGCCTTGATTGAGTTGAACATCACGGGTAGAGGTGCGGAACGGCCCGACAGCAAACTGGTCAAGCACCAGATTATCATCAATAAACAGACGGATGCCATCGTCGCCGCCAATCCGAAAACGGTAAATGCCCGTTTGAAAATTCACGGCTGCTGTCCACCGTACACTGAAAAAATCAGCAGGCAGACCCGCCAGAGGAGCGCCATCACCCCAATTTTTTGCAATCGCGTCGTCGGTTACGACGGCCACAGGATTGCCAGAGAAGGTTGTATTATTAAAATATTCTCCCCGCCAGCCAGTACCAGGATTCGCCTGGCTGGGTGCGGGTTTAATGAATAAGCTGACTGCAAAAGCTGCTGCGAGCGTCACAGAAAGCAATATCGCGGTAAAGCGGTTTCGCATAAGCCTTTGGCCTCTATAAACCATTGAGAAGGGATTATAATGAGCGAACAAGATTTGTGCAAAGCTACGATTACCCCACTATTTCCCAAATTCAAACCTGTATTGAAACCATTTGTGAGAGAGAGTACAATCTGCACGTCCTGATGAACATGAAATAATGGAGTGTATGATGCAGCGGTCTTCGGTAGTGGCTTTGTTGGGTGCAGTTTTTGTTGTACTGATGATTGGATTACTGTTTTCAGCTTCGGATAATGTGCTGCCGACTGTCCAACAGGTTTCTAGCCCGGAAGCCTCAACCCAGGATGTGACTGGTACGAAGGGAGCGCTGCTGGCTCTGCTTATCGTGGTGGTGGTAAGTTCAGTTGCCGCGATGGGAGCGACGATTTATGCTGTTCTGTGGTTTTTGAACCGGGAAGTGAACCGCGTCCAGACTCAACAGCCCGAACCTCTGCTGCTGACCATGACTCCACAGGGCAATTCTCTGGGGTCGGCGCTGGCAAACAATGCCTTTTTGATTGTCGCCGGACTGGGGCTGCTCATGACGCTGGTGGTGATTGTGCTGCTGTTAGTGTAATTTTCCGCTATACTCAGGATATTCATCCGTGGAAAAGGGAGTTAGCCATGCAGAACCCGAACAACCCCGCCGGGCCGCTGCCGCCCTATCAACAGCAGCAACCTACTGACCCGGCAGCCTATCAGCAGCCGTCAGTTCCTCAACCTCCCCCAAGCGCAGGCACATATTCACCCCAGGCACAAAATCCCGCCCAGTATGGAATACGGGCGGTGGACAGCCTTTCTGCCAATGAATTTAGAGTCGAAATTAATGGAAAAGTCGCCTCAGGAATTTTTGCGGTCAGTGGGATTTGCCCCTTTGGGCTGAAATTGGATGACACGGGGAAACCCATCGGCTTCAATTATCCCCCCCTGGTCATCACCAAAATGGTGCAGCAGGATGCCCGTCTGCCGTTTAACCAGTGGGTACGCGAAGCGATTCAGGCACGCGGTACGGTGCTACCCACCCGTGAAATCGCCGTTGTTGCGATGGATGAAGGGGTTGAAACCCGCCGTTGGGTCTATCGCAATGCCTGGATTAGCGAAATCAAGTTCTCCGACTTCGATACCGCGCTGGAATACCTTGTTGAGGAAAAAATCACTATTCAGCACGGTGGAGTCGATGAAATCTGGCCGGGTGATCAGCGTTAAGCGGATTCACTGCGGATTTTTCTGTTCACACCTGTATATCTGTTGTTCAAGTGAGGGAATGATGACTAAACTGCTCAAATTTGTGATTCTCCTGCTCGTGGTTGCTGTGCCGATGTCCGCTTTTGCCCAGGAATTGAGTGAAGAAGATCAGGCCAATATTGAAAAAGCGCTGGCGGCGCTGGAAGCGGCCTCTGAGTACCCCAGTTATGCCGTTGAACAGACGGAAGTGAGTGGTAGCACCGTGACAATGACCGCCAATGGGGAAACGCTTCTTGCTCAAGAAAGCAGCGAAGTGATTACCACCAGCTATACCCTGACCAATGGGGAGTCCCCTAATCTTAGCGGGACGGCGACGGTGGTAGGCACGAGAACTGAAAACGGCACAGAAACAACCTTCCTCATGGAAGCCGAACTTCGCTTTGTAGATGGCGAAATTTACGTGAATGCCAGCCATCTCACCCCTGACCCCGAACTGCCTGCCTTGCCCGAAGGCTGGACAACCATCACACGGGCAGATGTGGAAACCTACCCCGGTCTGGAATCGCTTGGTATGGATAAAATTTTCACGGTGGCTGAAGAAGGCGGCCCGATGCCATTCGTAGAAAATTTTGAAGCCTTTGCTGAAGTCGTTCGCAGTTCGGCGATAGTGGTAGCAGTAGAAACCCAAACCCTGGAAGATGGGCGCGAGGTGGAAACCATCACGATTCTGATGGGCAGTGAGGGACTCGGCGGGCTGCTGATGATGGAAGAATCACAGGCCACAGACCCCATCACTCAGACTCTCGTCGAGAATCTGACGGAAGATAGCAGCGGCCTGCTGACGGTTTCGATTGATGCTGATGGCAATCTGGCACAGGTGCTGCTGGCGGCTGCTATCACCACCAGCGACATTGACATGACCACCGTTATGGAAGATGCGCCGGAAGGTTCTGTCGCCGTTTTTAATATCACGATTTCGAGTCTGGTGACGATTTCCGGTATCGGGGAAACCTATCCCCCTGCCGAAGTTCCTGCAGAATAGCAGCAGACCGCAAGAGGGACACGGCGTGCCGTGTCCCTACCCCTTACCCATAACAAGGATTTTTTTGATGACTGATATTGTTACCAATCCCAAAGGTGCTGTTTTTGAAATTATTTTGAACCGCCCCGACAAACGCAACGCGATTCGGGTTCAAATGCTACAAGCTATTGCCAGCGCGGTGCTGCTGGCGGAACAGACATCCGGTGTGCGGGTGATTGTCGTGCGCGGTGAAGGCACCTGTTTTTCTGCTGGATTGGATTTGATGAGCATGGGTGGGATGCCGGAAGCATTGGGCGAAAACTGGCGCGAATTGGGCTACGAAGCGACTCGGCTCTGGCAGCGTGCGATTCAACGATTGCAAGATACCTTCCTGCCAACCATCGCTTTAATTCACAGCTATACCATAGGCGCAGGGCTGGAACTGGCGCTTGGCTGCGATTTGCGGATTGCTGCTGAAGATGCGGTCATGAGTCTGGAAGAAGCCCGTATTGGGATTATACCGGACGCAGGCGGCACGACCCGCTTAACCCATCTTATCGGTGCGGCACGGGCGAAGGAACTTATTTTTACAGGCCGCCGTTTTGATGCGCCTACCGCGCTGCAACTGGGCATTGTGAATCAGGTTGTGCCAGCAGATAAACTGTTGGAAGCCGGGCAAACCCTGGCGGAGGAAATCATGCTGTCTGCCCCGCGTGCAGTGGCGGCGGCCAAACGGGTGATTAACGGCCTGCACAACACCGCCGACGGTTTTCATCTGGAAATGGTTGAGCAGTACCCGTTGTTTCATTCTGAGGATTTAATGGAAGGGGTGCAGGCACGCATCGAACGCCGCCCCCCAAACTGGAAAGGAAAATAGGACGGCCTAAAACGCCATCCGGTCAACAATCATCGCCAGGAACAGCAGCGCGAGATACGATGTGGAGTATTTGTACATTTGTTTGGAGGCCAGCGCTGTTTTTTCCTGAATCAGGTGAATAGAGCGCCACAGCAGACCCAACCCCAGCGCCAGCGCCGCCACAAAATAAAATGCCCCCAACATTTCAATTGGAAAGGGAAGCAGTGTCAGCGCGACCAGCAGCCCCGAATACAGCAAAATTTGCTTGCGGGTGACTTCTTCGCCACGTGCGACGGGCATCATAGGGACATCAGCACGGGTATAATCCGCGTTCACCAGCAGCGCCAGCGCCCAACTGTGCGGCGGCGTCCAGTAGAAAATAATCGCAAACAACAGCCACGCTTCTACCGCCAGGCTGCCGTGTACCGCCGCCCATCCGACCAGCACGGGAATCGCGCCAGCACCGCCGCCAATGACAATATTGACTACGGTATTCCGCTTGAGCAGCATGGTATACAGGAACACGTAATAAATCGCTCCGGCCAGCGCCAGACTCGCCGCCAGCCAGTTCACAAAAGCACCCAGCAGCGCGGTTGACCCCAGAATTAGACTGACACCGTACACCAGCCCTGACAGGGGAGAAATCCGTCCGGCAGCAATCGGACGTTTTTTGGTGCGGGACATCTTTTTATCCATATCGCGGTCATAATACTGGTTAACCGCACTTGACCCGCCGGAAGCCAGAATCCCGCCTAAAATGGTTGCTATCAAAATTTCCGCCTGTGGCAGCCCGTTGGCAGCGATAATCATGGCGGTGACAGTGGTAAAAACCAGTAACAGGGCGATACGCGGTTTTGCCAGCGCCACATAATCCTTGAGTAGACTCTTCATTCCCTCTCCACAGATAGTTGTTTCATTAAAATGATATTCAACGACACGGCTGCCGCCCACATGACCCCGGCAGTCGTGACGTGTAACGCGCTGAACAGGTCGTGAAAATCGGACAGGACATACAGCGCCCCCAGCGCGACCTGAATCCCGTAAAGGGTCAGAAGCACGACGGTGCTCATCCGGCTGACACGATCCTCAACACGGTCAGTCCATGCCTGCCAGACCAATGACATCAACAGGATGCCTAACAATAAAACACTGCCCCGGTGAATAAGATTCATTATAGCAGCTTCTGAGGTGGTGTCACGGCACAAAGGCCATTCTCGGCACGCATGGGCAGAGTCACTGCCTACTACCAGCGCACCGGTCATCAGCACCATAAAAATCATGAGTGTAGCGCCCTGCACCGCCGTTTGAAATTTGTCGCTGCTGAATATCAACGCAGGTTGATACAGCAGCGCCGTCAGCGACGCGGCCAGACAGCTTAGCATGATGACCGCAAAACCCAGATGCACAAGCGGCAGCGTGGCGGGATTATCAAAAAACAGCGTCCCCGCCCCAAGCAGACTCTGGATACCCAGCAGCCCTAAACCCAGATACAGGGGCATCGTGACATCTTTGCGATGGCTGATAAAACGGCGGGCGGCGTACCATGCTCCTACAATCGCCAGCGCTGTGATGAGTGTAATGAGACGATGCGCCCAATCAATCCATGCCAGTTCATTGTCCGGTGAAGGCCAGGCACGCCCGTCACACAGCGGCCAGGTGCTACCGCAGCCCGTTTCGGCATCCGTCACCCGCACCACCGCGCCCAGAATAATCAGCAGCAGGGTAAAAAAAGCGGTCAGCCCCGCCAGCCAGAAGTATAGCCGTTCCCCATGTGATAACTGACTCATTAGAGGGCGCCCCGTGCTTTTTGCCGCAGGACAAACAGCATGAAGGCAAAACTAAAAATAGCGATAATCGCCACAAGGGGCAGAATAATTAAATAACGGTTGCTCGTTTTATCTGGCCCTTCGTACACAAAACTGTACGTGCCACTAAAGGTATGACCGTCCAGGGCTGTCACTGACCAGGCAACGTTGTATGGGGCGCGGCGAATCCCATTGGTGATTTTTCCCACCACCACATTCGACTCTGGATATTCGATGGTGAGTTCATAGATTTCTTCGCAGCCTTCACATTGGGGTAGCAGCATAATACGGGCATCCTGAACATCTTCGGTAAACACAAGCCGCACCTGTTTGAGTTCCTGTTCCACCGTCGAACCCGCCGCCGGAGATGCCTCAAATAAATCTGCATGAGCCAGCCAGCCCAGCAGGAGCAAAAAAAGATAGATAGGATTCAATGACCACACTCAGCCAATTCGCGTTTCCCAATCATAGCAAACGGGAAAGGCTTGTAAAAGGCTGCTATGTTATAATTTAAAATTATGCGAAACCGCGATATTGCCAGAATTTTTGAAGATGTAGCCGATATGCTCCAGATTAAAGGTGAAAATATTCACCGTGTGCTGGCCTATCGGAATGCTGCTCAGGTGATTGCCGAACTGCCACGCGATTTAAACGCCCTTTATGCCGAAGGGCAGTTGACTGAAATTCAGGGCATTGGGGAAACCCTTGCAGCGAAAATCGAAGAAATGCTCACGACGGGCAAACTCGAATTTTACGAACGCCTCTCGAAGGAAGTACCGCCGAGTCTGCTGGATGTCCTGCGGGTGAACGGGGTCGGGCCCAAAAAAGCCAAACTGTTCTGGGAAAAGTTTGGCATCCTGACACTGGAAGCGCTGGAAAAAGCTGCCCGCGCGGGGGAACTGCAAAAACTCCCCGGTATGGGAGCTAAAAGTGAGCAGCGAATCATTGAGGGCATTGAAGCGCTAGCACGCCAAACGGATCGACTGCCGCTTGGGACCGCCCTACCGATTGCGCTGGGCATTTTAAATGACCTGCTCACCCTGCCGGAGTCTCGTCAGGGGCATGTAGCGGGCAGTCTGCGCCGCTTTCGCCCCACGATTGGAGACATTGACCTGCTCATCATGTCCGAAAATGCTGAGCCGATTATGGAGCATTTTGTGAATCGGCCTGAGGTAGCCCGAATTTTAGGTCACGGTCCGACCAAAAGTTCGGTTGAAATGCACAACGGGCGGCAGGTCGATTTGCGGGTGCTGCCGCCGGAACGTTACGGCACGGCGCTGGCTTATTTTACGGGCAGCCAGGCACATAACATCCGTATGAGGGAACTCGCCTTAAACAAGGGGCTGACTCTGAATGAACACGCCTTCACCGCCGTTGATGGTAGCGGGCGGGAAATTTTGTGTTCAACAGAAGAAGAAGTGTATGCCACACTGGGGATGCCCTGGATTCCGCCCGAAATGCGCGAAAATCAGGGGGAAATTGAAGTTGCCCAGAATGGTACGCTGCCCCATTTAATTACGCAGCGTGATATTCTTAGCGACCTGCACATGCACACCACCTGGAGCGACGGCACGCTGAGCATCCGTGAGATGGCAGAAATTGCCCGCAGCCGGGGGTTAAAATATATTGTCATCACCGACCACTCTCGCAGCCTGGGAATTGCCAATGGTTTGAGCATTGAGCGATTGATGGAACAACAGGCGGCTGTGCGGGCGGTGGATGCAGAAATGGGGCCAGATTTTCGGGTGTTTCATGGCACGGAAATGGAGATTAAGGCCGATGGCACGCTGGATTATCCCGATGACGTGCTGGCACAGTTAGACGTGGTGATTGCTTCGCTGCATGTGAGTTTGCGCCAGCCACGTGAACAGGTGACTCAACGCCTGCTCAACGCAATTGCCAATCCCCATGTCGATATTATAGGGCATCCCACCGGACAGTTGATTCCCAGCCGTGAACCTGCCGATTTAGACATGGATGCGGTGCTGGAAGCGGCAAAAACCCACGACATCGCACTGGAAATCAATGCTAACCCTGCCCGTTTAGATTTATCTGCGCCCTATGCGCGGCGGGCGGCGGAAATGGGCATTAAAATAGCGATTGATACGGATGCTCACAGAGCAGAAGAATTTGATGTCTTGCCTTATGGGATTGGGACTGCCCGCCGTGCCTGGTTAAGCGCGGATAAAGTCATCAATACCTGGCCTGTAGAGCAGTTTTTGACCTGGGTGAATGCCAGAGGGAAGTAAGATGGGCGATATGGACGACAAAACACGCCGTTCTCCCCTGCCAAGAGGAGATGAAATTCCGCGTCGGGGCTACGAAGGCCGCCGCGATTCGGATGCGACAGGTTCATTTCGTCCGGTGACGCCGCCGCCCAGCAGCCCGCCCGTTTATGACGCACCCCCGCGCAGCACCGGCCCCCTGCCCGGCAAACCCATGCCGCCCGTGCGACGGGGAAAACGAGTCCCGCGTGACAGCGGCCTTTACCTGCCCTGCTGGTCGCTGGTGGTGCTGGTGCTGGTGGTTGGGGCGGCAGCAGTGGGACTGCTGGTTTTTGCCCTGAATCTGGGCAGCGCCGTGCTGCTCGACCAAACGCCGCAGGTCATCGTTGTAACTTCCGCAATTCAGCCGACCCTGCCGGGGTTAAATGCCCTGCCTACTGGAATCCCTCAGGCACAGCAAACGCAGGCTGAATCGCTGCCTACCGTTGAGCCGACTCGAACCTCACTGCCGGGGGGCTGCCTGCTTAATCAGCGAGTCGTCGTGTTTGGCACGGGCAATGTAGGATTAAATCTGCGGTCTGAACCCCGCCGTTCCGCAGAAGCACAATTTGTCGCACCGGAAGGCGATGTGCTGCAGGTGGTGGACGGCCCGCAGTTTTTTGATGATATTGAATGGTGCAAGGTAGAAAGTATTTCTCGCCCCGGTCAATTTGGCTGGGCTTCGCTGGAATTTCTCATAGCAGAGGACGCCGTTCCGCAAAATGAACAATGAACTCGCCCAACGCGCTGAATTTCTGCGGCGCGAACTTCAGGAACACAGCTATCGGTATCATGTTTTAAGCGCCCCCATCATTACCGATGGGGAATACGACCAGTTTTATAATGAACTTAAAGCGATTGAGGAAGCCCACCCGGAACTTATCACCCCCGATTCGCCGACTCAGCGTGCCGGATTCGAGCCAATTTCAGACTTACCGAAAGTGCGGCACGTCAAACCGATTTTGAGTTTGAGCAACGCCTTTGACCGGACAGACATTATCGCATGGTATGAACGGATTAAACGGCTGCTCGCGCCAGATACCCCGCTTGATTTTGTCGTCGAACCCAAATTTGACGGGCTGACGGTGGTGCTGACCTATAAAAACGGTATTCTGGTACAGGCGGCGACACGCGGCAACGGGGATGTCGGGGATGATGTGACCCCTAATGTCCGCACAATTAAAAGTATTCCTCTACGCCTGCTGAAACAGGATGTCCCGCCGACGCTGGTGGTGCGTGGGGAAGTGCTGTTTCTGAAAAATGATTTTAAAAAAATCAATGAAAAACAGGCAGAAGATGGGCTGCCCCTCTATGTAAATGCGCGGAATACGGCTTCCGGCACGCTCAAACAAAAAGATTCCCGTATCACCGCCAGCCGCCCTCTGACTGCCTTTATTTATGCCATTGTGGATGCTGATGGGGATGTTCCCGAAACCCAGTGGGAAACACTGGCCTATCTTAAAGCGCTTGGATTTTTAACCGCGCCGGAAGCCCGTCATTTTGACCGGATTGAAGCGGCGGCAGACTACGCACAAAATTTTGACCGCCACAGCCTGCCCTATGAAATTGATGGGCTGGTCATCAAAGTGAATCACCATGCGGTTTTTGATGAATTGGGGGTGGTGGGCAAAGACCCGCGCGGCGCAACCGCTTATAAATTCCCTTCCGAAGAAGTCACCACCCGTTTGATTGGCCTGACGATTGGCATCGGGCGGACGGGCGTGCTGACCCCAACGGCTGACCTTGAGCCTGTTTTTTTGGGAGTCACGGTCAAAAGTGCCAGCCTGCACAATTATGACCTCATTCGGGAAAAAGATATTCGGCTGGGGGATCGAGTCATTGTGAAACGTTCGGGGGATGTAATTCCCTATGTGGTGGGGCCAGTAGTGGCGGCACGTACAGGCGACGAAATCCCGATTGTGCCACCGGAAACCTGTCCGGTGTGTGACTTTCCCGTCATTCGCCCTGATGAGGAAGTGGCTTATTACTGCTCGAATCCGGCCTGTCCGGAACGTATTGCCCGCAATCTTATTTATTTTGTGTCGCGCGGCGCGATGGATATTGACGGGTTAGGAGAAAATGGGGTGCGCCTGCTGCTGGAAAAAGGGCTGATTCACGACGAAGGGGATCTGTTTTTCCTCAAGGCAGAGGACTTGCTGGAACTTGAAGGTTTTGCTCAGAAGAAGGTAGATAATCTGCTGAACAGCATAGAGGCTGCAAAATCCCGTCCGCTATCACGGTTGATTGCCAGTTTAGGGATTCGTGGGGTTGGTTCAACAGTCTCCGCCCTGCTGACTCAGCATTTTCATACGCTGGACGCCTTTATACAGGCGACGCCGGAACAGATTCAACGGGTGGACGGTATCGGGCCACATACGACGGACGCCATTATCGAATATTTTTCACAGCCACATCATCTTGCCCTGATTGAAAAATTCCGACGGGCGGGGGTGAATCTGGAAGATATTCGGGAAGCTCCGGCCAGCAGCAAACTTGCAGGGAAAACCTTTGTCCTGACCGGAACACTGCCCACCATGAGCCGCGAAGAAGCCGCTGCGCTGATTGAATCACATGGCGGCAGTGTCAAGGGCAGTGTCAGCAAAAAAACCGATTATGTGGTCGCGGGTGAAGCGGCAGGCAGCAAACTGACCAGAGCGCAGGAACTGGGCATCCCGATTCTGGATGAACAGGGATTGCTTCAGTTAATCAACCAGGGGATTTTATTTTGAAAGCCGTTTTGCATCATGACCGTTTAAAGCCCATCCAGCGCCGCCATCCCTGGGTTTTTTCCAAAGCCATCAAAAGTTTTTCCGGCAGCCCCGGTATGGGGGATATTGTCACGCTGGTTTCCGAAAATGGGGACTTTCTGGCACGCGGGTTATGGAGTCCCCAGTCCACGATTCGGCTGCGCGTGCTGACCTGGGAAGATGAGCCGATTGACGCCGCCTTCTGGGAAGGACGACTGAAACAGGCAATTGAATGGCGCGGGGTGATTCCTCCAGGCGAAGCGCGGCGGCTGGTTCATGCGGAAAGTGATTACCTGCCGGGGTTAGTGGTTGACCAGTACGGAGAGTGGCTGGTTTTGCAGGCACTTACGGCAGGCATGGAACGGTACAAACATGAAATCGCTGAGATTTTAAACGGCCTGCTGCATCCACGCGGCATTTACGAACGCAGTGATGTTGATGTGCGGAAGCGAGAAGGTTTAAAAGAAACCATCGGATTATTGCTGGGCGAAGCACCGCCGGAACGGGTAGAAATTACAGAATACGGCCTCCGTTTTCTGGTGGATATTCAGCGCGGGCATAAAACAGGCTTTTACCTTGACCAGCGCGAAAACCGCCGGATTTGTGCCGACTCGGTGCGTCCCGGAAGCCGGGTGCTGAATCTATTTGCTTATACAGGCGGATTTGCGGTTCATGCGTATGCGGCGGGCGCAGATGCGGTAATTTCAGTAGATGCGTCACAGGCAGCGCTGGAACTGGCGGATCAAAACTTAAGCCTGAATGGATTTGCAGATACCCCTCTACTGGCCGGAGATGTGTTTCAAATTCTGCGCGATTACCGCAGCGACGGCGAAACCTTCGATATGATTATTCTCGACCCACCCAAATTTGCGAAATCTGCCCGCAATGTGGAGTCCGCCCTGCGGGGGTACAAAGATATTAACTTTCTGGCCTGGCAGTTATTGAACTCCGGTGGCATGTTGATGACATTTTCCTGTTCCGGTCTGGTCGAAACAGATTTGTTCCGTAAGGTGGTGTTTGGCGCATTAGAGGATTCAGGGCGTGATGCCCAGGTTTTAAAGCAATTAGAAGCGCCGCCCGACCATCCGGTTGCCTTGACCTTTCCCGAAGGGGCATATCTCAAAGGGCTGCTCTGCCGCGTCATATAAATCGAATTTTTCCCTGTTTATCATATGCCTCTCATGCTTTTCTCTTAAATTGTTCATGTGGATAAGGAGAAATTCATGCTGCAAGGCAAAGTGGCGTTAATTACAGGGGCAGGTTCCGGCCTGGGCAAAGCAACCGCGATTCTACTGGCAAAAAACGGAGCGAAAATCGGGGCGCTGGGGCGCGACGCAGACGAACTTCAAAAAGTTGTACAGGAAATTCAACAGGCAGGGGGTGAGGCAAAAGCATTAACTGCTGATATTTCTAAACCGGACGAAATGCAAAAGGCGGTTGAAGAACTGGTCAGAACGTGGGGGCGGTTGGATATTGTGTTTGCCAACGCCGGAATTAACGGACTGTGGGCGCCCATTGACGAAATTTCCCCCGAAGACTGGCAAAAAACGATCAATATCAATTTAAACGGGACGTTTTACACCGTAAAGTATGCCGTTCCCTATCTCAAAAAACAGGGCGGCGCAGTTGTCATTACTTCATCCGTCAATGGGACACGTATGTTCAGCAATTCCGGTGCATCAGCCTACGCCAGCACCAAAGCGGCTCAGGTGGCCTTTGCGAAGATGATTGCTCTGGAACTGGCAAAACATAAGGTGCGTGTGAATGTCATTTGTCCGGGGTGGATTGAATCCAATATTGATGAAAATACACAGAAAAAAGACCTGGAAGAAGCGCGTGAACCTGTGAAATTCCCCGAAGGGGCCGTTCCCCTGACCGATGGCAAACCGGGTAAGGCGGAGGATGTGGCGGAACTGGTGTTGTTTTTAACCTCCGATGCCTCCAAACACATTACCGGAACAGAAGTCTGGATTGACGGCGCACAATCGCTGCTTCAGGGGTAAAAAGAGGGGAGTTTTTCCCCTCTTAAAAACGTTCGGCCAACTGGACAATTTTCGCGCTGGTTTCGCGCCAGCTAATGCGGCTGAGTCCCATTTTTTCGCGCAGTTCTTCCATATCAATGCCGTTCAAATATTGACGCACCGCGCTTGTCCAGCGTAGAGTTTCAAACGAGACTTTTCCTTCTAATCCGGCGGCGCGTGCGGCATCCGTCAGCACATATTCCAGATTGCGCGCTGAACATTCAAACAAAAACTGCCGGGGAGAATAGTGTTCCATATATTCATCCAGCACATCCAGAATCAACTTATCCTCAATCACCAGCCGCCGTTCCTTATAAATATCCTGAGGCTTCTGATGCCGAATTAGTAAAACAGGGTGGTCAGAGTCGCGGCGGTCAATGTGCTGCGGCATGATATTCATACACTCACTTTTTTTAATGCCTGTGTCCAGCACCAGCCGCACCAGCAGGTCGGGGCGGGGGTCGGGACGTTTTGCCAGCCGCATTTGCTGTGTCTGTTCCAGCAAATCGTAAATGTCATACATGGAAAGAATCGGTTGAAGGGGGGCCGGGCCAGAACGCTGCACCACAGCCAGCGCGGGATTATCTCGAATGATTTTTTCCTTGCTCAGCCACTTAAATAAAACTTTCAGCGTCGTGACACGGCGGGCATAACTTTTACGGCTGCATGGCTTATCCCGTCCATGTTCCAGCCATTCCAGAAACCGATTCAGATCGTGCGTGCCAATTTGCCCTATCGGAAAGTCATCCGAAAAGTATTCACACAGAAGATGCAGATCAGAAGTGAAATTTTTAATCGTGTTGGTCGTTTTGCCCTCTTTCCGCAGGTAATTCTGAAAAGGGGCAATCGTATGAACGAGGGGCGAGTGTGCTGTAAGATAACCAGCCTGTAAGAAAAGCGGTAACTGCTGAGTCGCCATGAGATGTTCTGTCCTTGTTAGAGGAACATTTGTTCATGGTTTCAAAATAGCAAATTTCTATGAGTGTGTCAAGCAACTGTTTGGGATAAATTTGGGATAAATTTCTGTTAGTAGCAGTCTATCGGCATGTCTTGTCGCCGCCTACTAATATCGCTGCCCATTCACCCTCAATGTTTTGGTAGCAGTTACAGGTTTGAACGTTCTCCGCTTCTCCTTCCCAGGCAAAATAACGCGTGGTGATGAGAATACAATATTCACCTTCGTCCTCTCCGCCAGAATACATTTCCGGACGCTGGAATCCAACTGCCCGCACGTCGCCACTGTTCACCAGAAACAGCCGCAATGCATCGTCTGGTAAATCACTCAGGCTAAAGCGGATTTCTTTTTCCACCAGCAGCGTGACAAACCCACACGGCAAAATCACCAGAATAGCAAGCCAGACCAGCACCCCCACCAGACACCCGCAGGTCCTTAACGGGCGGCGAGTGGAGATTTCCTGGGAGGGAGGCGATTCATCAACAGGCGGGGGAGTCTGATGGCGTTGTTTTTGAAAAGGTGATTCGGTCATAGTCGCTCCTGAGTTTTTCGCTGAAGCCACGTCATCACAAGGAAAACAGTACACGTAATCAAAAACATAACCCCCAGTGCCAGCAGTTTAAAAAGCTGGCTGTTGGTCGTGAGGGCAATAAATCCAAAAAATGCACAAAAAGCATAATAGCCAAGCGCAATTACTTTTGGGGAAAGGCCGAGCGCTTGCAGCCGGAAATGCAGATGCCCTCTGTCACTAGAAAAGGGATTTTTACCGTGTAACAGGCGGCTGCTGGCCTGCCATCCCAAATCGACCAGGGGCAGCCCCATGACTAGCAGAATCGTTGCCATTTTTGCGCCGCCAATAATGCTTAACACCGCCAGCGTATATCCTAAAAAGGGAGCGCCGCCGCCCATAAACACTCTGGCTGGATGAAAGTTATAGGGCAAAAACCCTCAAGTTGTCC
>CAZKZS010000067.1:10016-17940 GCA_964557285.1 uncultured Anaerolineae bacterium | reverse complement strand
ATAGGACTTTTGGACAAAAAGATGAAGGTGTAGGGGCGGGGACGATTCCCGCCCTTGTAAGTCCCTCTCCCTTCATGGGAGAGGGATTTAGGGTGAGGGCAAACAGGACGACTTAAGGCGTCGCTGTTGGAGTGAGCAGCAGCGACGGGTCGGTCACGGATGGCGGCGGGGTAAAGGTCGGTGCTGCCGTTGGCAGGACCTGAACGTTGTTAATCAAAATGGTCACGTCCGTATGGGCTTTTGCCCCACTCCGGCTTTGACCTTCCAGCCGCAGCACATAGTTTCCGTTCGGGAAGTTGGTCAATTCAACCACCCCCAGCAGGCTGTTAGGCGCACTTTGCTGAGTCTGATACTGCGCCAGTGGCCCGACAAATTCATCCGGCGCGGTATCCAGATTAGCCACATAAAACTGATAGCTGGCAAAATCTGGCACAGACACCGAACCCCGAATTTCAATCAGACCGGAGACTTCCTGACCGGAGGCGGGCGAAGTAATGGTCAAACTGGGACGTGGCTGGCCCGGCTGACAGGAGTCGGTGGGGGGTGTGGTCAATGGAATTTGAATCTCACGCGCGGCAGCCCAGGCTTGTCCGGCAGGGTCGCCATTTAACCACGCAATGGCTGACGGGTCATCAATATTGATAAAACTGCGGGTTTCCACATATTCCGGGCAGTATTCATTTGCCAGCAGGCCGGAAAAACTATCTACCTCCAGCGTCCGCACAAAGCCTTCATTCGGCGGCGGCTGGTTGACGTAGGCGATTTCACTGACCGCGTTTCCACTGGGGCAGGTTGCCGGATTAAACAGCGCCCCACTATCCGCACACACCTGCACATCAATGATTCCATCCGGTCGCGCAAAATCGCGCGGGGTGATGTTGCTCAGCGCGGCGGTCATCACCTGCTGCCAGATGGGAGCAGCCGTGTTGCCACTGGTCACACCCGGCCCCAGAGGTTGATTATCCGTGCGGCCTACCCACACCCCAACCACTACGTCGGGGGTGTACCCGATTGTCCACACATCACGAACATCATTGGTTGTTCCTGTTTTTCCGGCGGCTCGCCAGCCAGGGAGATTCAACTCGGTTGAAAACCGCACGCTGGGGTCGGCCAGAATATCGGTAATCAGATACGCATATTCCGGCCGAATTACCTGCACGCCCTGGGGATTAGTTTCTGCAACGTAAACCTCATTGTCGTTCCGGTCTAAAATACGGGTAATGGCATAGGGTTCAACCAGCACCCCGTTGTTCGCCAGCGCTCCGTAAGCCCTGACCATATCAAACAGATACACATCCACCGCGCCTAAGGCGGAAGGCAGTCCCGCCTCTACCGGAGTCTCACCTGGCAGCCGAACTTCAAGGCGATCCAGCAGGTCGGTAAAACGTTGTGGCGTCACATAAGCCAGCGTTTTGACAGCAGGAATATTCAGCGATTGACCGATAGAGTAGCGCATTGACACCGGCCCGTTAAACGTACCGGAATAGTTGCGTGGGGTATAGCCGTTAAAATTGGAGGGTACATCCCAGATAACCGTACCGGGATACCAGTATTGCCCATCAAAGCCTTCCAGCGCGGTCAAATACACCAGGGGTTTGATGGCCGACCCCGGCTGCTGCATGGAAAAGGCCACATTGACCTGTCCATCAATATCCTCGTTGTAAAAATCCGCGCTGCCAACCATTGCCATCACCGCGCCGTCTGACGGGCGCATGGCGACTACAGAGGCATTGTTAGCATTGGGTGTAAAACCGGGCCGAAGCTGGAAATCGACCGCCGCCTGTGCCGCATCCTGCACCGAAGGAATCAGCGTGGTATAAACCTGAAAACCGGAGCTGTAAATGCGTTGTGCGCCATAGGTTTCTTCCAAATCCTGCCACACATAGTTCACAAAATGCGGATATTTAACCTCATAGGTCGGCGCCTGGAAAACTTTGATTTTGACTTCGGCAATCTGTACCGCGTAGTCGTTTTCAAGCTGCTCCCGGGTCACACACAGCGGTTCGGTATTATAGGGTTCGTGCTGCATCTGGATACAGCCCGTGCCATTAGCTTCGGTCATCAGCCGCAGCACATCATCCATACGCGCTAACGCGATTTCGCGGTTTTGTACCGGATCATACGTAGCAGGGGATTGGGGCAGACCTGCTAAAAATGCTGCTTCTGCGATGTTTAAATCTTTGGCGGACTTGCCAAAGTAAGTCTGCGCGGCGGCTTCAATCCCATACGCCCGATTCCCATAGTAAATTTCGTTGAGGTAAAACTCCAGAATCTCATTTTTGGTGTACTGGCGGGAGATTTCCGCCGCTACGATGATTTCCTGAATTTTACGGGTATTGGTGCGCTGCTGCGCCAGTTCGGGGTCAAGCACCAGCGCCCGCGTAATCTGCTGTGTAATCGTGCTGGCGCCGCCGCCCAACCCGCCCGTCGTCGTGTTGCGGTAAACGGCACGCAGGATGCTGTAAATGCTGAACCCCGGGTTTTCATAGAAGGTTTCATCTTCCGTGCTGACGGTAGCATGAATCACCCAGGGCGAAATTTCGCTCAAAGGAACGGATTTTCGTGCGCCTTCACGCGGGTCGCTAAATTCGGCCAGCACATCCCCGTTGCCATCGTAAAGCACCGTTGTCTGGAAACTGCCCACCCGATTCTCTAAATCCGTGATGGCCTGACGGTAATCGGAAAGAATGGCAAAATAGGCCAGCACCATCACGATCACTGCAATGAAGGCCAGCATCAGAGCGCCAACCCCGCCAAAAATGACGGTTCGCAGCCCCCATTTTTGCATATTCGCCCGGTCAAAATAACCGCTAAACGCCTCACTGTAATCGGGCTGAATACCTGTCATTTGCAACTGGCGCGGGCTGTCCTCATCCCCTTTTGCCATGTTGGGGTATGCTCCTGGAATGGCGGCCTGCTGCCCTCCTTGATTCGGGACGGTTGCACTTGGCAGAGTCGCCTCAAGCGCTGGCTGATGCGGCGCGGTCATGCCGGGAACGGTAGGTGCTTCAGATGGGCGGGTGACATCAAAATTCATCGCGCCCTGTCCTACCAGAGTTGCCCCCAGGTCCTGCACCGGAACTTTGTTCGGCAGCAGCACTTCACTTTCTGCTGTGGCTGGCGTTCCGGCGGCACTCGTGGGCTGCTGTTCTGGCTGGCTAATGACCTGCTGCACACCGGTTTCAGTGGGAACAAAATTGGCAGCTTGAGGACGCGGCGGCGTATCAGGAATCCAATCTTTGCCGTCGTAGCGATACCACTTGTTGGTATCCAGCCCCAGCATCCACCAGCGCCCGTATTCATCCAGAATCATCAAACGGCGCAGTTCATCCTGAAGCTGCTGGCGGGAGATTTTGCCCTGCATGAACTGTTCACGCAGCGACGACACTTTAGTTTCTACATCAGCAAATTTATCGGGCTGCTGCGGCATAGGCATAGATTCCTGTGCGGCTAATGCACCTGTATCAGTGGACGCCTGAGTTGCGCTCTGCGGTTCAACGATGGGTTCAGAAGCTGGCGCCGTCATAGGACTGGCCTCTAATCCCTCTGTGCTGCTGCCAATACCGGGTAGCGCCCCGCTTCTGGAATTGTCAAAGGGTTCTTCGGCCGGAACAGCTTCCGCACTTTGAAGTCCGGGCATCATCCCGCTTCTGGCTTCATCAAATGTTCCAGCATCAGGTTCGGGAGTCTCATTTCCGATTCCAGCGATAACGCCGCTTCTGGCCTCGTCAAATGCTCCCGAATCGGGTTCAGCCACGCCAATGCCGGGCAGCGCCCCACTTCTCGATTCGTCGAACAGGCTGGTATCGACAATTTCGGGTTCAACAGGAGTCTCCTGAACGGGTTCAGCCGGAATTTCAATCGGCGGGGGGGTAAAATCACCGGAATCCTGCGGGCCCTGCCCATATACCGGCTCAATCACCTCATCAGCTGCAACTTCAGGTTCTTTTTCAGCGTAAATCGTATCGGGCGGCAGATACCAGTGACCCGCCGTTTCGGGATCGGGCGCAAGCGGAGGATCGGGGCGGGTGGGCTGTTCCTGTGCCGCCAGCGACTCCGCCGGAACGGGATTCTCCGGCTGTTTCCATGTCCCCGGTAACTTGCCGTTATCTGGCGGTGAATGCCAGCCGCCTTTTTTTTCCAGGGTATCTGCCATAACTTGGCCTTTCCTACTTTCAAAAACGATAATCTATCACCTTGATTGTTAGTCGTGCAAATCCTCACCCTCATTGTATGGGGTGGGGACTGGCAATCAAGGTTTGCTTGCCACAATAATCGACCACTTACCCTTTTGCACCACTTTGTTATCCTGATTATAAACTTTAACATTAAAAGTCACGATTCCGCCCCCCAGTTTGCTGGCCTCTTTAAGTTCTGCGACTTCTACGTCGCAGTGAATCGTGTCGCCAATAAGTACCGGCGCGCTGAACTTCCATTCATCCACAGACCGGAACGCCAGCACCGTGCCTTCCAGAAAACGCATCCGGTACGCCAATCCGGTAGCGATGGAAAAAACCAGCGCTCCATGTGCCACGCGCTGCCCAAAAGGGGTTTTTGCGGCATACACCGCATCCGTGTGCATAGGATTAAAATCACCGGAAAGCCCCGCAAAATTCACAATATCGGCTTCTGTGATGGTGCGCCCGTCGGTGATGATGGTTTTTCCAAGTTCGTACTCTTCAAAATATAACCCGCGTGTCATCGTTTTCCCTTTGTTTGAGTCCAGTATTGTTTTTAACTCGCCTGAGTCATTCTATCAAGCGGCGGCCACGCTTTTCGATACCCCCACAGCAGCAGCAGAATCAGCACCGGAAACACGACATAGACAATCCGTGCCTCTCCTCCCGCGCCGCCTTCGTCTTTGGGAGGCACAGTCAGGATGTGCAGCAGCCAGTACCCTATCAGCAGCGCCAGCCCACCAACCCAGATACGGCCTGCCTGTTTTTTCTGACTCATCAGCATGGCCGTGATGTATAACACCGGATAAAGCATCACGTAGGAGGTGGTGGCGGTGCGGGGTGCGATTAAAAGCGTCACGGTGGCCGTCAGAAAAAACGCCCAGGGGAACTCATGCAGCTTTCCATCCCACAACAGACGCTTCCAGAAATAAAACATCCCTGCCAGCAGCAAGCCGGAAAAAACAAGATATAGCGCCGAGTCAAACGGGAAAAGATCAGCCAGAATATAGGTTGTGGAATAGGTTTCTGCGTACCCAGCGTAGCCTGTCACCCGTTCAAGCCAATCGCCCAACCAATCAGGCTCAAGCACAAATGAAATCGCCAGTAGCCCGACGAATCCTCCCGCAAAGGCAACCATCAGCCGACGGCGCTGTGCAAAAAAGGCCCACAGCAGCACCAGTGGCACAATTAAAAAGCTGATTTGCGGTTTAAGCGTCGTCAGCGCCAGCGTGAGTCCCGCCAGCGTATCCTGCTTTTTAAAAATGCCCCACAGAGTCACGGTTTGGAAAACGTACACCAGCAGCCCCGGCTGTGCCAGCAGCAGCCCGCGCACCGTAAAATAGCCCAAAAGGGTAAAAAGCAGCAGCACCGCCAGCACTGCCGGAGAAGGCAGCCAGCGCACGGCGTCCAGTGTCAGCGTCAGCGCTGCCAGCATCCCAACCAGCAAAATTTCAATATAAATTCCGGCGGCCAGTTGAAAATCCAAAAATGCCAGGGGGCCAAGATGTAAAATGCTGTAAAACGGATACACAAATTGAAATTCATCTTCGCCTTCCCTGGCCGGACGCCCATAAATTTGCTGCTGGCTTTCCTGCCCAATCCGTTCGTCATAGGGATTCACGCCTTCGCGCCAGAAAAGTTGGGCGGCTTTCCAGGTGGGATACAGGTCTGTGCTGCCCTGTGTCATCACATGGTAGCTGAGGTAAAAACTACCTGTGACAAATCCCACCGCCAGCAGCACCAGCAGACCGTAAACAGGTTTCATGCGTTTTATCCCTCCTGAAAAAAGCGGGAGTGTCAAAAAGGATGTTCCCCTCTCCCGCCTCTGGGAGAGGGGCCGGGGTGAGGGGCGAAAATATCACACTCCCAAAAAGCTGTCTCTCACATTCTTGTACAAACTATGCTACAAATGGAAGGTCAAAAAGAAAACGTAACTCCTGATGAAGCATTTTCTCCCACATTTTGAAAATCTGCTTGGGCAAATGACCTGGCGGCTGTCCTCACTGGTCGAAGCCGAAACCCCCACCAATGAAAAATCTCATGTGGATGAATTGGGGGTATGGCTGGCGGGATGGGCGCAGGAGCAGGGCGCGGCTGTCACGATCCATCCTCATCCTATTGTGGGTGATTTTGTGGAGTGTCGCTGGAATCCTGATGCCTCCCAAAAACCGATTCTCATCCTGTGCCATATGGATACGGTGCATCCTCTGGGAAGTGTGGAAAAACACGCGGCGCGTCTGGAAGAAGATGTCCTGTTTGGCATGGGCGCTTACGATATGAAAGCCAGCATTGTGCTGGTACAAACGGTCCTGGAACAGTTAAAAGTCCTGAAGCAAGCCCCCCACCGCCCTATCACTGTCTTATTCACCAGTGATGAGGAAATTGGCAGCCCCTACTCGCGCAAATTGATTACCAAACTGGCAAAACAGGCGTGTCTGGTGCTGGTGCCGGAATTTTGCAATTATGAAGAAAGTATTGTCACGGAGCGTAAAGGGGTCGGCATTTTTCAGATTACCGCCATCGGGCGGGAAGCCCATTCCGGCAGCGCCCCGCACGAAGGACTCAATGCCGTTATAGAAATTGCCCGGTTAGTGGAAAAAGTGGCCGCGCTCAGTGATGAGGAAAAAGGCACACTGGTCACGCCTGCCGTGATACGTGGCGGCACACGCCACAACGTGATTCCCGGCGAATGTGATCTTGTAATTAACGTTCGCGCCCGCTATCACAGCGAAGCCCACCGGGTAGAAGAAAGGTTGAACGCGCTGGTGGATGCCCCTGCTTTTATCACCGGAGTGGAAAAAATTCTGACGGGTGAATTTAAACGCCCACCGATGGAACGCGATGAGGTCATGGTCGCTACCTTCCAGAAGTTGCAGGAAATGGTAGGCGTTCCCCTGCGCGAAACCAGTCGGGGCGGAGGCAGCGACGGTAATTTTTCGGCAGCGCTGGGCATCCCCACGCTGGATGGATTGGGGGCGGCGGGCGAAGGCGCTCACGCAGCCAACGAGCAGGTTTATTTACCCAGTTTGCCGCGCCGCGCCGCGTTGTTGGCCTCGATTCTATGCGGCTGGCCGGAAAGCTGATACACGCGCCAGACTTCTACCGGACGGTCAATATTTGGGCGTTTGTAACCGGAAACAAATTTCCAGCGATACCCTTTCATGTCGGTCAGCGCATCATAGCCGTTTAAAACGACATAGACCGGTGCATCGGGCTGCATGTCTTCACTGAAATACATTTCCAGAGAAACGCGCATATCTTTATTTACGGGCAGGCAGGTGACTTCCTGCTCCACGTAAAAATACAAAAGCTGGCACGTTCCCCAGGTAGAATAAATATGCGTGGCGCGGGGTTCAATCGTATTCAGGGTATTGGCGGCTTCGCGCAGCGCCTCGCCCGAAAGTTTGCCACTCATATACCGATTCCATTCGCCCGATCCCAGAGGCAAATCGGCGGGATGGGTAGCGGCGGTATAAGCAAACGGCAGCGCGAACATGAATAACCAGCCGACACCTGCTATAACAATACTGCCCCGCACCAGCCGATGAGAATCATACCAGAAGCGCATCACGGCCAGCGCCAGCACCAGCACGATAATACTGGAAGCAGGCATTAAATATCTTGCCCGCACCACCTTCGCCGCCACAATCGACATGAACGTAAGCAGAATCAGCCAGCAGATAAAAAATAATCCTAATTTGCGTGTTTTGGGATGAAAACTCAGGTAAGCGAGGGCCAGCCCTGCC
>CAZKZS010000067.1:0-10006 GCA_964557285.1 uncultured Anaerolineae bacterium | reverse complement strand
GGGGGTTGTATAAGCGGTCAGTTCGGGCAAAATTTTCGCCAATTTTTCATCCGGTTCGGATTCGGAAAGCTGCTGCAAATTTTCCGGGTTAACAATGATAAACGGGTTATCGCTGTTCATTGCCAGGACCGCCGGAATCAGCACAGGCAGCCACAGCAGCACAAAAATCACGGCAGCGATGGCAAGCGGTGGGAAATATATTTTGCGCCATGCCTGCCAACTGCTGCTATAAATATAACTGCCGATGGCAGGCACAAGCGGAATTAGCACCATCGTCAGTTTTGCCAGCGTTGCCAGCGCCAGCAGCATCCCCAGAATCACTCCCTCACGACGAGAGGGGCGTTTGATAAAAACCAGACTGCGCCACACAATCAGGCTGACAAAAGCAGAGGCAAATGGGTCGGCCAGCACCATACGCTCAAAGAAAAACGCAAATGGCAGCACCGCGTACAGCCCTGCCGCCAGCAGTCCCGCAGAAGGTGAATATAAATAACGCCCCAGCAAATACAGCGCCGCCCCATTAATGAGCGAAAATAAGGCAATCGCTATCCGTGAAATGGGCAAAGCAATCGACGGGTCGGTTTCAAAAATCCCCAGCCAGTAATACAGCAGGAGTTTACCGTTGGCGAATCGTCCGGGGTGCTGCTCAAAATCCCAGACCACTGCCCCCCGTGTCACATGATAGCCTTCGTCAATAAAAACTTCCTGTAGACCAGCATTATGAGTACGAATAAACAGTTGTACCAGCAGAATAAAAATAACGAGCCAGAGTTGTGCGAAAGTTGAACGAGTTGTCATGGCGGTAAGTGTAATCCTAAAATTTCCTGATGTGCATAGAAAAAAGCTATAATCAGTAAAAATTTTAGGAAGGCGGCGGCTGTGAGCAACAATCCTTCGATTAATGTTTTCTTAGCAACGATTGAGGAAGTCCTGAAATTCCTGGATTCCTACAAAGACGACTTATTTTATTTTGATATTAACCCGGAAGCACCGCCGCAGGGCGCACGCCATTTTAAAATTACCACGTTTCCGGCAGAAATCGCGTGGCGAGTGATTGATGAACTCCATCCCCTGCCCACCCGCCCCCGATTAACCCCTCTCGCAAAAGCAAAAATTGACTCGGCGGTTCAGCTTCCGCCTTTGCAATCTGGCATGAACATTCACCCGAAAAATGGACACGGCTGGCCGACCATTCCGGTAGAATTCAGCCGTTTTAAATGGGTGCGTTTCCCGTATCTCAGTTCGCCCGCCCATTTCCCCTCTGTAGAAGCCTCCTTTGGGTTTTATGATGCCGTCATTGACGCCTATAACCGTCTGGGTGTGAACATCCTTCTAGTCATGGGGCATGAAATGTATGGCGAAGCGGCGGGCTGGAACTGGGATCAGATGGATTCGACAAAATGGAAAGCCTTTACCTCCCAGTTTGTACCAGTAGCCGAAAAAGTGATCCGCCGCTACGGGAATAAAATTGGCGCGTATGAAGTCTGGAATGAAGGTGACGTAGGGCCGAACAATCCCTCTGCGGTGGCCTTCCCTCCGGCAGATTACGCTGCCCTGCTGGAAAAAGTCACGCTGCTGGTACGGACTCTTGCTCCCAAATCCAAAATTTTAACGGGTGGGCTGGTCAACAGTCCGCATATCAGCGCGGAATATATCAAAATTGTGAAAAATAAACTGGGAGGAACACTTCCGGTAGATGCTATCGGAGTTCACCCCTATGGGCAGGGAGCGCCCAACGACAAAACCATCTTTTCCCGGTTTGGCAACATTGACGATTACCTGACCACCATCAGCCGCGCTGCACCCGGGATTCCCCTGTGGCTGACCGAAGTCGGCGCATTGGGAACGGACGACCCCAATTACTGGGATGATGTGGCGCTGTATATGAAAAATCTGTACAACCACATGAAGAAAATCACAGATAAAGCGCCCGTCATCATCTGGTATGCCTGGTCGGACGCGATGGATATGGCGCAAAAAACCAATGGCCTGGTGCGGGTGGATGGCAGCCCCAAACCCTTTGTATATGAAACATATTTCACTGTGGCAAGTACCTAGATAAATTTGACCTGGATTGCAGTCGCGTCAATCCTCCCCCTTACCCCCTCTCCACCGCATGTTGAGGGATGGACCGTAGGGGCAGGCATCGCTCACTGCGTTCGCTTGTTCCTGCCCTTTTTCAGGGCAAGCCATCAAGGTCAATTTTTGGTTTAAAAGTACCAATTTTATTCAAATAACTATTATTACTGATATAATGAAATCATTGTATTTTAAAAGGCTTAAAAGATGTTTAAGCACGTTAAAAATCTATTTCCTATCATTTTTATCGTGGTTACTGGCTTGCTGCTCATGGCACAAACCAGCAGCAGCAGTGACAGTTCTGGTTTAATCTTCTATGTAATTTGCTGTCCGTTCTGGCTTCTGTCCATCTGGTACTGGTGGAGGCACTATTATGTAAGAAATGGGCTGGGGTACAGTATTTTTATCGGGATTCTCGTTTTCATTTTTTCGGGCATTGGTATTGGGGCAATGGTATTGGACTTTCTCTATCGGGCAATTACAGGAAATTGGCCTGAAATCGGCCCCTGCCCTGCCTGTGGAAAGAACAAAATCATTTCCACCAAATCCAATCCCAATCCTCATGCAGATCAACCGCAGTGTCCACATTGTAAGCAGTTTGTAGGAGAGACATATCAGCCTGCCAAAGTGAAAACGCCGTCCAGTGCGCTGTACGCCCTGAACGAAATGCGATCTCAGGGGCTGATTAGTGAGGAAGAATACCAGCGCAAAAAAGACGAAATTCTGAAAAGGCTTTAAGTTCGGAGATGCCGTTCAATCCAGGTATACGCGGCCACGCTGCCTACCATCAACACAAGGCCGATAACCACATCCTGAACGGCGCTGGTACGTACCACCAGATGGCGGGTGCTGAGGATAATGAGTTCTCCCACCTCATCTCCTGCCATCACCCGATCCTGGCCGCGCCCGTCAAATAAATTCTGGATGCCCGCTTCCACGCGGTAAATGCCGACCAGCACAATGACCGCCACGAGCAATCCACCTGCAATCTGGTAAAAAATGAGAACCTGCTTTTTATTGATTCCAGGGAAGGACATTGAGTTCTTTCCAGTTCACCTGCCAGCACTCACCCTCAATTGTACAATCGACCAGCACCGCCCCGTAACACCCAAGAATCAGCGTTTTACCGCGCTGCTGCTGGTAGGTCTGATGAAAATGTCCGTGCAAAACCAGCTTCGGCTGATGTTTATCAATATACCCGCCCAACGCGGGCAGCCCCTTGTGGTGATTATCGGGAACGTAGCCGGGTGGGGGTTCGGGGGCGGTGTGTGCCAGCAAAATATCACACGGGGAAAAAGCAGCCAGCCGATTTTCCGCCGCTTTGTTCTCCCACTGCCAGCAGCCGTCAGGTGTATAACGTTCGCTGCCGCTAAAACCGCCAAAAATAAATTCCCGCCCATCTTTCCGCAGGGCAGCCAGCTTTAAATGCACATGCTCAACCTGATAACGGGGCAGCCAGTCCGACCAGTTTTCGCCGTCATGATTACCCAGCACACACAGCCCACGCTGTGTTAAATGAAATTCCTTCCGTAAAGCAGGGTAAGCCCGGGCGGGTAAATCGCCTAACAGCAGAAGCGCGTGGCAGGTCTGAATCAGGTCAATATTTTCCTGAATGGCACGGCGTACCATCGTGGCAAAGGTATCCGCAAGCACCAGAAAACGAAGGTGACTCAAGGGAGCTTCCTGAGCAAATGGTCACGTAAACGCGGCTCTTTTAATTTATCGGCCAGCGCCTGCACAATGAGATGCACACGCTCCCGATGATGCCGTGCTGTTTTTTCATCTCCCAGCGCAGCGTATAAATCGGCCTGTGCCTGATGCAAATCCCACATCAGACGCGGACGGTTAATGGTCATGGCGATTGCCATGCCGCTTTCAAAATGGGTGCGGGCTTCAACCAGGTTTTCACTTTGCATCTGCGCCCTTCCCCACCACAGATGCCCCCATGCAATTTGCACCGTCTGGTCAAGTTTATCCGCTATCGTGACCATTTTTTCCGCCCACTGTGCCGCTTTTTCTGGCTGAAAGCGAGCAAGTTCCAGCGCACACAGCGATTGATACAAAAATGGCACATACAGCATATCTCCCTGGGAGAGCGTTTTTTCCAGTGTATCCAGCAGCAGCGTGCCAACTTCTAAATTGCCTGACCAGATTTGCGCCAGCGACCAGTTAGCGACGGTTGCCGCCTCTGACCAGCTAATCAGGTAACGTTTGACACAATCCATGCCTGCCGAAAATGCCTCCACTGCACGCGGCAAATCTTCCAGTTCCAGATAACACCGCCCCAGATAATCCCAGAGCATCGTCATCAGCACACCTTTATACCGTTCCTGCGTGCTGCGTTTGGCATCCTCCAGAATCTGAATGGCGACACTGTAATCTCCGGCGGCAGCCTTCGCCCACCCGTAAGAGGCCATTCCGAACATGCGATGCCAGCGAATATCCGCCTGTTCGCCCAGTTGGATTTGTTTTGCCAGAATTTCCTGCGCCCGTTCATAATTTCCTCGGTGCATTTCAGCCATGCCAAGCACGGTTAAATTTTCAATCTGATACTCGATATTTCCAAACTGGCGGGCAAGCTCATACGAATCTTCGGCAGCCTTTAAAATGGTGTAGTCGCTGCGGCGCATGGCACATTCCCCAACGCCGTGCAGCACCCGCATGGTGACTTCATCCTGCAAGCCCAATCGGGTGACAATTTCATAGGCTTCCTGCTGATGACGGGTAGCAGTGGTGATATTGCCGCGACTCCAATGCATCGCACCCAGATAAAATAGGGCGTCCGCCACCAGACGCTCATCATTCATCGTGCGCGAGAGTTCTACGGCGTCGGTCAGCCGTTTAATGGCCGAATCAAACTGCTCCCCCCGCCGATAGACCTGTCCTAATTCCAGCAGCACCCGCCGCTTACGATAAGCATCCTGATGAACTTCTGGCGTTTGCAGCACCCCCTCTAAATCGGCTGCCGCCGCCTCAAAATGCCCCATTTTTTGATACACCATGCCACGCCGTTCTCGAATCAGCACCAGCCGTTCATTCCGCCGTTCGCTCACATCCTCCTGAGCCAAATCCAGCGCCTGGGTATACAAATCAACCGCGTTGGGCAAAGCAAATACTTCGGAAGCCCGCCCTGCCGCCTGAAGCAGATAATCCAGCGCAGTATTAATTTCTTCATCGGTGCGGGCGCCCAGGCTGTAGTGGCGGGCAATCACTTCCACGTAATCCTGAAGTGTGTTCCGGTAGCGGCTTTCCAGCGCTCTGGCGATTTTCATATGCAGGCGGGCTTTCCGGCGCTGGCCGATGTCGCTAAGCAGGGTTTGACGAATGGCCGAATTTTCAAAAATATACACGTCCTCCCGGCTGCCAGGGCTTTCATG
Source organism: uncultured Anaerolineae bacterium (assembly GCA_964557285.1). Classification (GTDB taxonomy): domain Bacteria; phylum Chloroflexota; class Anaerolineae; order Aggregatilineales; family J027; genus SB15. The sequence goes on along the minus strand of CAZKZS010000067.1, from coordinate 4,550 downwards.
GATGAGATGCCCATCTGCCGCTTCTTCCAGCGCCTTAAGCAGGGTTTCCTCATCATACTCTACCGCTTCCGCCAGCACATCAAAAGCAAACTGACGGCCTATCACTGCCGCTACCGTTAACACCTCATGAGCCGCTTCGCTGAGTTTGCTTAACTGCTGCCCAATCACGGATACAATGCTGCTTGGCAGTTCAACATCGGTCAGTGCTTTGTGTTTCCAGATGCCCTGTTCTTCATAAATCGTTTCTTCCAGCACCAGCGATTTCAGCAGTTCACGGGCAAAAAAAAGATTGCCTTCGGTTTTTTCATAAATCACATCGGCCAACTGCGTGCCAATTTGCGCCCCTAGAATCGACTCGACCATTTTTTGCATGTCCTGATGCGAAACCCGCCGCAGCACAATCCGTTCCACCAGATTCCGGCTGGTAAATTCGCGCAGCAGCGCATCCAGCGCATGACGGGGGTCAAGTTCTTCCTGACGGTACGTTCCCAGTAAAAAAATCGGCTGTTCACGCAGGCGGGGAGCAAGGTAGTGCAGCAGGGCGATACTGCTGGCATCGGCCCAGTGTAAATCATCAATAAATAGCACCAGAGGGCGGGTGTGTGCCAGGTCAATAAAATACTGGGTGATATGCTCAAACAGGCGCACCCGTTCCGCCTCTGCCGGCAGGGGCGGCAGAGGTTCGGTTAGATGTTCCTCAGCAACTTCCGGCACCAGTTTAGCTAAATCCGCCGCAATCGCCGGACTGATGTCTATCGAACTATCCCGCAGCGCGTCCCGCAGCATATCGCTGAACGGACGGTAGGGCAGCGTAGAATCATTTTGATAACACAGTCCTGTTAAAACCTTCGCGCCCGCCTGCTGTGCTTTCACAATTAACTGGTTGGCTAACTGCGATTTTCCGCTGCCCGCTTCCCCTGCAATTAAAACCAGGGCAGGCGCATCCACCGCCCCCAGCCGGACACGCTGCCAGGAGTCGCGCAGTTTAACCCATTCCGCCTCCCGCCCAATTGTCGGGCTGTGGATAATCCGATTCAGAAGGGCAGCACGAGTCGGTTTTTCCTGGGTATCCGCTTCCAAATTTAAGAGCGCTTCTTTGACCGCCCCTGCGTCCTGAAAACGGTCTTCAGGGTGTTTTGCCAGCAGTTTTAAGAGAATAGCTTCCAGCGCGTGTGAAATGCCAGGGTTAAACAGGGAGGGGGCGGCGGGGGCATCATAAAGATGCTGCGAAATAACCGCCAGATGATTCTCACTATAAAACGGCAGGCGTCTAGCCAGCATTTCATATAACATGACCCCCAGCGCATACAAATCAACCCGATGGTCGCTGGTTTTTCCTTCGGCCACTTCCGGCGCCATGTAATAAGCTGAGCCGGAAATAATCCCGTCGCTGGTGATACGGCTCTGACCGCGTATATAAGCCAGCCCAAAATCCATCACTTTGGTGTTGTAATCGTCATCCACCACCATCACATTTTCGGGTTTCAGGTCGCGGTGAATCACATTGCGCTCGTGGGCATATTCCAGCGCATCCAGAATATTCACCGCAATTTTCAGGCTGATGTCCTGAGAAAGCTGGCCGCTTCCCTCATACAGCATCGACCACAAATCGCGTCCTGTCACCAGTTCCAGCGTCAGGTACGGGTAGCCGTCCGCCTCATCAAAATCATAAATGGTCACAATTCCGGGGTGAGATAACCGCGCAATACTGAGGGCTTCTCGTTTAAACCGCGCCAATCCGGGGTCATCCATTTCATCCGGCGCCAGGATTTTAATGGCAACTTCGCGGTTCAGGCGGGTATCCAGCGCTTTAAAAACCGCGCTGCTGCCCCCCGTCCCAATCAAATGTTCCAGAAGATACCGTTCCGCAAACACCGTTCCCAGTTCGGGATAGGGGGTAGCACGTTTAACAAAAGGCCGTCTAGCTCTTTTCAGCATCGTTTTCCGGCAGGATAACTTCAGTCACCAGCGCGTTAATGGTTTCAAACCCTTCTTCAATGGCGGTGGCGACGCGGTGATGCCCATCAATCACATAATATTCCGACTCGGCGTGGTCACGTGTGAGTTTAACCACCTGAATCGGGTCGGAAGGCCGTCCGGCACGCATGGCTTCGTTCACCGCAAAGTAACGCTGGGTGGCAGTCCGATTGCGGTAATGAAAAGCTTTATTAAGTTCGTGCGCCCGTCCCACACTGCCCACGATATTCCGAATCGGAATCGACATGAGGCCGCGCTTTTCATACGTGACCTCTGGAAAAGCAGCGATTTCTTCCTCAAACGACTTCACCTTGCCATCCTCTGAAGCGCTCAGCAGATGTTTAAGCCATGTCCACATGATGAAACCTCCCTACATGGGTTCTTTTTATTATAGGCGACAAGGGGCAAATTAAGCGCTTTCTATTAAAAAATTAACGTCTGGTGAGAATCTGGAGGGTTTTTCCATCCGTGATGATTTCAATCAACCCCTGTTCATCGGTGCGGAATAGGCGGCTTTCTGAAAGGCGGTCAATGACTGTAGGTGAAATTGCATGACGGGTCGCATCGGCCTGAATGACCGCCACCTGTGGCCGTACAACCTGTACAAAGGCTGCGCTGGAGGACTCGCCGCTTCCATGGCTGGCAGCCTGCAACACAGTTGCCTGGATGAGATGGGGATTTTGCAGCAGATGATTTTCTTCTTCAGCCGTGATGTCGCCCGTAAGCAAAAACACCGCTTCTCCATAAACTCCCCGCAGCACCAGTTCCGCATCATCACTTTCAAAAAGAACCTCAAGGTGGAACTCATCGTCCGTGTGCAGGGTGTATCCCGCCGATACCCTGACCATAGGCACGTTGTTTTTTTCCAGCCTGTTTAAAATGGTCTGGTAAACAGGCAGGTCGGAGTCCTGCACGGGAAGCAAAACTGTACCAACGTCATAACGGTCAATCACTTCGGGCAGGGCAGCAATATTTTCTTCCAGCAGCGATGTGATTATCAGGACATCAATATGGCGCGTGCGCGGCGGAAGCTGGTCGCCTAGCTGATTGAGCAGACGCGACGGCAGATTCCCCCCGTTCACCAGAATGACCGCCCCGCGCGGCGACTCGATGAGTACCCCGTTACCCTGTCCGGCGTCCAAAAACGAAACGTGCAGTTTGCCATCTGGCTGCCGTGCCAGCCCACTGATCAGCAGCGCCATTGCAATCAGTGACGCCAGTTGGACAAAACGTAATGTTAGCTTTCCATTGATAAATTTTATTGCCCAGCGTGGACGGGTCGCCTGATACAAAATCCATAAAGTTAACAGGCCAAAAAACAGCAGGACGGGGGTTTGCCCGATGTGAAATGTCCGGTCAGCAAAAGAAAGTCCGGCAAAAAATTCGATGACTTCTACCGTCAGGGTCAAAAACAGCCATGCACCGCTTAAAATAAGTTCCCCAACCGCCGGAATCACCATGCCCACCAGCACCCCCACCGCCCCAAACAGCAGCACCAGAGGCTGAAAGGGGATAATGATAAAATTGACAACAGGTGACACCAGCGACAGCCGCCCAAAATAATACAAAATGAGTGGCAGCGTCGTGATTTGCGCGGCGGTCGTCACAATCAGCGAATCAGACAGCGCCCCAAGCAGCTTTTGGGTGGTCTGCTGGCTGGCAGCCCGATTGAGAACATGGGTCAGTCCTTTTTCCATCGGCGGCACAAAGACGGCCATGCCCACCACCGCCGCAAAACTGAGTTGAAACCCCACATCCCACAGCGTCCAGGGCTGAAGTGCGCTCATCAGCAGGGCGGCAAATGCTAGCGAAGTAGGCACATGGGTTTTTCGTTTCAGCGCCTGCCCGATAATTAACAGGGCGCTCATCAGCGCCGCCCGTACCACCGCTGCCCCTGCCCCCACAAATATCGTGTATAGGCCAATCGTGAACACCCCCACCACTGCCGCCTTTTCCTGTTTCATAAAACGCCGCAGGATGGACATCAAAGTTTGTGCCAGAATGACCATGTTAAAACCGGAAATGGCAATAATATGGGAAGTTCCCGTTACAATAAATGATTCTTCTACCTCATCCGATAGGCCGCTGTCATCCCCCAGCAAAATCCCCACCAGCAGCGATGCCTGAGGTTCGGGCAAAGCCGTATTAATAAAATCACGGGTTTCATTTTTTAAATCAAACAGCGTTTGATAAAATCCCTTTCCAGAGGACAAAATTTGCACATCTGCTGCGGGCATCAGGCTAAAAATCTTCTGGCGGGAAAGATAGTTGCGGTAATCAAAATCATCCAGCGTGGGCGGGGTGCGAAGGATGCCAAACGCCTGAATTTCATCCCCGTAACGGACTTCCAGCGTGCGGTCAGCGTACACCAGCACCCGCCCCTGAGCAGGCCGCCCTGTCGCCTCATCCACCTCCACCAGCACCTGTAATCGGGTATCAAAGGCGCGGGGTTCAGCCACGACTGTGCCATGAATCATCAACTGTCCTCGGCGGTCATTCAAACGGGCAACATGATCTTCCTGAGTTTCCGGCTGTGCCATTTCAAAACGCAGGATTCCCAGCGCAAAAAAGAC
>CAZKZS010000066.1:3529-17948 GCA_964557285.1 uncultured Anaerolineae bacterium | reverse complement strand
GTCTGACGCGAACAGGAAAATCGTAGGACTATCGTCACATTGACGGAGATACCTGAGCAACCGACAATCATAGTACGACCATAGAGTTTAAAGGTGCCACTTATCTATGCTAACCGTCACCCCAAGTGAACTTTTGAAACTGCTGAAAAGTGTGGCTCTGGTACGCCCTGTATTTATCTGGGGGCCACCCGGGATCGGTAAGAGCGCTCTGGTTGAGCAGTTCGCCATGTCGATTGGCTTAGAATGTGTCTCGTTATTGGGGTCACAACTTGCACCGGAAGATTTAATCGGCGTGCCGCAAATCATTGATGGTAAAAGTCGTTTTTGCCCGCCGACCATGATAGCCCGTTCTGAACCCTATGTCCTGTTTTTGGATGAACTTAATGCCTGTACGCCGGAGGTGCAGAAAGCCTTTTACAGCTTGATTCATGACCGCCGCATTGGGGAGTATCGCCTGCCTGCGGGTTCGATAGTCATTGGTGCGGGAAACCGCAAGCAGGATAAGGCGCTGGCGCGTCCGATTGCCTCTGCGCTGGTGAATCGCCTGATTCACGTCGAATTGGAAGTAAACACGGAGGAATGGCTGGAATGGGGACGGGGAAATAATATTCATAACAGCATTTTGCAGTACATTCAAATGCGCCCCGACCAGCTTCTGGCGCCCGAAGCACAGGATGATACGCCGTTTACTACCCCGCGCTCATGGCATATGTTGAGTGATGCCCTGCACAGTTGGTCGGGGGAACTGAATCCGGCCATGATTCAAGTCCTGGCGTCAGGCTGTTTGTCGCCGCAGCACGCGGGGCAGTATGCCGCCTTTGCCCGTAACTGGATGGCGCCGTACAAACCGGAACAGATTTTAAGTGGGGAAGAAGAAATCCCCTTTGGCGATTACGAAGAAGTCACCTTTATGCTGGCGAGTGTGCGAGCGCATCTGATTGACCACCTGCCGCGTCAGGCCGAAAACCTGAACAACGAAACCGAATGGATGGCGCTTCAGGCGATTGAACTGCTGGAAAAAACGGCGCAGCACGATATGGAACTGGTGCGCTACTTCATTACGCCCGAAAACGAGGACCATTTGCCCAAGTGGTTTGTCGAAGAAATTACACGGCTGTGGAGCGATTTACTTCAGATTCCTGAACCACCACCGCCCCCTCCATTTACCGGATTCACGCCGCCTGCCGGATCGCGGTTTACGCGTTCGCAGCCGCAGCCACCCGCAGGCAGCCCGCCGACTCAGGACAATTCCACGCCGCAGCCGCGTCTTGGCGGTATTTTCCGCCGTCCGCCGCAAAGTGATTCGGATGATACCCTGCCGTCGTCCCCGTTCCGACAGGCGCTTCGTCGTCCGGGTGGGCAAAACGATGATGATGTACCCCGTTCACGGTTCGGAACATTCCGCCGCATCCCTTCAGATAGCCAGGAGGATGCAAAAAATGACCAGTAGATTCGGGCGTTCTCTATTCGGAGTCCGGCGTCCTTTTGGGGCGCGTCCACGCCCTAAGCCGGAAGAATATAGCAAGGCTTACCGTGCGGCCAGACATCGTGACCGGAACAGTGTCCACATCGACCTGAACGGCAACGAAGAACCCGGGGAATTTCCGCCCTATCAGAAACCGCGTCCGGCACTGATGGGTTCATCGCCACAGGCCGCCGAGCCGTTGCCGGTGCGTCAGCCTACGCCCCTGCTTCCCGGCTGGCGGTTTGTGGAAAGTATGCGCTCAAGCTACCAGCCGCGTAACCTGCCCCGCGAACTGACCAGCCTGTGGCAGATGATTGATTTTGAACTGGATTATAATGCCAGCCAGCCACGTACCAGCTATATGTACATCACGACGGAAGGCATTATTCGGGTACAGCCGCATAAACGCGCATTTTATGAAAAATGGTATTTCACGACGCTGCACCTGATTTATCATCTGGCATTGGGGTTAATTGAACCGCCCGAGGACTGCGAAAATTTGGATTTGTGGGTGCTGGCCTGTGAAATGGTCATCAACCAGCACGTTACGGCGTCGGCAAATATGGCGCCGCCGCGTGGTTTTCAGATTATTTCACCCGTGTCGCGGTTTTCGCCGTTTCGGTTTGGGCGTCCCGCGCTTGGAAGTGGGGCTGAACCGATTCCAACCGTGAACCAGCTTCTAAAAAAGTGGGATAACGAAGGGCTGCCCATTTTGCCCGACCAGTGGCGGACTTCGGCAGGTCCGTTAACCTGGGATGTGCTGATCACAAATACCCGTATGCTGCCCCAGTTCAGGTCTGCCTACACACTCGATAAAGTGAAGGCGATTGCTCCCACGATTCGCATTAAAGAACCGTCAATGGATACCCCCCCCGCACGGGCGATTCAGTGGTTTAAGGAGAACTTCCCCCTGCTGAGTTCGGCTGCCGCAGAATTTGCTTTAGACCATGAAAACGCGCATAAATTTAACGTGAATATCGCGGCGGTAGATGCCAACAACCAGATTATTTATGTGAATCTGGATGCGGAGATGACCGAACTGGAATGGCGGTTCGTGATGGCGCATGAAATATTGCATGTGGTTTTGGAACACCAGAAGCGGAAGGCCAACCGCGACGGGTTTGTATGGAATATCGCCTGTGATTATGTGATTAATAGCTGGCTGGTACAGATGGGTGTTGGTACGCTGCCCCCCAGAGGTGGTTTGTACAAAGAAGAATATGCGGGTCTGGACTCAGAAACTATTTACGACCTGCTTATGGAAAATGGAGGGAACGACCAACTCACCTTTCGGGGTAAAGGGTTGGGCGATTTGCTTGACCTTGACCCGGATTACCAGCCCGGCAACGGCCAGATTCGGCGGCGTTTTCCTTTCCGCACTACCGTCCGCCAGCATACACAAAACGCTGCCCGGCGCATGATGGAAGATCAGGGAAACGGGCTGGGGCGCGGTTATCTGCCCGGTGGTTTGATTGAAGAACTGGATTTGCGGACAGTGGCCGAAGAACTGGTACAGGTGCCGGAATGGAAGGCAGAACTGGCGGAATGGTTTAATTTGCAGTTCACCCCCAAGCCGCCCCGTCGGAGTTATAACCGCCTCAGCCGCCGCCAGTCCTCCACGCCGGATATTCCCCGCCCGGGCATGTCCCCGTTGGAGCTTCATTCGCCGACCTTTGGTGTGATTCTGGACACGTCCGGCTCGATGAGCCACGATTTGCTGCAAAAAGGGCTGTCGGCAGTGGTGGCGTTTTCCGAACGGCACGGCGTTAAACGGGTGCGATTTGTGATGTGTGACACGCAGCCGTATGACGAAGGCTTTATTCCGGTAGAAGATTTGAAAAAACCCTACCGCATCTGGGGGCGCGGCGGCACGATTTTACAGCCGGGGGTTGACCTTTTGCTGGGTGCAAAAGATTTTCCCAAAGACGCGCCCGTTTTAGTTGTGACCGATGGCGAAATTGATGTCCTGAACGTTGACCGGGAACATGCGTTTTTGCTGCCGGGAGATGGAAAACTGCCATTTGAACCGCAGGGGCCCGTCTTTCGCATTTTAGGAGATCATCGGGGAGGGTCGCCTTTCCGCCGCCGCTTCCCTGCGCCGTCCCCCGCACGGCCGACGGCCAGCCAGAGCTACGAACGTATTCAGCGTCTGGTTGAACGGCTCAAAAAGCTGTAGACATCAAACAGGGGTACATGCCCCTGTTTTTATTTTTTCTGAAGGCCAATTTCAGCGAAGTAATCTTCAATTTCAAAGTAAAGGTCGGGCAGGGTTTCTCCGTTCATCTGTGCCAGTTCCCACTGGAAATGCCCCAGCTTGCTGGCATAGGCTTTTTGTAGGTCATCCTCCGTCAAGTCTTGAAAATAATACAGATACACCGTCAGGCTGTCTTTAAAATCGAACCGCTTGCGGCGAAAAGCCTCACGCTGACTCGGCCAGTCGTTGGAAGCCCCGTTGACCTCAAAAAAAGCCACCAGTTCATCCGCCGTGCCGTTCATGTGTTCCTGACCACTGCCTTCGTTATCGGATTCGCTGGGGCGGCGGAAGCGCACACAGGCATGGAGAATTTTCTTCATGGCGTCTTTCCTCCCTGAAACAAGATTATCCTAATTTTGTGAATTTTCACAAACATCTGTCTTGACGATGCCCGCCCTGTTTTTTTATGCTTAACGTGGACTTGAGTAAATTGTCGGTAGAATCTCGATGATATTGAACGTCAGCGTCACCAAGAAGTGCAAGAAGCCCTCCCCAACGAGTGGCGTACTTCGCGCTGGATGCTGATTTTCGACATCGCAGAACAAAGTCTCAGGCCACTCGCAAAAACGGGTGGTTTTTTTGTTTTTAGGAAGTACACGGGTATGTTGAGCAGAGTCAAGAAGTCCAAGAAGGAAACCCCAACTTAGCGGTGAACCCGGTAGGCTTTTTGACGTTGCGCTGACCCCACCTGGTAAACCGACTGGTGGGGTTTTTGTTTTATGAACGGTCAGAAAAAAGGAGAAAAAATCATGAATGTAGAATGTGTCGAATGTGGTGTGAGCCTCAGCCTGCCCGCCAATGTGATGCAGGGAGAAATTTTGCCCTGTGCGGACTGCGGCGCAGAACTGGAAGTTATCAGCCTGAACCCCCTCACCGTTGACCTAGCGCCGATGGAAATGGAAGACTGGGGCGAATAACCACATGCGAATCGGGATTCTGTGCAGCCGCGTGCGGGTTGAAGAAAAACTCCTGTTCACGGTCTTTGAAAATCTGGGTTTCAGACCGGAACGGGTGGACGAACGGCTCATCACCGCCCGCGTGGGGGACTACGTGCCTCCCTACGATGTGATTCTGGAACGCAGCGTTAGTACCAGCGCCGGGTTAGTCGCTACCCAGCTTTTTGAGGCGGCGGGTGTGCTGACCATCAACAGTTACGCCACTGCAAGCACCTGTGCAGATAAACTGCGTACCACCCTGGCGCTGTCTGCCGCCCATGTTCCCCAACCCCGTACTGAAATCGCGTTGAGTGGAGAAGCGGCTTTAGAAGCCATTGACCGCATGGGCTATCCAGTCGTTTTAAAACCCGTAGTGGGGTCATGGGGGCGGCTGCTGGCGCGGGTCAATGACCGCGACGCGGCGGAAGCGCTGATTGAGCATAAAGAAGTATTGGGCGGGGTGGGACATCACATTTTTTACATTCAGGAGCTTGTCCAGAAACCGTCGCGGGATATTCGCGCTTTTGTGGTTGGAACAGAAACCATCTGCGCGATTTATCGCTCCTCCGACCACTGGATTACCAACACAGCACGCGGCGGCAAAGCCTCTAACTGTCCGGTGACACCCGAACTGGCCGATATTTGTCAGCGTGCGGCGCTGGCGGTCAGTCAGGGGCAGGGCGGTGTGCTGGCGATTGATGTGCTGGAAGACCCCGAACGCGGTTTTCTGGTGTGCGAAGTCAATCACACAATGGAATTTCGCAACAGCATTGATACCACAGGTGTGAATATTCCCGAACATATTGCCCGTTTTGTGGTGGAACAGATGAGGGTGACTGTATGAGCCGCCTGTCAGTAGGAATCGTGGGTGCGTCGGGGTATACAGGCGGCGAACTGCTGCGCCTGCTGCTGCCACATCCGTATGTCGAAGTCATGCAGGTGACGGCGGGACGCAGCGTGGGCAAATTTGTCCATCAGGTTCACCCCCATCTGCGGGGACAAACGGATTTACGTTTTATCACCGCCGACAGTTTAGTCCCCTGTGATGTGCTGTTTCTGGCGCTGCCACACGGCGAAGCCCAGCAGCAGATTTCCCGATACGCAGCGCTTGCCGAACGGATCATTGATTTAAGCGCCGATTTTCGCCTGCATGACGCGGAAACATACGCGGCCACCTATGGACATCCACACGCCGCACCGGAATGGCTGTCCCGTTTTGTGTACGGCCTACCGGAACTCTATCGGGGAGCGCTGCGAAATGCCAGATATGCCAGTGGAGTCGGTTGTAACGCGACGGCAGTCACCTTAGCGCTGTGGGCGCTGGTGAAAGCCGGACTTCTTCCCGAAGACCAGCCGTTATATGTGGATGTTAAAGTGGGCAGCAGCGAAGGCGGCAGTACCCCTAACGCGGGCAGCCATCACCCCATCCGAAGTGGCATTGTCCGCCCCTACGCGCTGACCGGACACCGCCATGAAGCCGAAGTCCGGCAAAATCTGACCGACTGTGGCCGTTTTGATGTCCGTATGGCGATGAGCAGCGTAGAAATGGTACGCGGGGTATCGGCGGCAGTACATGTTTCACTGCCAGCAGGTTTATCTGAAAAAGATTTCTGGAAAGCCTATCGTGTCGCCTGGAACAGTGAACCCTTTGTACGGATTGTGCATGATAAAACCAGCCTGTACGGACATCCCGAACCGCGTTTGTTATCCGGCACAAATTACGCGGACGTGGGTTGGGACTACGATCCGGCTACAGGACGCACGGTTTTACTCTGTGCGCTGGATAATCTGGGGAAAGGCGCGGCGGGCAGCGCGGTACAGTGTATGAATTTGATGGGTGGTTTTGAAGAAATCACCGGACTCACTTTTGGAGGGATGTTTCCGTAATGGCTATCAACGTTATCAAACTGGGCGGCGGCGCGGGGGTCAACCACAGCGCGGTTTTACGTAATCTGGCCGCCCGTATTCAGCAGGGTGAGCAGTGGATTCTGGTGCATGGGTGCAGCTACGCCGCCAATGCACTGGCGGAACAGGTTGGTTATCCCGCGCAGACCCTCACCAGCGCTGGCGGTCACACCAGCCGCTACACCGATGCCCGCACGCTGGAAATTTTCAGCGCTGCCGCCGGAACAGTTAATCAGCAGTTCACCGCAGAACTTATGTCCTATGGCGTGAATGCAGTGGGGCTGTCCGGCGTGCTTCAGGCAGAACGTAAAAAAGCGATTCGGGCGATTCGTGACGGGCGGCAGGTCATTATTCGGGATGATTATTCCGGCAAAATTACGGGCGTAAACACGCAGGTATTTATGCCCCTTCTGGAAAATCACCTGACTCCAGTCATTGCGCCGCTTGCGCTTGGGGAGGAATATGAACGGCTGAATGTGGATGGGGATTTAGCGGCGGCTCACATTGCGTTGACCTTCCGGGCAGATACCCTCCTCATTTTGAGTAATGTAGCTGGTCTGCTGCGGGATGTGAACGACCCCTACTCGCTGATTACTCAGTTTTCCATATCTGAAATCGAACAGTATGCCGATTATGCAGGGGGACGCATGAAGAAAAAACTGCTGGCGGCAGAAGCGGCACAGGTTCGGCGGGTGATTCTAGCCGATTCGCGTGTGGAGAATCCCATTGATGCAGCGCTGGCAGGGGCGGGGACTCATATTGAGGCGGCTTATGCTTGAGACACAACATTCCAGTGGAGTTTATATCAAACGCGATTTACAAATCGTGCGCGGCGAAGGGGCGCGGCTGTTTGACGCTGAAGGCAACAGTTATATCGACTGTGTAAGTGGGCAGGGGTCATCTAATCTGGGACATGCACATCCGGCAGTGGTCAGTGCGATTCAGCAGCAGGCGGCGGAACTCATCACCTGCACCGAAATTTTTCACAATCCGGTCCGCGCTCAGTATCAGGCGGCGCTGTGTGCTGCCGCCAACATGCCGCGTGTTTTTTTGTGCAACAGTGGCGCGGAAGCCATCGAGGGCGCGTTAAAATTTGCGCGGCTGGTGACTGGCCGAACGGGAATCATCGCCACCATGCGCGGTTTTCATGGCCGCACGATGGGCGCACTCAGCACCACCTGGGAAAAAAAATACCGTGAACCCTTTTTGCCTCTGCTGCCTGAAGTGACCCACATCCCCTACAACAATGTGGAACGGCTGGAGCAGGCCATGAACAAGACCATCGGCGCGGTGCTGGTGGAGGTCGTGCAGGGAGAAGGCGGGGTACATCCGGCGGCAGCAGGGTACTTGCAGGCCGTACAGGACTTATGCCATTTACACGGGGCGCTCCTGATTGTGGATGAGGTGCAAACCGGATTCGGACGCACGGGTTATTTATTCGCTCATGAACAGGATGGCATCCAGCCGGATTTGATGTGCCTGGCTAAAAGTATCGCGGGCGGCCTGCCGATGGGCGCGGTTTTGCTTGGGGAACGGGTCGGCGAACTGCCTCCGGCCTCACATGGCAGCACCTTCGGCGGCAGTCCTTTAGCCTGTGCTGCTGCCTGCGCTGCCTTAGCGGTTTACCAGAATACGGATTTAATTCCCCGTGCGCGGCAGCGCGGCGCGGAGGTGCTTCAGTATTTCCGTGAACATCTGTCGGAAAACACCGTGCGAGATGTGCGCGGGCGTGGCTTCATGGTCGGAATTGAATTACGCGGCAAGGTCGCCCCTGTTTTAAGTGCTTTGCAGAGTCGCGGGATTCTGGCGCTGCCTGCGGGCGCAACGGTTTTACGGCTGCTGCCGCCGCTGGTCATTTCCGATGAGGAGTTGTGGCAGATGGTTGACACGGTTGAGGATATTTTAAATCATGCCATTTAACCAGTACAGCATTATTGAAAGCACCCTGCGCGAAGGGGAACAGTTCAGCACCGCTACGTTTACCACCGCGCAAAAAATCGAAATTGCCAGACTGCTGGATGCTTTTGGCGTCGAAATGATTGAAATGACTTCGCCCTGTGCCTCCCCGCAAAGTGAATCCGATATTCGCGCGGTGGTGCGGGAAAATCTCAAGGCGCGGATTCTAACTCATATTCGCTGCAACCGTGAGGATGCGCTGCGGGCGCTTGACACAGGCGTGCAGGGTCTGGATATTGTGATTGGCACGTCGCCCCAACTGATGCTGCACAGTCATGGTAAAAGTATCCGTCAAATTATTGACCTGGCCGAAGAGGTAATGTCTTTTATCCGTTCGCAGTCGCCGGACATCATTTTACGCTTCAGTACCGAAGATACCTTTCGCAGCCGGGAAGCGGATTTGCTGCGCGTATACCTGGCAGTGGCGGATTTAGGGCTGGTCAACCGATTGGGCGTGGCGGATACAGTAGGAGTCGCGCTGCCGACTCAGGTTTACGCGATGGTGAATCAACTGGTGCGCCTGACCGGACTCGATATTGAGTTTCACGGGCATAACGATAGCGGCTGCGCGATTGCCAATGCGTGCGCGGCGCTGGAAGCCGGCGCGACGCATATTGACACCACGATTTTAGGGATCGGTGAGCGCAATGGGATTACCCCGCTTGGCGGTTTAATTGCCCGTCTGTATACCCTTGACCGAACCTATGTGCAAAAATACGACCTCCGGCTTTTACCTCAACTCGATTCCCTGATGGCGGGCATTTGTGGCATTGAAATTCCATTTAGTAATTACATTACAGGCGCAAGCGCGTTTATTCATAAAGCGGGCATCCATGCCAAAGCGGTGCTGGCTGACCCCTCCACCTATGAGATTATTGACCCCGAAGATTTTGGCCTAACGCGGGAAGTTGCTATCGGGCATCGGCTGACGGGCTGGAATACGATTCGTGACCGCGCCTTAAAACTGGGGCTGTCGCTGGATGATTCCACCCTCAAAGCCGTAACGCAGGCGGTTAAACAGCGTGCGGACAGCCGCCCTTTAGCGCTGGCCGAAATCGACTCTCTCCTATATCAGGCGGCGGGGCAGGTTTTATGAGTGGCTCTACCTTTGCGGAAAAAGCGCTGGCGCGTGCGGCAGGGGTATCCTCAGCGCGTGCGGGGGATATTCTGGATGTGAGGCCAGACCTCATCTTCAGTCATGATAATTCGGCGGCCATCCGACGGATTTTTCTGGACATTGGCGCGGAAAAAATCGCCCGCCCGGACCGGATTGTTATTACCTTTGACCATGCCGTGCCTGCTCCCACCAGCAAACACGCTCAAAATCATGCCGAAATCCGCCAGTGGGTGCGGGAACAGGGTATCGCTCACCTGTTTGAAGTGGGGCGCGGCATCTGTCATCAGGTCATCAGCGAAGAAGCATTGATTCTGCCTGGTGAAACCATCCTCGGCGCGGACAGCCACAGCACCCATTTCGGCTGGTTAGGAGCGTTTGGGGCGGGAGTCGGGCGGACGGAAATGGCCGCGCTGTGGGCAACGGGAGAACTCTGGATACGTGTGCCGGAATCGATGCGAATCACGCTGACAGGAAGCCTCATGCTGGGTGTCACGGCGAAAGATATTTCGCTGCGGATTCTAGGAAATTACGGTGTGGATGGTGGCCTGTATCGCTCGATTGAGTTTGCAGGGGATACGATTCAGACGCTTTCACTGGATGAACGGGCGGTGCTGCCCAATATGATGGCCGAATTTGGGGCGAAAAATGCCTATTTGCCGCCGGACGAGGCCATTTTTACCTATCTGGAAGCCAGACGCACCCGCGACTATGCCCCGCTTTATCCCGACCCGAACGCTGAATATGTTGAGGATTACCTGCTGGACGTGAGTCAGCTTGAACCTCAGGTTGCGCTGCCGCACCAGCCGGATAACGTGGTGAATCTATCCGAAGTGGCAGGACAACCTATTCAGCAAGCCTTTATCGGAACGTGTACCAATGGGCGTTTGCAGGATATTCAGGCGGCGGCGGAGGTGTTACGCGGGCAAAAAGTGCGCTGTCGGCTGGTGGTGATTCCGGCCAGTTCAGAAGTGTATCTGGCGGCGGTGCGGGCGGGCTACATCGAAACCCTGATTGAAGCGGGCGCGGCGATAGGAACGCCGGGCTGCGGGCCATGTATGGGCAATCATATGGGTGTTCCTGCCCCCAACGAAGTGACCCTGAGTAGCGCCAACCGCAATTTTAAAGGACGGATGGGAACATCTGACGCGCTGATTTATCTTGCCAGCCCGTATGTAGTGGCGGCCAGCGCCGTAGCTGGAAAAGTGACCGACCCGCGTGAAATCCTGAATCGTTGATAAAATCTTTTCAACGATAGTGAAGGAAAAATTCCATGAAAATCCTGATGATTGGCGGCACACGATTCGTCGGGCGGCATATGACAGAGGCCGCTTTAAAGCGCGGGCATGACATCACTCTGTTTCATCGGGGAAAAACGAATCCTGATGTGTTTCCGCAGGTTGAGCATGTTTATGGCGATAGGGACGGGCAGTTAGAGGCGCTGAAAAATCGTACCTGGGATGTGGTGATTGATACCAGTGGCTACGTGCCGCGTGTGGTACGCCAGTCGGTGGAACTGCTCAAAGAAGCGGTCAACCGTTACATTTTTATTTCCACCATTTCAGTTTACCGTGACCTGGAAACAAAAGCCCATGAGGATGAAAACGGCGCTTTACAAACGCTGTCCGATGAAACTACAGAAGTGATTACCGGAGAAACCTACGGCGCACTCAAAGCCCTGTGTGAAAAAGTGGTATTAGACACCCTGCCCACCCTGATTATCCGTCCGGGGCTGGTGGTCGGGCCGGAAGATTACACCCTGCGCTTTACTTACTGGCCGATGCGCGTTTTCTACGGCGGCCAAATGCTGATTCCACCGGAATTTAAGATGCAGTTTATTGACGCACGCGACCTGGCAGAGTGGACGATTCAGATGGCGGAACAGCAGCAAACCGGCATTTTTAACGCTACCGGACAGCCCGTTCCCCTATCCGATGTTCTGGAAACCAGTCGGATACTTACGGGAAAAGAAGTTCAGTTTGTCCCAGTGAGCGAAGCCTTTTTGCAGGAAAATGAAGTCAGCCTGCCCCTGTGGTTTCCGTCCTCTGTGGTGGGGGTTCATACCATCAACGTCAATCGGGCGTTAAACGCGGGGCTGCAATTTCATCCTCTGACCGATACTATCCGCGATACGCTGGCCGATGGTCAACAACAGGAAAATCCATTACGGGCAGGGCTGTCGCTGGAACAGGAAGCAAAACTACTTCAAAAATGGCTAACCGCTAAAAGCTAACCGCTATTTTTTTAAGGAGAACCATGTTAAACATACACCGTGTCTGGGTCTACGGGGATAACGTGAACACCGACGTGATTTTCCCCGGCAAATATACCTACACGCTTAAAACACCGGAAGAAATTGCCGCCCATGCTTTAGAAGACCTTGATCCCACCTTTGCCGCCCATGTGCAGCCAGAAGATGTGATTGTGGCGGGGAAAAATTGGGGCTGTGGCAGCAGCCGCGAACAGGCCGTTACCGCGCTGAAATATGCGGGTGTGCCGATGATTATCGCGGCCTCCTTCAGCCGGATTTATTTCCGTAACTGTATTAATCAGGGGCTGCTGCCCATTGTCTGTCCGAATTTATACCGCCTGCTGCAAACAGGGGATACAGTTGAAATAGATAGAGAGGCAGGGCAAATGCTGGCAAACGGACAGATTTTTACCATTCCCAGATTATCTCCCTCTGTGCAAACGATTTTAGGCGCGGGTGGGCTTGTCCCCATGCTGCAAAAACGCTTCGGGAAGGTTTAAAAACCATGTACACGATCGTTTTAATTGCGGGGGATGGCATCGGGCAGGAAGTGATTCCGGCAGCACGGAAGGTTTTAACCGCCCTGAATCTGCCGCTTGAATTTCGGGAAGCAGAAGCCGGATTCGGCACTTTTGAAAAAACAGGAAACGCGCTTCCGCCGGAAACCTTATTCCTGTGCGAAAACAGCGACGCGGTGTTGTTTGGGGCAACGGCTTCTCCAATGGGCAAAGTGGAAGGCTATCAGAGTCCTATCTTGAGTCTGCGGCGGCATTTTGATTTATTTGCCAATTTGCGTCCAGCACTTTTACCCCAAAAAGAGATTGATATGCTTATCGTGCGCGAAAATACGGAAGGCTTATACAGCCGCCGCGAATGGGTCGAACTGGATGGGCAAACGGCCATCGCCGAACGGGTGATTACCGCGAAAGCCTCTGAGCGAATCGTGCGGGAGGCGTGTAAACAGGCCATGTTGCGCCGCAAAAAATTGACTCTGGTGCATAAAGCTAACGTTTTAAAAGAAACCTGTGGGCTGTTCCGGCGGGTCGGCTGGGAAGTAGTGCAGGATTTTCCCGATTTAACGGTCGATGAAGTGCTGGTGGATACAGCCGCCATGCTGATGGTGCAAAATCCAGCACGCTTTGATGTGATTGTCACCACCAATTTGTTTGGGGACATCTTGAGCGATTTAGCGGCAGGGCTAACGGGCGGCCTGGGTATCGCGCCGTCGGCCAATATTGGTATCCAAAAACCTGCCGTTTTTGAACCCGTCCATGGCAGCGCACCGGATATAACAGGCAAAGGCACTGCCGATCCGCGTGCGGCCATTTTAAGCGCCGCCATGATGCTGGATAATCTAGGGTATGCGGCTGAGGCGGTGGCAGTTCGCAAAATCACCTATGCAGCGGCACATACGGGCAGCACCACCCACACTACCCAGCATATTCTTAAAAAATTGGAACGGCTGCATGTCCACTGAGCTAATCACCGAATTGGTCAGACGTTACAGCCCTTCCGAACAGGAAGGGGAGGCGGTGCGTTACCTGGTGGACTGGATGAATAAACATGGCTTTGAAGCGGCAGTCGATGCGGTGGGAAATGCCGTCGGCTGGCGGGGTGCTGCCGATGCTTCACAGACGCTGATGCTCTTAGGGCATATTGATACGGTACGGGGAGAAATTCCAGTGCGGGTGGAAAATGGGATTCTTTATGGGCGCGGCAGTGTGGATGCCAAAGGGTCGCTGTGTGCTTTTGCGGCGGCGGCTGCCCGTGCAGCGATTCCTGGAGGCTGGCGGGTGATGGTCGTGGGGGCAGTGGAAGAAGAAATCCCCAGCAGCAAAGGCGCTCGTCACATCGCTAAAGCCTGCACGCCTGACCTGTGTATCATCGGCGAGCCAAGCAGCGCTGACCGGATTACGCTGGGCTATAAAGGGCGTCTGGTGCTGGAATATACCTATACGCGCACCGTTTCGCACACCGCGCATCCTGAACCCAGCGCTGGCGCTGTAGGAGTCGAATTTTGGAATCGGGTGCTGGCATGGGCGGCTCAGGAAAATGCCCCTCATGAGCGTTATTTTGACCAGGTGATGCCGACCCTGCAAAGTATCAATACCAGCAGCGACGGGTTTAATGAACAGGCAAAACTGATAATTGGATTTCGCCTGCCGCCGCACCAAACACCGGATGAAGTTATCGCGGCGGTATCGCGTTTTGCTGCCTCTAACAGTGAACTGCGGGCTTTTGGCGCGGAAAAAGCCTTTCAAAGCGATAAAAACACGCCCCTGGTACGACACATGCTGGCAGCAATTCGCGCCCAGGGAAACCGTCCGGGGTTTGTATACAAAACAGGCACAAGTGACATGAATATTGTGGGTGCGGTCTGGGGCTGTCCCATCATCGCCTATGGCCCCGGCGACAGCAGCCTTGACCACACCCCAAACGAACATCTCTCCCTGTCAGAATACGAACAGGCGGTCGCTACCCTAACTTATTTCATTGAGAATCTTTCCCTGTAACATTTTTTAGCTTCACCCCCTTGCCC
>CAZKZS010000066.1:0-3429 GCA_964557285.1 uncultured Anaerolineae bacterium | reverse complement strand
AGTAGTTGTCTGTCATCATGCACAAAAAGAACAGGTTCACGGTTAGACAATTTGACAGCTTTCTGCTAACATGGCATCCTCACACGAACTAGCCAGGATACCTCAGATGTCGTTTAGCGGTATCACAAGACCGAAGGAACTTTAAGCTATGACAATCACGGACGTACTTGAACGAGGCCCTGCCACCGGCGCTCCGGCGGTACGGGTGAACGATTTTTCTATTAATGTGGCTTCTCCCAATGGCTCTGGCAGCCAGACGAGCAATATGGTCATCATCCGGGCGCTCTTTCAGATGGGCATTCCGGTGGTGGGCAAAAACCTGTTTCCCTCCAATATTCAGGGGCTGCCGACCTGGTACATTATCCGCCTGAGTAAAGAGGGGTATCTGGCGCGGAAAGAGGGCAGCAGCGAAGTGCTGGTCGCGTGGAATCAGCAAACGCTGGCACAGGATGTTGCTGAACTTGCCTCTGGCAGCGTGGTTATTTATCCCCTGGACTGGAAACAGGAAATCAGCCGCGATGACCTGTACATCTACCGGATGCCGATTAAGGAACTCATGGATACCTTTGACATCCCGCGTGAACTTAAATCCAGAGTTGCCAATATGGTGTATGTGGGCGGGGTCGCGCATCTGCTGAACATTGATCTTGAATCCGTTCAAAGAGCTTTAAATTACGAACTGCATGGTAAGGAAAAAGCTGTGCGGCTCAATCTTCAGGTGGTGCAGGCTGCTTATGATTGGGCAAAAGTGAACTGGACGACCCCTATCCCCTACCGTGCCGAACCCGTAGAAAACAGCCCGCTAAAAGATAAATTCCTGGTCGAAGGTAACACTGCTGCCGGATTGGGGACAGTCTTTGGGGGCGTGAGTGTCATTGCCTGGTATCCAATTACACCTAGCACCAGTCTAATTGATGCGACCCGTTTATTCCTCAAGGAATATCGCCATTCCGCCGATGGCAAACCTACCTATGCGGTTTTGCAGGCAGAAGATGAACTGGCTGCGCTTGGTATGGTGATGGGCGCTGGGTGGGCAGGGTCACGGGCGATGACCTCCACCAGCGGCCCGGGGATTTCACTCATGGCCGAATTTGCAGGCATGGGCTTTTTTGCGGAAATTCCGGCGGTCATCTGGGATGTGCAGCGTGTTGGTCCCAGCACCGGACTGCCAACCCGCACTTCTCAGGGAGATGTGATGTTTATTCACTACCTCGGTCATGGTGATACTAAGCACATTTGCCTGTTTCCAGCGAATCCGGCGGAATGTTTCCGCTTTGGCTGGGAATCATTTGATATTGCGGAGCGCTTCCAGACCCCTGTTTTTGTGCTGACTGACCTTGATCTGGGTATGAACTACTGGACAAGCGACGATTTTGAATATCCTGATAAGCCCCTGGATCGTGGCAAGATAAAAACGGCCGAAGAAATCAAAAAACCGGGTGATTTTTATCGGTTTGTGGACGTGGATGGTGATGGGATTCCCTACCGTACCTTACCCGGCACCGACAGCCCCTATGCCGCTTATTTTGCACGCGGGACGGGGCATAACAAGTATGGTATTTACAGCGAACGCGCCGACGATTGGGAAGAAAATATCCAGCGTCTGTTCCGCAAAATTGACGGCTCGCGCGATCAACTGCCACAGCCGATTGTGCATCGGATGGAAGGCGCACAGGTGGGGATTGTGTCTTACGGGTCAAACGAACCGGCCATTATCGAAGCACGGGATATGTTAGCGGCACAGGGCATCCCCACCGATTATCTGCGGCTGCGGGCGCTGCCTGCGGCTCATGCTGTGCATGATTTTATCCGCAGTTTCGACCATGTTTATGTGGTCGAAAACAATCTGGAAGGACAAATGGCGCAAATTTTGCGGCTGGATGTGCCGGACAAAGCGGACCGTATTCTTTCCATCAGTAAGCAGGATGGCCTTTCCCTGACTGCTCATTTCATTGTGAATAAATTCCGGGAAATGGAGGGTTAATCTCATGGGTAGACGTGAACAGGTTAATGTCATTGGCCTGACCAAAAAAGATTATGATGGCTCACCGTCAACGCTGTGTGTGGGCTGCGGACACAATTCTATCTCCAACCAGATTCAGCAAATTGCGTGGGAACTGGGGCTGCCGCAGCATCAGGTCATTAAACTGAGTGGAATTGGCTGTTCTTCCAAGAGTCCGGCCTATTTTCTGGGGCGGTCACATGGGTTTAATGCCCTGCACGGACGGATGCCCAGTGTGGCAACGGGCGCTGTCACCGCCAACCACAGCCTGATTGCCATTGGCGTTTCCGGCGATGGAGATACGGGCAGCATTGGCATGGGGCAGTTTAAACACCTGATTCGCCGCAACCTGCCGATGGTGTACGTAGTGGAAAATAACGGGGTGTACGGGCTGACCAAAGGCCAGTTTTCCGCCACTGCCGACCAGGGGCAGTATAACAAATATGCGGGCGGCATTAACGAACTGACTCCGATTGACCTGTGTTATGAAGCCCTGATTGGCGGCTGCGGTTTTGTGGCACGTTCTTTTAGCGGCGACAAACATCAGGTGCAGGAACTGCTCAAAGCGGCCATCAACTACCACGGAACGGCCCTCATTGACATCATCAGCCCATGTGTGACCTTCAATGATCATGAAGGCAGCAGCAAAAGTTACACCTGGGTACAGGAATATAGCGAAGTCATCAACGACATTTCGTTTGTGCAGGAACAGGAAGAAATCCTGGTCAACTATCAGGAAGGCGAAACTATTGCGGTGAAACTGCACGACGGGGGATATGTCCGCCTGACCAAACTCGATAAATCGCATGACCCCCGTGACCGCGAAGCCGCGATTCTGATGCTCGAACGCAACCAGGAGCCGGACAAAATTGTGACAGGGTTGATTTACATCAACGAAAACAAAAAGACCAGCACGGAAATCCTTGACCTGCCGGAAACCCCACTCGTCCATCTCGCGCAAAGTGATTTGCGGCCTTCCCGCGAGTCCCTGATGGATGCGCTGAACTCCTTCCGCATGTGAAACTTCTGGGCGGGGAAACCCGCCCTTTATTTTTTACCTGCCCGCGTCAGATTTAACGCCAGCAGACGCCGCAGCAGTTCTTCATCCCCTTCGGAGGTTCGTAATCTGCCCGCCAGATCGTCCCATCCATAGGCTGCCAGCACCGCTTTATCCAGCGTGTCGTGCAGTTCGGCCAGCCGGGGAACAAAAGTTGCCGCCGCGTTTTCCCGCAGATGATTGCCGCCATTTGCCTCTCGGTATTTTTCAAGCGCGTTGTACAGGTTGGTCAGCGTGCGCTCTTTGAGGTCGGCTTCCAGATGAATGAGTTCGGGCGGGTTCAGCCAGGTTTCCCGTTCCTCATAAAGTTGTCTGGCTGTCTCCCCAATCGTTTTGTAGATGGGAGATTCAAAGTTTTCCCTGCCCGGGA
>CAZKZS010000065.1:0-18317 GCA_964557285.1 uncultured Anaerolineae bacterium | reverse complement strand
GATTGGTTGAAGGCGGTGTTGATTTGCTGCTGGTGGAAACCAGCCAGGATATTCTGGAAGTGCGGGCGGCGATTCATGGCATTAACCGTTATTTTGAGGACAGCGGCAACCGCGTTCCATTACAGGTACAGGTGACGCTGGATACCAGTGGCCGGATGCTGATGGGGACGGACATCGCCAGCGCCTTAACCACGCTGGAATCGCTGCCTGTGGATGTCATTGGCTTGAACTGTTCCACCGGACCGGAACATATGCGCGCGCCAATTCAATATCTGGTGGAAAACAGCACCCGTCCTATCAGTGTACTGCCGAATGCGGGTTTGCCCATTAACGTGGAGGGGGAAGCGGTATATCCAATGAAACCCGAACCCATGGCTGACCAGCTTGCGGAATTTGTGAAGTGGGGTGTTAGCGTGGTAGGCGGCTGCTGCGGCACGACCCCCGATCATCTTTCGTGCGTGGTGGAACGGGTGCGGGAACTGGGTATTGAGCGTAATACCCCCCGGGGGACCTATCCTCAGGCGGCTTCTTCGGGCATGAAAGCCACGTCCATGATTCAAGACCCCGGCCCGACTCTCATCGGCGAACGGGTTAACAGCCAGGGCAGCCGCAAGGTCAAACAACTGCTGCTGGAAGAAGATTACAATGGGATTCTGGACATCGCACGCGGACAGGTTGAAAGTGGGGCGCATATTTTAGATCTGTGTGTGGCGCTGACCGAACGTGACGACGAAAAAGAACAGATGGAAAAAGTCGTTAAGTTACTCTCGATGAGCGTGGAAGCCCCCCTCATGATTGATACCACTGAAGCGGCCGTGGCAGAAGCAGCGCTGGCACTTTATCCCGGTAAGGGCATCATCAACGGCAACAATCTGGAAAACGGACGCGAACGCATTGACCAGATTTTGCCCATCTGCAAAAAACACGGCGCGGCGGTGCTGAGCATGACCATTGATAAAGAAATCGGTGGCATGGCAAAAACAGCTCAGGATAAACTAACCGTTGCCCGTAAAATTTACGATATTGCTGTCAAAGAATATGGTCTGCACCCGGAAGACCTCATTTTTGACGCACTGACCTTCACGCTAGCAACAGGCGACCCGGAAATGGCCGATTCAGCGGTTGAAACGCTGGAAGGTATCCGGCTGATTAAACAGGAGTGACCCGGTGTGCTGACCTGCCTGGGCGTTAGCAACGTGAGTTTTGGCCTGAGTCCGGCGGCGCGGGCGGTGTTGAACAGCGTGTTTTTGTATCAGGCGGTACAGTATGGGCTGGATATGGCGATTGTGAATCCGGCACATATCACCCCCTACGCTGAAATTCCCGAAGAACAGCGCAAACTGGCCGATGATTTAATTTTTAACCGTCACCCCAATGCGCTGGCGGATTACATTCACTATTTTGAGGAACATCAGGTCAAGGTTGGCGGGGCGGAACACATCGACCCGACCAAAGATATGACCGCAGAACAGGCGCTCCACTGGCAGATTGTTCACCGCAAAAAAGAAGGGGTGGAAGCGCTGATTAATGACTGCCTGACCCGTCAGGACGCGGTAGGGGTGCTGAATCATGTGCTGCTGCCCGCCATGAAAGAAGTCGGGGATAAATTTGGGGCGGGTGAATTGATTCTGCCGTTTGTGCTGCAAAGTGCCGAAGTGATGAAAAAGTCGGTGGCTTACCTGGAAAATTTCCTTGAGAAAAAAGAAGGCGCGACGAAAGGGACGGTGGTACTGGCAACGGTTTACGGGGATGTGCATGACATCGGCAAAAATCTGGTCAAAACCATTTTGACCAATAACGGCTATACCGTGCATGACCTGGGCAAACAGGTGCCAGCGAATACGATTATCGAGGCGGCACAGCAGTACAACGCCGATGCGATTGGCTTAAGTGCGCTGCTGGTGAGTACCTCCAAACAGATGCCGTTAATTGTCAATGAACTGGCACGGCGCGGCCTGAAATATCCGGTATTGATTGGCGGCGCGGCCATCAACCGCCGTTTTGGACGCCGGATTCTGTTTCTGGAAGAAAACAACGAACCCTATGAAGCGGGTGTGTTTTACTGTGCCGATGCGTTTGAAGGGCTGGAAATGATGGACTCCATCACCAACCCCACCGCCTACCCTGATCTGGTAGAGCGTATCAAAACGGAAGCGTATCAGGAAATCGGACGCCCCGCCCCGAAAAAAGCAGCACGCGGTAAAAATGGACGTTCTGCTGTTCCTCCCGCGCCGGATATTCCAACCGCGCCCTTCTGGGGGTCAAAAACGATTCTCTCGATTCCTCTGGAAAATGTGTTCCCATACCTGCATAAGCC
Organism: uncultured Anaerolineae bacterium; assembly: GCA_964557285.1. Classification (GTDB taxonomy): domain Bacteria; phylum Chloroflexota; class Anaerolineae; order Aggregatilineales; family J027; genus SB15. Next base: position 16,000 of record CAZKZS010000065.1, on the reverse strand, counting down.
GGAACTTTACCGTTTAAGCTGGGGCGCAAAAAATACACACGGCGCGGAATGGGTCAAATTGGAAGCAGCGTATGAGGAACGCCTGTACCGGATGCAGAAAGAAGCGATTCGGAACAAGACGCTGCGCCCGCAGGCCGTGTATGGCTTTTTCCCTGCCAACTCAGACGGCAACGACCTGATTATCTACAACCCGCAAAAATATACGCTGGATGGGGTGTTGGAGGAACAGGTACGGTTTACCTTCCCGCGCCAGCCCGACCAGGATTTGCTATGTATCAGCGATTATTTTGCTCCGATGGGCAGCGGCCTTGTCGATGTGTGTTCCCTGCAAGTGGTGACAGTGGGCCGACAGGCGACTGAAATTTTTGATGCGTTTCAGGCCAGAGGCGAATATAGTGAGGGCTATTTCTTTCACGGGCTGGCTGTCCAGACGGCGGAAGCCACCGCAACCTACGTGAATCGGCATATTAACCGCGAACTGGGTATCCCGGAAAAACGTGGGCTGCGTTATAGCTGGGGTTATCCGGCCTGTCCCGATCTGGAAGATCATCAACTGGTTTTCCAACTGCTGCCTCAGGCGGTCACGGAGCTGGGCATGGAACTGACTAGCGCTTACCAGCTTGTGCCGGAACAATCAACGGCGGCCATTGTGGTGCATCATCCCGACGCTAAATATTACAGCGTAGGCGTGAGTCGGGTTGAGCAGTTGGTATCAGGGTAACGATGGAAAAAACGATTGCCTTTCCGTATATCGACTTTGCAGACGACCCGACCTTTCGGCTGCTCGTGCAGACGGTTCGGTGTCAAAGCTGCGGCGCAGTCTGCACCTGCGAAGGGTACGACGGGGCGAATCTGGTGTATGCCTGTCCACGCTGTCAGAGAATAACGCTGGATTGGCTGGATATTGAGCCGCTTTTTGCCTGCGACCCGCTTGACGCTGCCACCCGCCGCCATTATGAAATTCCCTGCCCCTACTGTGGGGGGCAGGCCGTTTTTGTGGGGGGGAGCAGCCGCGCCGGATTGTTTTTTGTCTGCACAACTCGCTGTCATCATGCCCGTTATATCCGCCGTTACTAGGAGTGGACGATGGCAAAACAACCTTTTCTGGAAAGGCTCAAACAAAAACCTCTGCTAGGCGATGGAGCAATGGGTACGATGCTCCACCAGGCAGGGGTTAAACTGGGTCACAGCTTTGACAGCATCAATGTGACCGACCCGTCGCTAGTGGCAGCCGTTCACCGCCAGTACATCGAAGCGGGCGCGGAATTGATTGAAACCAATACCTTCAGCGCCAATGACTTCAAATTGAGCAAATTTGGGCTGGAAAACCAGACCATCGAAATCAATGAGGCGGGGGTCGAACTGGCAAAACGGCTGCTGGAGGAGATGGGCTGTGCGGAACAGGTTTATCTTTCCGGTTCGGTGGGGCCGTTGGGAGCGTGGATTGCGCCTGTGGGACGCATCACCGAAGAAAAAGCCTATGCTGCTTTCTACAAACAAATTGCCACCCTCATTTTTGCGGGCGTGGATGTCATTCAACTGGAAACCTTCAGTGATGTGAACGAAATTGCGATTGCGGTCAGGGCGGCGCGAGATGTTAAAGCCGATATTCCCGTTATCGCCACCCTGACCTTTAACCGCGATGACCGTACCCTGCTTGGGGATACGGCGGCGATGATTGCCGAAGAACTGCAAAAAACGGGCGCGGATGTCATCGGTGTGAATTGCAGCATTGGGCCGGCACAGCTTTTGCGCCTGATTAGCGTTATGCGGAGCGTCGCGCCGGAAAAACTGCTGGCTGTGTATCCTAATGCGGGCTGGCCGGAACAAATCGGCGGGCGGGTGGTGTATCCTGCGACCCCCGACTACTTTGGCGAGTATGCGCTGGCTTTTGCGGAGGCAGGCGCTTCGTTTATCGCGGGATGCTGCGGTACGACTCCGGCCCATATTCAGGCCATGCGGGAAGCGCTGGACGACGATGCCCGCCCGACTTCTACCGTGATTGTTGTGCCAAAACAGGAAGAACTGGTCATTGAGCCGCCGATTGAGCAGCCGACCCTGCTGGCACAAAAACTCAAAGCAGGAGAATTTATCACGACGGTTGAGGTTGCCCCGCCGCGCGGCAGCACCGCCGAACGGGTAGTGGCAGTGGTGGAAATGCTGCGGGATGCGGGGGTAGATTTTATCGACGTGTCTGATTCCCCGTTAGCCCGGATGAGAATGAGTCCCTGGGCAGTCGCCTATCTGATTCAGCAGCAGGTGGGCATCGAAACCGTGCTGCATTTTCCGGTGCGGGGGCGGAATCTGCTGCGTGTGCAGGGTGATTTGCTGGCTGCCCATGCTATGAATATCCGTAATATTTTTGTGACGATGGGCGACCCAACCAAAATTGGTGATTATCCACAGGCTTTTGATACCCATGATGTCGTGCCAACCAGCCTCATCAGCATGATTCATGAGCAGTTTAATACGGGGAAAGATTACGCGGGTCATGCGCTGGGGCGCTCAACCAATTTTACCGTTGCGGCAGCCTTGAATCTCGCGCCCACGGATATGGAAAAAGAATTGACCCTTACCCGTAAAAAAATCGAAAGCGGGGCGGATTTTTTCCTGACTCAGCCCGTGTTTGAGCCGCCTAAAATTCAGGAATTTCTCCGCGCGTATGAACAGGCGTATGATGAGCCGCTGGGCAAGCCGCTGGTGGTGGGGCTGCTGCCCCTGTACACCGCCCGTCATGCGGAATTTTTACACAATGAAGTGCCGGGCATGGTGATTCCTGAAATCCTGCGCCAGAGGATGCACCGCGCCAGCCATATGGAAGCGGAAGGTATCCAAATCGCCCGTGAGCTTTTACTGGAAATTCGGGAGCTTGCTCAGGGGGCGTATCTGATGCCGCCGTTTGGACGTTACTATCTGGCGGCGGAGGTGATTGAAACGCTGGCTGTACCTGCTTGATCCCCACGGATGGGTTCAAGATGGAAAGCAGGGACACGGCAGTGCCGTGTCCCTACCAAAGTCCGGCGTTGGTTTGGGCGGGAAGCTGGTATAAATACCCCTGTTCCTGCCCGAAAAAGGGCAGGCATCGCTCACTTCGTTCGCTTGTTCCTGCCCCTACTTAGTCTACAAACTGCTTTAACACCTGAAAATCTTCGAGCAGGGTGGCTTTTTGTGCCTGGTTATACAGCGCAACGGCAGGATGAAACAGTGGCACGACATGAATTTTGCCATATCCGGCCTGTACTTCAATCACCTTGCCGTGTAACTGGCTGATTTTCTGGTTTTTTTCGGGTGCATCAAACAGCCGCAAAATAAATTCCATCGAAAACCGCCCCAGGGTGGCTATCACTTTAGGCTGGATGATTTCAATTTGCTGCACCAGAAACGGCGAATACAGGTTAATTTCCGCCGTGCTAGGGTCACGGTTATCTGGTGGGCGGTCTTTCACGATGTTCGTAATGTACACATCTTCGCGTTTTAAGTTGATGCCTTCGAGCATTTTATCCAGAAATTTGCCCGATGCACCGACAAAAGGCATCCCCTTTTCGGCTTCGTTTTTTCCGGGGGCTTCCCCAATAAACATGATGCTGGCATCGTGGCTGCCCATGCCCAGCACCGGATAATAGTTGTTCTGCTGGCGATATTCGTAAAGTGGAGATTCGGTCAAGTTCCACACGGCGTCCCGAATGGCTTTTAACTTTTCAGTTTTGTCACTCACGCTGTTTTGCCTTTCACCTACTCATTGACCGATGTATCGCGGAAAATTAAATCATCAAAATGGGCGGTGGTGTTGGGTTCAATGCCAATCGCCAGCGTACCGCCCAGGAGTTCCACACCCCGAATTGCGGTCAGCAGACGGCCATCGGCAAAAAAGGCCATCTGGTTATCCAGAGACACAATGATAATTTCTACCCAGCCGGTTTCGCTGACATCCAGCACTTCCTCATAAAAGGGTGTGCGGTTGGCCTGAGTCTGCGGCGCGATTCGCACAACGATATTGCCTATATCATCCTTCACCAGCGAAACCCGATACTGGAACAGACCGCCGGAAGCGTTGGGAATCGAGCGCACGCCTATCCAGGCTTCTGCACCCGCTTCAGCCTCATCGGGGATACGCATATCCACCTTAATATACAAATCGCTCGAATCGCGGAAATTTGCCCTGTCCTGTCCATCCCCAAAAACGTTACGGGTGCTGTCAATTTCTGGGCGGATACGCCGGAAAACGGGCAACTCCTGGGAGGTCATGATGTAATAACGGCGGTGGTCGGCGTTAAAATCGACGGCTTCATCTAAAAAGTATTCGCCGGGGTCATCCTCCCACCAGCCGCGTGTACGGAAGCGGTCTGTAAAATCTTCTGACCAGTCCCATCGTAAGTCCCGTTCTGGGCGGGTGCGAAGCTGCTCAAAAATTTCAAAGGCAAAGCGGGCATCGGCGGTGCTGGAAAGTTCGGTTTCCGCCACCAGAAAATCATCGATTCGCAGCCCGTCGCCCGCGTCGGTTTTAAAGCGAATCATGCCGGAAGGAGGCAGGCCGGGTAAATCGACTTCTAAAATAATGTCTCCCTCATCGTAAATGGTCAGCCGTTCTCCGATAGCGGTCATGACAAATTCTTTGTAGCGGGCGCGGCCATAATAATTCCGCAGGATGTTCGTCCAGACGACCTCATTGGCGGCATTGTACTGGGTGAGAGTCACGTTTCCGGCATCCCAATCCAGTTCCAGCGTCCCCTGCGTGGATTCGCGGACGAACATCTTAAAACTCACGGCGGTATTATTCAGACGTGCATATAAAATGAAATTTTGCATCGGCGGGATAATGGGACTGACTTCTGCCGCGCCGTCCATTTGCAACACCTGGCTTTCCCCCGATTCCGTGAACAGAGTCACGGCCTGCTGGCTGCTGCGCTCCCATGTCGTCGGGAAGGTCGAACTTTCAAAATGCTCGCTGGCAATTTCGGGAAGTTGAATAATAAAATCATCCCATCCTACTTCACCAGATGCCTGACTGGACACGGTTTGCAGCAGAATCCCGCCGGGCGGAAGCGGCAAGTCGCGGTCATCTTCGCCGATAACCAATTTTTTCTCCTGATACACGTATACACGCGGCCCTTCGACCCAGATGGTAAATTCATACCAGCGCCCGTTAAGGATTTCCGCCGTGCCGCGCACCCGTCCAAGTTCACGTTCTGTTCCGCGTGAGGGAATTGCGCCAGGCTGTCCGCGTTTTAAAACCAGACTGCCCGCGAAAATTTCCAGCACATAGTAGCCGTAATTGGGATCAAATTTAAAAATGAAGCGGCCTCCACTGCTGGATTGAAGCAGATTCACGCGGAAGGACACCAGCATATCTTCGGATTCCGGTTTGACCCACTGCGGCACGACCTGTCCCATCATGGTCATGGCGCTGTCAAGGCCGGTTCTTCCGTAAATGGCTGTGTTACCGCCATCGGTGCGCTGCTGCCACTTCGTCGGATCATACTGCCAGAGAGAAAGCGCATCCTCCGCTTCAAAATCTGCGATAAAGGGCAGCGTTCCCGGCGGGATAGGGGTAGCAGTGGGAATAGGCGTATCCGTAGGGGTAAAAGCCACGGTTGGCGTCAAAGTGGGAGTAGGAAGTGGTGTGTCTGTCGCTGTGCTGGTCGGAGTCTGGGTTGCCGTTGGGGTATCCGTCGCTGTATTGGTGGGGGTAGGTGTGTTGGAGGGGGTAATGGTCGGCGACGGGGTAATAGTCGGTGTATCGGTGTGGGTTGGAGTCGCCGAAATGACAATCGCTATCGTATCCAGATTGCCATAGACTTCAATTTGCTGGGCAAACATCCAGCCTACGACGCCCAGAAATTCAACCTGATACCACAGGCCGTCCGGCGTTTCACCTGTGACCAGCAAATCCGCCCCTTCTACGGCTACCATAATCTCCTGAGACAGGGCATTGGGTTCGGCAAAAATTGTCCCCCGACTGACCAGCACCCGCGCCCGCGCTTCAGAAGGCGTTGGGGTTGCTGTTGGCGTATCGGTAGGGGTGTCTGTTCTGGTCGGGGTATCGGTTGGCGTGCTGCTGGGGGTATCCGTACTGGTCGGGGTATGAGTCAGGGTATCCGTGCTTGTTGGAGTCCGGCTCGGCGTATCCGTTAGGGTGTCAGTCCGGGATGGCGTAGTCGTTAGCGTGTCCGTATGGGTAGGTGTATAAGTTGGCGTATCTGTTGGCGCAGAGGTGAGCGTTTGAGCTGGCGTATCTGTTGGCCCCACAACAGGAATATCGGTGGGCAGTTCACGCTCGGTTGGTACAATGGCAACTTCTTCTTCCGTCGCTGTGACTTGAGGAGTCGGGCGTGGGGTGTTGGTCAGCGTGGAAGTAGCGGTTTGAACGGCGGCTTCTTTTTTCTCATCCTCACCCCCGCTTAATACCAAAAACGCTATCACACCCGCTACCGCCAGAAGCACCAAAAGTCCAGCCAGCCAGGGAACGCCTCTGGAAACTGAAGCCGCTTTTTTAACTTCTCCGGATTCAAGAACCGTAGCCGTTTCGCCTGTCAGAACCGACTCAATTTTGGTGGGAGCATCCTGAACCGCATCGGTGATGCTGGTGCGGTGTACCACCGCCATATCCGCAATGGTTTCCTGTGCCAGCGATTTAAGTTTAAGGGGCTGCGCTGAAGCATGTACCAGCCCCAACAACGCCTGCGCCAGTTCTGTGCCGGTCTGGTAACGGTCATTCGGATTTTTAGCCAGGGCTTTTTTCAGAATGCCATCAAGCGCTTCGGGCAGTTCTGGCGCAAAATTATGCAAATTCGGAATGGGGTCGTTGATGTGTTTGAGGATGACCGCCATCGGGGTATCGCCGATATAGGGCAGCCTTCCGGTGAGCATTTCAAATAACATCGCGCCCATCGCGTAGACATCGGCGCGGCCATCAATTTCCGCCCCCATGCTTTGCTCCGGCGCCATATAACCCGGCGTACCAACTGCCATACCCGTCGCCGTCAGGTGCTGGCCTGTTTCGGTCATGCGGGCAATGCCAAAGTCCGTTACAAAAATATTGCCATCCCCATCCACCATGATGTTGGACGGTTTGATGTCGCGGTGAATCACCCCCTGACGATGGGCATAGTCCAGCGCCGACCCCAATTGACGGTAAATGTGGGCAATATCTTCTAAAGGTAATTTTGTTTTTGCAAGAATATCCTTTAAAGTGCCAGTGGCAAGATACCGCATGACGATATACGGCGGGATATGCTTGCCATCGTAATCGTACACAGGCAGAATATGGGGATGTTCCAGACGCGCAATAATTTGCGCCTCTCGCTGGAAACGTTCCAGGGTGGTCGGGTCGCTGGTAATCGCGCGGTGAATGACCTTCACGGCCACAAACCGCCCCATCGACTCCTGCCGCGCCAGGTAGACCGTCGCCATGCCGCCCGCGCCGATTTCTTCCAGGATTTCGTAAGGCCCAATTTTCATAAGTGCCATCAGTATTCCCCCTGAAGAATTGCAAGTTTAACACATATGACAAATAGACTACAATGAATGGGCTATGGAAATCACGGAAATTCTTATTACGGCTGTTATCAGCCTGCTGATTGGGTATTTTGTAACTACGCGCTGGCGGATTCCAGTTTTTTTTGTGCTGAGTATCGCCGCGCTGTTCTGGTTACAAGCGGATACGCTGCTGTTTCCGTTTTTAACCCTCCTAATCACGGCGGCGGTCTGGTGGATGGTGCAAAAACCGGAACATCGGGAAAACTGGCCGCAAATTGGCCTGCTGATGGGGATGGGCTGTACGGTTGGTCTGCTCATGACGGGCGCAGCACCGGACTGGCTGCGGCTGGCGTCGGTTGGAATGCTTGGTGTGGGGACGGTTATCAGCGCGGCAGCCTTCACACGCGGGGAAGTCGATTTTCAAAAACAGGTGGTGCTAATTTTAATTGGCTGTTTGATAGCCATCCTGTTTATTCTCAAAACTCCAACGCTGAACGATTTTTTGAGCCTGCAATGGATTGGTATTTCTTACATTGCCTTCCGTTTGATTGGCATGATGCTGGATTTTCGGAATGACCGCCTGCCTGCACCTGGTTTTCAGGAAACCCTGATTTACGTGATTTTTCCGGCGTCGCTGGTGGCCGGCCCCATTGACCAGGCACAGCGTTTTACTGCCGATTTAAACGCACAGCGCCGACTCACGGCGGAACGGCTGGTGGATGCCAGCCGCCGACTGACAATAGGGCTGTTCAAAAAATTTGTGATTGCGGACAGTCTGGCGCTGGTTGCCCTGTCGCCGCAGGTGGCGGAAGATGTTCATTCTATCGGGGGGGCATGGCTGGTAGCCTATCTTTATGCCTTCCAGATTTTTTTTGATTTCAGTGGGTATACGGATATTGCGATTGGATTGGGCAAGCTGGTGGGAATTGATTTGCCCGAAAACTTTGACCGTCCGTATCTGCGGCAAAATCTGGCGCAGTTCTGGCAGCACTGGCACATGACACTGACACGCTGGTTTCGCACCTATTTTTTTGTGCCTTTGACGCGGGCGCTGCTGCGGCGCAAGCTGCCCATTTCCGATTATTTTGTGGCGCAGCTTGCCAGCATGACTCTGATTGGGCTGTGGCATGGGGTGACGGTTAATTTTGTGCTGTGGGGTGTGTGGCACGCGGTAGGGTTATACATTCACAAACAAATTGCTGACCGCACCCGCCCCTGGTATCTGCGCCAGCGTCAGAAAAAATGGGCAAATCGGCTGATGTATCTGAGTGGGGTACTGGTTACGTTTCATTACGTGGTGGTGGGCTGGGTCTTTTTTGCCCTGCCCGACCCCCGCATGAGTTTTGCGTTTTTGCAGAAGCTGCTTGGCCTATGACAAACTGGACATTTGTAGGGCGCGTGCTGGGGAAAGCTGTTTTGCTGCTGGTGGGGGTGAACATCCTGTACGCCCTGACCTCTCCCCTGCCCCTGATTCAAAAAGTGTCGGTTTATAACACGCTTGTGCCGGGGCGGGAACGCCTGCCCTACAGCGAAAATCCTTCCGAATCCTACAGCGTGACGATTCTTCAGGTGGAAGGTATGTTTGCCTCTCATATCCTGAACGGCACAGATAAACAGGAGGATGAATACCGTGTCTTTTTGCTGGGGGATTCTTCTGTGTGGGGCTGGCTGCTGGATGAAGATGAAACCCTGAGCGCCTGTCTGAATCGTGCCAATTTGCAGACAGAAAGTGGCAAAAAAATCCGTGTTTATAATTTAGGGTATCCGATTCTGGATGCCACCAAAGATTTACTCCTTCTGGAATATGGGCTGAAGTATGAGCCAGATATGGTCGTCTGGCCGATTACAATGGCCTCTCTGTATCCCCACGAACAGTTGATTCATGAGGTGGTGCGGGCAAATCCTGAACAAGTGCGGGCATTGATTCAAAAATATCATCTGGCGCTGAATCCTGATGACCTGCCAGAATCCCCTGATTTTTTTGAACGTACCTTAATCGGGCAGCGTAAGGAATTGGCCGCGTGGCTGCGGTTTCAGATGTACGGGTTAGGATGGGCAGCGACGGATATTGATTATCGCAATCCCGAATTTTTCCATCCGGTGCAGGTGAGTTTATACGACAGCACCATGCTGTTTGATGGGCGGGATGTACAGGCGTTGCAGCGCAGCGATTTTTCATTTGATGTGGTGGAAGCCGGCGTACAAATGACAGAGGAAACGGGCGCAAAAATGGTCCTCATTAACCAGCCGATGTTTGTCAGCGACGGGGCGAACAGCGACAAACGGTATAATTTTTATTATCCACGCTGGGCATATGATATTTACCATACCCTGATAGCCGACCTTGCCGCCGAAAAGGGCTGGCTGTATGCCGATTACTGGGATGCGATTCCTAACGATGCGTATACGGACAGCAGTTTCCACGCGACGCCGGAAGCCACCTGCGATTTTGCCCTTCTGCTTGGGGCAGAAATTCAAAAGTACGCGCCATGACCCTGCCAATCCTTCAAAACCGCGACACCCTGCTGATGATAAGCTATGGATTCGTGTTAATGGTCTGGTTTTCCAGCGAAAATACGAGTCTGGCTGTAGTCAGCGGATTGGGGGCAGGTTTATCGTTTTTGCTGGTGCGACTGCTGGGGCTACGAAAATGGGGCGGAAAAACGTTTTTGTTGCGGCAGTGGATTCCGGCCGCGATTCTGCTGGGGCTGCTGGTCGGGTTTGGGGCGGTTTGGAGTACAGCCGGACTCATGGTGTTCAAAAATGCGTGGCACGCCCACGCTTCCCCGGATTTTCCGGCTGCGCTTGTCACTGGAATCATTCAGCGCTGGTGGAGTTGGGCGCTGGCGGGGGGGCTGGTTGGGGCGTCGGCGGCGCTTTTTCGTCTGGCAGTTCGCTAATGACCTTTTGCCACTTTTTGGCCTCTTTTTGCAGTTTTTTGTCGTCGGTGGCGATGGCAGCCTCAATCGCTTTCTGAGCGTTTGCCCTGTCTTTTTTGTGGTAGTACACCGCCGCCTGATACATCAAAATTTCCGGTCGATTGGGTGCTATCACTTTCGCAATCGCCAGATGCCCCAACGCCTGATCTAATTCCCCTTTTTTGAACGCCATCATCGCCCGCGCATAATGGGCGACCCACTGCTGCGGGTTAATTTTGAGGGCTTTTTCGAGGTCGGCCTGGGCTTCATCCTCATGGCCTGCCCGCACCAGGATAAAACCGCGTGTGGCATACAGTTCGGCGTTGTGCGGTTCGGCTTCAATGGCGGCATCCATATCCGTGAGCGCATCTTCAAATTTCTCTTTGCTATAAAAAAACAGCGCACGCTCTAAATAGCGTTCCGCCAGACTCAGCGGCTTTCCTTTGGAAATTCTAACTTCCGGCCCGCGTAATTCCATATCTTAAAAATGGCTCTCGTTGTTGGGTTTGTACTATAATAGCGCAAATGCAACATCGGAGAAAATGCGGTATGGACAAACCACAAGGGGATACCAAACCGATGCAAGATGAGCCTGAAACTGCCGACGCGCGGCCACATATCTTAAAAATTATCTGTCCCATCTGTGGGCATGAAAATCCGCTTGAAGCGGTGCTGTGTGTGCGCTGCCAGAATGTCTTACAGCCGGAAACCCGCCGGATTGGTCAACAGAGTGTACAGGAAAAAAGCAACTGGGGAACAAGCGAAATCGAAAAAAAGCTGTATTTGCATGTTCGCCATGTGAATGAAACGCTGGAACTGGCTATTGACCAGGATGCTGAATTTATTCTGGGGCGGTTTGACCCCACGACCGGACAAAAACCCGCCGTTGATCTGACTGATTATGGGGCGGCTGACAGGGGGGTTTCCCGCCAGCACGCCAAACTGATTCTGAAAGAGGGGGCGTTAAAAATTGCTGACCTCGACAGCGCCAATTTCACCTACCTGAACGGGCAAAAACTGGTGGCGAATCAGGCACGGATTCTGCGGGATGGTGATGAAATCCGGCTTGGGCGGCTGGTGATTGAGGTGCAGTTCGCCGAAGAAATCAAAACCCTTTAATAAAAAGTCGGTAGGCTGGGGTCAATTTCTCGCGCCCAGGCCAGAATACCGCCATCTAAATTAAAGAGTTTGTTCTCGTCCCAGCCCTGATTGGCAAGGAAAAAGGCGGCCTGCAAACTGCGTCCTCCACTGCGGCAGATCAAAACCACCTTTTTATCTTTGGGAATCTCGTGGAGGCGGTCAGGGAGTTCATGCAGCACAATGTTGCGGGTAAAATCCAGGCTGGAAATTTCCAGTTCTTCAGGCAGGCGGACATCCACCACGGCAACTTCTTCGTGAGAGTCCAGCCAATTTTTAAGCTGGGTGGGGGTAATGTTCTGGATAGGCAAGGGTTTCCTTCCTCGTTCACATACGGAATTTTTAATTAAAGAAGGTTCGCGTGACAAAAACAAGACTCATTTATCTGGCTTCCAGTTCTCCCCGGCGGCGTGAACTGCTGGGTATTGCCGGATTCATCTTCAGCACCGTAAAAGTCGATGTTGATGAGGCGGTGCTACCGGGTGAACAGCCATCGGAATATACGCGGCGGGTGAGCTTAAAAAAGGCAGAAGCGGCTGCCCCCCTGGTCAAAGGCGACCCCCTCCTCCTCAGCGCGGATACGACGGTGGTTGACGAGGGGGAAATTCTGGGGAAACCGGTCAACGCACAGGAAGCGGAAAAAATGCTTAAACAACTGCGCGGGCGTACCCATCAGGTTTACACAGCCGTGACCGTGCTGGATACCTTAACCGGACGGGTCGAGCAGGAAATCGCTGAAACCGATGTTCCCATGCGAAATTACAGCGATGCCGAAATTCTGGCTTACATTGCGTCGGGTGATCCTTTTGATAAGGCAGGCGGTTATGCTATTCAAAATGCGATGTTTCATCCCGTGAAAACCCGCACAGGCTGTTACGCCAATGTGATCGGGCTGCCGCTTTGCCATCTGCTCAAAATTTTGCGCCGAATGGAGATTCCCGTGTTTCAGGATATTCCCTATTTGTGTCAGACCGCCCATGATTATAAATGCGGGGTGTTCACCAGTATTTTACGGCGTCAGGCACAGGGGCAGTAACCGAAGCTGGGCTTGCAACACATCGGGTTTATCACTCAACTGCATGGTGAGCCGTTCGCACAGGGCATTTTGAGCATATTCATCCAGCAGCGCGACGGAATGAATCAGGGCTTCGGCTTCTTCATACCGCCCGACACGGTTATAAGTTTCAATCAATGGCATCAATTCTTCCCAGTGTCCATCCACCGGCACGACCCCTACGCTTCGGGCTTCGTCTACCAGTTGTTCCGCTAGCGGAATCTGATTCCATTGAAGCGCCCCCTGAATACGCTGGTAATAAAAACACCAGTCGGCAGAAGGATTTTCTGAAAAGGACGACTCAGGTATCTGTTCTGTATGGCTGTAGCGTGCCAGTAGATGAAAGGCGGGAAAATTCAGAGATTGGAGGCGAAAATGTTCATCGGCCATATGCAGACATCCGCCGTTGTAAGCGAATACAATGGCGTTATCCAGGTCATAGTTCCAGCCACGGAAGGCATCTCGGCTGCCCGAAATCACATCCGACCAGACGCCCTCCCGCGCTCCCCCATTTGCCAGCAGCGTGACTACCAGACGGTCATCGGTCCCAACGACGGCCGGATAAATACCGTCTGCATAGTATAAATTGCTGTGAGCCGTAATTTCGTAGTCGGTAATAGTACGTCCAAAAGCCAGATAGTCCGGTGGCAAAATCATGATGAGCATGGTATCCGGTTTGAGGTGTGGCGCCCGCCAGCGCAGTTGCTGCCATAAATTTTCACGCAGTTCCCAATCTGCCGCGTAAATTTGATTCACCCCCACCTGTACCGCAACCCCCAAAACTACCAGTAACAGCAGCAGCAGTTGACCCAGGTAGGGAGAACGGACAACACGCGGCACCACCAGCCCAACGACGAGCGCCGCCAGAGGACTCGGAACAAGCGCCCAGCGTGAATTAAAACCAATGTCCAGCACACGCCCCACCAGATGCACCGACAGCAGCAGCACGCTGATTGTGCCTATGCTCAAAAAACTCACGGCTAAAACCGAAGCCCCTTTTTGGATACGGCCATCCTGAAACTTCCAGAAATACAGCACCGCCGCACCAACAAACAACACCGCCATCATGCCCGACCTGTCCACATCTACGTTTTCTACGGCAAAAACACGCCAGGGAACGGCAGCCCAATCCCATGTCAGCATTTTGATAGGGGCGGCCACACTCATTTTCAGCAGCAGGAGTAGATTCAGGTCGCCAAACTGGTTATAGTCGGCATAGGTCGAATCCGGCTGAAACAGAATAAACCGATAAATTAGGATTCCCAGGGTTACGAGTGGAAAGGGAATCCAGATTTTGAAAAAACTGCCCGCGTAATTGCGCCATTTTTGCCAGGCTGTCTCCTGCCAGAGTACCGCCAGAATCGCTATCGGGCGCAGCAATTCATAACCCAGATTTTGCTCATAAATCAACTGATAAACCGGAATCAACGCGGCGGCAGCCAGGCTCAACGACAGGCTGCGTTTTTGAGCAGCGATAAGCGACAGCCAGAAAGAAAATAAAAACAGCACCAGAGGGCTGACCAGATAAAAGGAAATTGGAATAGGGCGGAGCTGGTAGGAGGGATATACGGCGAACAGCAGCGCTATCAGAAGCGTCTGGGTTGGATAGGCAGGCCACAGCACCCGTAGACTCCGCCAGAACAGCAGCACCGACAGGAGATACAGCACAAAGTTGACCGCGTGCCATCCCAACGGATCGGTTTCAAAAGTTTGCCACATCCACGCCCCCAGCCAGCCCGCCACCGGACGCGCCTGCCCGCTAAATAAATCCTGAAGGCTTTGCGCTCCGCTTTTCTGGTAAAGATACATGGAAGCATAATCATCCCAGTAAAAACCGAGGCCGGAGGTCTGAAGGCCAAAGCTGACCAGACAAATGAACAAAATCAGCCCGGCGCCCCAGATATTTTCGTGAAAACGTGACATGCGGTAACTCCTGAAAAAACGCGGTAATGCTAGCATGGGCAGCAGGCACAAAACAGGGCGAACGTGAGGCCGCGCTCCTTCTCTGATAAACTTAGGGTGCTGTAAATGGGCTAACCACACTTGAAAATAGATAAAAATGCTGTGCGAACTATCTTCACAGAGAGGCTAGAAATCCATTCACCCTGGCAGAGGTATCTGTATGCGGTGCTGCTGGTTGCGGTAGTAAGTGGGCTTGGAACGCTGGTACGCCCCTATATTTCCCCAACCAATCTGGTGATGTTTTACCTGCTGGCGGTGGTCATTGCCGCAGTCCGGTTTGGGCGCGGGCCGTCGATGCTTACCGCCATTTTAAGCGTGGTTACTTTTGATGTCTTTTTTGTGCCGCCGTATCATACGCTTGCGGTGGATGATGCTGAATATATGCTGACTTTTGCCGCCCTGCTGATTGTGGGGCTGGTAATTGCAACTCTGGCTGCACGGATGCGGGAACATGCTCAGGATGCCCAGCAGCGCGAACAACAAACGACTGCCCTGTATGCCCTCAGCCGCGAGATGTCAGCCAGTATGACTCTGGAAACCGTATTAAAGGCCGTGATTGACCATATCCATCAGGTTTTTAACGGTGAGGTGGGAATCTTCCTGGCACAGCAAAACATACTGGCGCTCGTTCAGCATACCCCCAATTTCCCCTTAGACGACGGCGAACAGGCAGCCGCGCTGTGGGCGTATCACCATGCTGGACAGAAGCCCCTCCCCTCTGAAGCTCACTACCTACCCCTGAAATCGGGGGAAAATATGGTTGGGGTGCTGGGGATTCGATTTAACACTTCAGAACCACTTTCCCCTGACCGTCATCATTTGCTGGAAGCCTTCGCAAGCCAGGCCGCGCTGGGCATTGAAGCCACCAATCTAGCCGAAAAGGTGCGGCAGGCGCAGCTTTTACAGGAAACTGAAAAACTGCAAACAGCCCTGCTAAATTCTATTTCCCACGAATTAAGAACCCCTCTGGTTGCCATTACGGGCGCGTTAAGCAGCCTGCGCGACCATGCCCATCTGTTTAATCCCGAAGCACGGGCGGATTTAATTGATGCGGCGTGGGAAGAAGCCGACCGCTTAAACCATCTGGTCGGAAATTTGCTGGATATGACCCGTCTGGAAGCCAATGCGATTACCCTGAAAAAAACACCTTCTGACGTTCAGGAAATGGTCGGTGTTGCCCTCTCCAATATGCAAAATCGGCTTGCGAAACGGAAAGTTAACGTTGAAATTCCGCCGGATTTACCCCTGGTGGAGGTCGATTTTGTGTTAATGGTGCAGGTATTCGTCAATTTACTGGATAATGCGGTTAAATATTCACCACCGGACTCGCTGATTGATGTGCTGGCAGCGCGACGTGAATCCTGGGTTGAAATTCATATTGCGGACCGGGGAAAAGGTATCCAGCCGCAGGATTTTCCTCACCTCTTTCAGAAATTTTATCGGGCTGAAGATG
>CAZKZS010000064.1:18081-18351 GCA_964557285.1 uncultured Anaerolineae bacterium | reverse complement strand
GCTCCCCACATGGCGCGGCACAGATCCCTGCACATTAATGACGGTAGCAAGGGCGGCCTGCAACCCTTCTTTCTGAATGCGGAGCAGGGTTTCCGTCACCTGAATTTGTTCACTCATGTTTTGCTGTTTTCATACTCTTCATCGGTATACACCCGCCAGCCGAGGGTTGCATTCCTTTCCATTTTCTGGATTTCCTCGGCGGGAATAGCGACGAGAGTCGCTGAGCCTTCGACGGCAATTGTACCATCCGGCAAAACGACCTCTCCTTCA
>CAZKZS010000064.1:0-18071 GCA_964557285.1 uncultured Anaerolineae bacterium | reverse complement strand
ACCCCGGTCTTTGACGACCCGCCCCAGGACCTGAATATCCGTGTTTAACGGCACAGACATCCGGTATTTTAATTCCATTTTAGCAGTGAACATCAGGCGCGTTTCCGAAGTGCCAGCCATAATGGAGCGTCCCATGGCTTCATCCAGCATGGCCGCCACAATGCCCCCGTGTACAATGCCGGGATAGCCCTGATGTTTGTCACAAACGCGCGTTTGAACCCGGACATGGCCTGCCGCGACATTTTCAAAGCGCAGTTTTAAGCCAGATTCATTTTTCAGTCCGCACACAAAACAAAAATTGGAATTGGGCTGGTAGTCAGGCATGAGGCGCTTTCTCGTTAATGCGAATAACCGTCGGCAAAGGTATCAATCATGAGTTTGACATCCGGCCCAAGCGGATACAAAATCGGGCAGGTTGCACCGTACTGGACATATTCGCGGACTTTAGCGCGGACTTCCTGTGGTGTACCAGAGGCGGTAATCATCTGCACTACATCATCTGGCACCAGCGCCATTGCCTTCTCAATCTGTTCTTCGGTAGCCGGCCAGGTCAGCACCTGCGCGATTTCATCCAGCAGTTCATGGCTGACCCCACTCGCTTTCATAATGTGCGGCTGCTGCCCTAAATACTGCGTGACCAGTTTCCGCGCTCCATCGAGCGCCCGCTTGCGGTCACTATCCACCGAACAAACCACCAACTGCGGGCGATCAATGTCATCAATTTTGCGTCCAGCGATTTTTGCGCCTTCTTCAAGCTGTGACATCGCTTCTTCGTTATATTTGGGCGATACCAGATAATTTAACACCGCGCCGTCGGCGATTTCTCCGGCCAGTTTCATCATTTTGGGGCCGGTTGCACCAATCATGATAGGAACGTGACGCGCTTCTTTGCGCCCATGCACAACATCCAGTTCAATGCCCGTTACATGGACAAATTCCCCATGAAAAGTGACATTTTTTTCCATTGCCAGCAGCCGCCGAATCACCGTAATGTATTCACGCATTGCCAGCAGGGGCTTGCTGCGGTCAACACCCACATTTTTCGCCAATGGGTCCCACCACGCACCCAATCCACAGATAATGCGGTCTGGTGCAAGGTCATCCAGAGTTAAAAAGGTGGCGGCAGTCAGGGCAACATTACGTGTCCAGTTGTTGATGACCCCCGAACCGACTTTAATCCGCGACGTGTGGGCTGCAAAGGCCGCCATTGGCACAATCGCATCCCGCACCAGGCGGCTTTCGGCCTGCCAGACAGCTTCAAAGCCCTTTTCCTCCGCATATTTAACGTATTCTATCCCCTCACGAATGTCGTGAGCATCCTGAAGATAAATTGCTACACGGTCTGCCATTTTTACAGAAATCCTTCAATAGTTACTTTAGGGTTATTTCACAGAGGGCTAAAACCTCTGTTTGAAATCAACGTTATGTACGCGGAACAGCCCCCAGGACATCAATGAGGGGTTCACCGAGTTTTGCTGCCAATTCCTGATACAGCATTAAATCTTCTGGCGAATCGATATCCAGACTCAGCCGTTCCGACTCGTAGCGGTGGACTTCTGCACCAGCAAGTTCAGCCGCTTGAATATGCCTGGTAAAACTCCCTTTCCCAAAACCATAATCAATAATATCGGGTGGGCGCATAAACATGGCATTTGTGCCATCATGATAACGGTCAGGTGCAATGACCAGGCTGTGGTCAAAGCGCCCCAAATCAATCATCGCCTGCACATCTTCACAGCTTAACAGGGGAACATCGGCGGGTAAAATAAGGGTGGCGGTTGTTCCCCATGACATTAACATCCGGCTGGCACGGTGCAGGGCTTTATTTAACTCTGGTGTGCCGCTTTCCTGAAGGGTATGCACCCCCTCTACCGCACGGGCAGCTGCCAGTGCTTTCATATCCCGACTGATGACCAGCACGCCGAAAATCCCAGGGGATTGAGTAAGAATTTTTAAATTGTGCATCAGCATATGAAGGGCTAATATTTCGCGCTGTTCGGGGGAGAGGACAGAGGCCAGACGGCTTTTCGCCCGGTTGAGTGGTTTAATCGGAACCATTGCCCAGATACTCATAGTGTCTTACCCTCCAAAAAATCCAAAATTTCTTTTGCCAGCCGCACCCGATCCGAAGGCGTGGGCATCAGGATGTCCGTTTCGAGATAACGCCCATGCTGGGGAATATCCCCTTTATCAACGAACAACACATCAATTAAGCCGTCATAAAAGGTGGCGATTCCTGTGCTGGAGGTTTCAAATCCCAGTTCCCGCATAATTTTATCTGCCGGGCCCTTGACTGCCTGACCGTGAATCAGGGGGCTGACTGCCGCGCATGGCACAGCACGCTGGCGCAGTCGTTCCCGTAAATCCCCAACGGCCAGAATGGGATCAATGGACAGAATCGGATTTGAGGGACAAATCACGATGGCCTCTGCCTTTTCCAGCGCTTGTACAACTTCGGTAGTGATTGTGGCATCCCCATTGTACCATATTCTGGTGACGGTGGGCTGCCAGCGATACCGAACAAAATAGTGTTGGAAAGGCAGTGTTCCCTGTTCCACAGTATCAACCATCGTTGCAAAACGGTCATCGGTGACGGGCAAAATCGTCTGCTGAATATGAAGTGCCTGACTCAGGGTACGCACAATCGCCGTCAGGGTTTCGCCCTGCTGCAAGCGGTAGGAGCGTAAAAGATGGGTTGCCACATCTTTATCCCCTAAGCGAAACCAGGGCATTTCCCCGTAGCGCTCCAACATGCCAAGCATCTGCCAGCTTTCATCCATCAGTCCCCATCCAGTTTGTGGATTGGCGATTTCGGCCAGCGTATACATGACCGTATCTAAATCGGGGGAAATATGCAGCCCGTAATGGGTAAAATCATCCCCCACGTTGACAATGACGGTCAATTCAGGCAGCAGTTTTGCCAGTCCGTAGGCCAGTTTTGCACCGCCGACCCCCCCCGCCAGCGCCACCACATTTTTTATCGCCATAGGGTGAGTTCCTCAAGCGGTTTCCGTTCGCGCTGGCGTTCTTCTGCCGGATAACCCAGGGTAATCAGCGCCTGAGGCTGCCAATCAGAAGGGAGATTCAGCGTTTCCTGTACCACCTCCGGACAAAACAGGGGCGCACACATCCAGCACGCACCTAACCCATTTTCATGGGCAGCCAGCAGTAAATTTTGTCCTGCCATCGCCGTGCTTTGTACCGCCATCAGATACTCATTAAAACTGCGGCGGCTGTCCGGATAGGTATCCATGTCTTGCAGGGTCAGACACAGGCAGATAAGCGCCGCCGCCCCTGTGATTCGCGCATACGAACGGGAAACATCTTTTTCGATGACTTCTGCGGGCGCACCATCGGCGGTTAAATCCTGGTGCAAGCGGCTGCCCATCGCACGGGCGAGCTGTTCTTTCATGGCTGCCGATTCCACCACGGCAAAACGCCAGGGCTGGCGGTTATGGGCGGAAGGCGACCAGCGAGCCAGGTCTAAAATATGTTCAAGGACAGCACGATCAATAGGACGAGGCTGATAGCGGCGAATGGAACGACGAGACTGAACGAGGGCAGCAAAGTGGCTCAAAGGTATAAATCCTGCTCTGGTGGGCGGGTTAGTTCGGTTGCGTAACTTTCAACGGGCTGCCACGCGACCCCGCGAATCAATACCACAGGCTGACCTTCATCGGCCTGCCCGCTAATGAGTCCGGCGGCAGCAGCCAGTTCGTCAGCGAGCGGAGTCAGGGTGGCTTGCAGGGTGCGTCCGAATAAATCCGGCTGGCCGCGCTGGTCAAGCAGGGCAGGCACTCCCGCGATTCCAATGGCGACTCCCACGTTGCCGGGGCGGAAAGGGCGTCCGTGTGTATCATTGATAATCACGCCGATTTGCACCCCATGTTCGGCTTCCAGTTTCTCCCGCAGTTCACGGGCGGATTTATCCGGGTTTTCGGGCAGCAGCAGCACCTTATGCTGGCTGTCAAACCCGACGTTTGACTGGTCAATGCCTGCATTGGCGGAAGTAAAACCCAGTTTGTGCCGCACGATAAAAACATGTGGTGCTATCCGTGAAATACGGTCTGTATATTGCAGTGCCAGTTCAACAATGCGGGAATCTTTAAGGGTAATGCGGGCGATTTCCTGCGCTTTTTCGGATGGGATGACTGTATTTAAATCGACAAACCGCCCTCAGATTTGGAAACAATTTTAGAGCTTACCACCAGAATATCGCCATTTCGCAGGGGCTGGGGCAGACTGCGGGTAATTAGCGCCGCGAGGTCGTCGCCGGCCTGAATATGTGGCAGGCCGGGGAGCGCCTGCATCGTGATTTGTGTGTTAGGCAAGGCCGGTAATCCGTATTCCAGAACCCTTGACCTGATACTTTTTATTGATATACAGCAGTACCGGAGTCAGGGCTTCAACCGCCACCGCGTTTTTCAACGGGCCAGCATCCACCCCACGCATTCCGGCTGCTTCCACCAGTTGAATGACATTTTGTTTGGCTTCTTCATGGTCGCCACAGACCAGCACATCACAATCCACCGGATGTTCCAGCTTTTTGAGATGTACAGCGCTCACATTCTGGAAGGCTGCTACCACCCGTACCCCGTTCCCAAGCATTTCCTGGGCTTCCAGCGCCGCCGAATGGCCTTCCGGCACATAAACGGATGTGAACGACGGTGGTTTAATTGGCACAGATACATCCACCAGAATTTTTCCGTCGAGATAATCTTTGACACTTTCCAGCGTCTGGTGATGGGCATCGTATGGCACACTCAGTACCACGATATGCGCCTGTGCTGCCGCATCTTCGTTGCTCATGCCACTGATGTAATCACCGCCAAGCAGTTTGTTGAGTTCTACCGCTTTATCCGCGCCGCGCTGAGCATCCCGTGAGCCAATCAGGACTTTATAGCCGGAACTGGCCCAGCGTAAGGCCAATCCTGAGCCTTCTTTGCCAGTCCCACCCAGCACCGCAATCGTTAGAACCGTTTTTTCATCTCTATCCGTCACAAATAAATCTCCTAAAAACGAAGTGCCATTCTAGCGAATTTCTCATACCGTTCCCAGACTGAGGGGGCAAGCGCTCGTGCTTCGGCGGCAATGGCTTGCTCATCCAGCATAAGAAGTTTCCGGTCTTTCATCAAGACTCGGCCACTGGCAATGGTGGTGCGAATCATAGAGGCTTCAAAGCCAAAAATGATATGCCAGGGCAGATTTCCAGCAGTCAGGGGGGTAAAAGGATAATAATCCACAATCATCAGGTCAGCCGCCGCCCCGGGTTCAATCATCCCAACTTTTAAATCCGGGAAAAAAGATTCTACCAGACGGGCGTTATTTTCCATTGCCATGTGGGCAATGCCATTGCCGGGAGCGCGGCGGGGGTCACGATGGGCGAGTTTGTGCATGAGATAAGCCGCTTTCCAGTCCTCCCACATATTGCAAGAAAACCCATCGTTCCCCAGGCAAAGCCGCATTTCTGCGGCCAGCATTGCATCCAATGGGGCAGCACCAACCGCGTTATTCATATTGCTGCGCGGCTGATGGCTCACCCAGGTTCGGCTGTCCCGCAAAATTTCCAGTTCCCAGGGGTCACAGTGAACCACATGCGCGACGATAGTTTTTTCGCCCAAAACTCCCGCGTCCTGCAAACGATGAATCACCCGTCTGCCCGATTTTTGCACACTGTCGTATTCATCGGCTTCATGTTCGGCCACATGAATATGAAAACCACAGCCTACTGCTTGCCCTGCTGCCGCACAGCGTTCCAGCGTATCATCATCCAGGGTTAAACTGGCGTGCAGGCCAAACGTTCCGGCAATATTTTTACGCGGTGTTTTCATAAAACGCACATTTTCATCAATGCCTGCCTGTGCTTTTTCTTTGCCGTCACGGTCAGTCACTTCATAACAAAGCACCGCCCGCAGCCCCGCCTGCTCCACCACATCGGCAATCACATCCAGGCTGCCCGCGATAAAGTTCGGGCTGGCATGGTGGTCAATTAGCGTCGTCGTGCCGTGTTTGATAGCATCCACCATAAACACCAGCGCACTCATACGAACCGATTCCTCATCCAGCGCTTTATCCAGCGGCCACCATAAACGCTCCAAAATTTCAGGAAAATCTTTGGGCGCAGGGCCCGGAATCGCCATGCCACGCGCATACGCCCCATAAAAATGGGTATGGGCGCAGATGCTGCCCGGCATCACCAGCGCTCCGTTGGCATCCATCGTTTCGACCTGGGGATACTGATTTTCCAATTCAGAGGAGGGCGCGATGGCGGCGATTTTTTCCCCATCTATTAAAACGGCATAATTTTCATGAAGGGTGTTTAAATTCTGGATAACCGTTGCATTTTTAATTAACACACGCTTTTGTCCTTCTTTTAATTAATCCAATGGCGTCGAAATCATAATCGGGCCGCCCCGTTTTTCAATTTCCTGTTTTATTTTTTGCACCGTATTTTCAAGGCTGCCCTCAATCGGGATACCTTCCTCCCCATACACAGAGGCGATAACTTCCCCTTTTTCACATAGCACCCGCACGGTGGGAGTCTGTGCGGGATACTCATTCACGGCGGCCAGTTCCCAGGTACGCTGTGGACGGTAGCCCGCGTCCCTGAGCGCGTTAAATATCCGGTCCACCAGATGGTCGGCCTGGCTGTACAGGTCGTCAATTTCTGTCGCGCTGATAAACCGATCCCAGGTGGTGTAAATGAAGGCAAAACGCCGTTTGCGGCGGTTCAGAATCGGCGGCACTTTGGCCTGAAGTTCGCGGAACTGGATTTTGTAATACGTTTCCTGGGCATGTTTGTGGTTGGGTTCATCCGGTAAAAGCTGCACCCTTGTGGCAAGTTCATGTCCGGTGCGCCGCGCATAATAATGAATACCCCCACTAAGGTCGCCAAAAGCCTGCCCGCCAAAAAACAGCGCGATGTACTCCATGTAAATGCCTCTTGGCGCCTGGGATTGGGGAACACGATACCACTTTTGCTCAAGCGCAATCCGAAAGTCTTTTTTACGCTTCATCACCCCTACCAGCACACGATCTTCCGGGTGCATCACTGTTCATCATTCAGCCAGCCGGCTTCAATCTCCTTAATCTGATTGTAAAGTTCATCCCGTTCGGCGGCAAGCTGACGGTAACGCTGCAAATCCTCAGGCGACATGTTTTCCGTATGGCCGCCGACGGATTCCATCAGGGCATCAATTTTTTTATCCAGTTCTTCGTATGCCAGCACCAGATTTTGATAATGTTGTGCCTGAGTCAGGTTATCTGGCATTACTCATCGCCCTCTTCATAATGAGGCCCAATGACCCGATGATGTTTGGGTTTTTTGTGAATCCCATAGGTATCCGAAATCACATACAGGGGACGGCTGCGGGTTTCATCATAAATACGGGCGATATACTGTCCCAGAATAAAGGAGAAAAAAAGCTGAAATGCGGTCAGCAGCAGCAGCACGGCCAGCGTGGTCGCCTGCCCTTCCAACACCGCTTCCGTAGTGGTCAGGCGCAGTACCACCACAATCGGAATCGCCAGCACCGAAAGAATTGCTAGAAATAAACTGAGATAAATAGCCACCTGAAGCGGAAAATAGGAAAATCCGGTAATGGCATCCATCGCCAGCCGCAGCATTTTACGCAGGGGATAGTTGGTTTCGCCGTGCTGACGCGGCGGACGAACATAGGTCACACCCGTTTGTTTGAAGCCTACCCAACTCGTCAGGCCGCGCACAAAACGGTTGTGTTCGCGCATAGCATTCACCGCTTCCACCACCCGCCTATCCATCAGGCGAAAATCCCCTGTATCCAGTGGAATCTGCACATCCGTAATGCGGTAAATAATGCGGTAAAACGCTTTGGCCGTCCACAGCTTAAATTTGCTTTCGCCGAGTCGTTTTTCTCGCACGCCATAGACCACATGGTAGCCTTCGCGCCATTTTTTCATCATCTCAATGATGACTTCGGGCGGGTCTTGTAAGTCTGCATCAATCAGCACAACGGCTTCCCCTGAAGCAAAATCCATGCCAGCAGTAACGGCGGTCTGATGTCCAAAATTTCGTGCGAAGTTGATGAGCTTGACCCGCGAATCTTTTTCATGGGTCGCCATCATCACTTCCAGGGTGCGGTCACGGCTGCCGTCGTTGATGAGAATCAATTCCCAGGTTTCCCCAATGGTTTCCATGACCTTTTTAATTTCGTCATACAGAATGGGGATATTTTTTTCCTCGTTATAACACGGGGCAATAATTGAAAGTACCGGATTGCTCACACCTGTTCCTTACCATTCAAATCCAGCAGCAGCTTTCCGAACGTCATCCATATCCGGTTTGACCGGATACAATTCGCCCTGAACGGATTTCATGGCGCTGTTTATATCCTTCAAACCACTACCCGTATTTAATATTAACACACGTTCATTTGTGCGAATGTATCC
Source organism: uncultured Anaerolineae bacterium (assembly GCA_964557285.1). Taxonomy (GTDB): domain Bacteria; phylum Chloroflexota; class Anaerolineae; order Aggregatilineales; family J027; genus SB15. The sequence continues at coordinate 9,644 of CAZKZS010000064.1, read as the reverse complement.
TTTTTCCAGCGCGGCCAGCCAGCCTGCATAGGCAGCCGCAGCCGCTGGTTCAGCAAAAACGCCCGTCGCCTGTGCCAGCGCCGGAATCGCATTTAAAATGTCGCTGTCGGTCACACGAATTAGCGCACCGTCGGTTTCACGTACTGCTCGCAGCGCTTTGGCACGGTCACGCGGCAGAGAAGCGGAAATACTATCCGCCAGCGTTTGCGCGGGATGGGGCTGAATCTCGCGCGGGTCAAGATTATTTTCCCACGCATGAACCAGCACCGAACTCCCCGCCGCCTGTACCCCTATCAGACGCGGAATCCGGTCAATCCAGCCCAATTTTTTAAGGTCAGCAAATCCTTTATAGGTGCTGCCGATAATGCTGCCATCTCCCACAGGAATACACATCACATCAGGCATGTCATACCCGCTAAAAGCAATTTCCCAGGCAATGGTTTTTTTGCCTTCGCTGGTGAAGGGGTTAATGCCCGTGCTGCGGTTGTACCAGCCAAATTCTTCGCACGCCGCCCAGCAAATATCAAAGGCTTCATCGTATGTGCCGTCAATCAGAATGACTTTGGCCCCGTAGACCCGTAACTGCGCGATTTTCGCCTGAGGTGCAGCAGCCGGAACAAAAATGACCGCCTGAATCTGAGGAATCGCTGCACAGATACCTGCCAGCGCCGCCGCCGCGTTGCCTGTACTGGCCGTTGCTACAACCGATGCTCCAATTGTCAGGGCATGATGCACGACCATGGCGCTCGCACGGTCTTTAAAGGAAGCGGTTGGATTTTTGCCATCGTCTTTCACCGCAAATGGGCGCGGGCGAAGATAGGGATTTTCCGTTTCCGACCAGGGGTAATAAGGGGTGTTACCAACCTTCAAAGGGATAGTTTCGGCAGGTTTGGGCAGGTCGCGGGCAATCGGCAGAAAGCGTTCTTCTTCCCAAACTTGCGGACGCCGCACAGGGTCAACCCGAGTCGGCCACAGCACAGCAGGATTTAAGACCACATCCAGCGTCCCCACCGGGCCGCACGCTGGACAGGTGTATTTCACATCGTCCAGAGAATACACTGCGCCACACAGCACACACTGTAGACCTTCAACCTGAGGTATCCGTTGCGAAAGCGGCGTTTTTAGTTCGGGGTAATCCATGTCCCTGCCTCATGTTCGAGTGCCTGTGCCAGGCTGTCCGGATTCGTAATCAGTGCCTGCGGGCCGCCGCGTTCCAGAAAATTAATGACGGCTTCAATTTTGGGTTTCATGCTGCCAACGGCGAAATGACCTTCTTCCAGATACTGCTTGGCTTCTGCCAGCGTCATATGGGATAAATTTTGCTGCTGGGGGGTGTTAAAGTGAATCGCTACCTGCGGCACGGCGGTAGAGATGATAAACAAATCCGCGCCAATGCCCGCCGCCAGCAGCCCCGATGCCCGATCCTTATCAATCACTGCGTTAACACCGCGTAGTTCGCCTTTCGGATTACGAACCACCGGAATCCCGCCGCCGCCGCACGCAATCACAATGTAACCTTCTTTAATCATGGCGCGAATCGCGCCCAGTTCGATAATTTCAAGCGGTTGGGGAGAAGCCACCACCCGCCGCCAGCCGCGTCCCGCATCTTCCATCACCTGCCAGCCCTGTTTTTCATATTCTCGTGCTTTGGCTTCATCCGTAAATGAACCAATCGGTTTGGTCGGATTCTGGAAAGCGGAATCGTGCAAGCTGACTAGAGTCTGGGTGACAATGCTAATCACGGATTTGTTTAATCCCATCGCTCGCAGCGAATTATCCAATGCCTGCTGTAACATATACCCGATTGCCCCCTGAGTATCCGCACCAATCAGGTCAAGCGGCGTAGTATGAACTTCATGAGCAGCCAGTTCGTTGCGGCGCAAAATAAACCCCACCTGCGGGCCGTTGCCGTGTGTCACGACCACCTGCCAGCCTTCGCTAATCAGCATGGCAATATGCTGACAGGTTTTTCTCACGGCATCCCACTGATTTTCGACCTCAGGACGGCTGTTATCTTCGATTAATGAATTGCCGCCAATGGCAATGACGGCAGTACGCATTGAGGGACTCATGTTTTCTCCTTAAAAGATGTTTTTAGAAAAAAATAGGGGCATATTCACCCCTATGCCCCTGCGGAATTTTTTTCAGCGTTACATGGTCAGCGCCATGACCGCTTTTTGCACATGCAGGCGGTTTTCTGCTTCCTGATATACAATACTCTGGGGGCCATCCAGCACACCATCGGTCACTTCGATATTGCGGTCAGCAGGCAGGCAGTGCATGTAAATCGCATGGTCTTTTGCCGTTGCCATGCGGCGCTCATCGGTAATCCAGTCGGTGTATTTTTTCCCGATTTTGGCAGATTCATCTTTGTCAGTGGTGGTCAGCATCGCGCCCCAACTCTTGGGATACACAATATCCGCGCCTTTGAAGCCTTCATCAAAGTCATGCAAAATTTCAAAGCTGCCGCCACTGCGTTTGGCATTTTCCTGTGCCTGTTCCAGAATTTCCGGCATCAGTTTGTACTCCGGTGGATGAGTCAGGCGCACATTCATTCCGTAGCGGTTCATCAGCAGAATCAAACTTTGCGGCACACTGATGGGTTTCTGGTAGCTGGCGGCATATGCCCACGATACGTTAATGGTTTTGCCACGCAGATTTTCACGCCCAAAATATTCTTTAATGGTCAGCAGGTCGGCCAGAATCTGGAAGGGATGATACACGTCACACTGCATATTCAGCACAGGCACACGGCTGGCCGCCGCGACTTCGCGGATATACTTGTTGCCAAAATCCCAATCACACTGACGGATGGCGATGCCATCAAAGTAGCGCCCAAAAATTTCTCCAATTTCTTTAGCGGTATCGCCGTGTGAAATTTGTGTTGTGTCGGAGTCAATAAAAGCCGCATGACCGCCCAACTGGGCCATACCCGCTTCAAAACTGCCGCGTGTGCGGGTGCTGGTAAAAAAGAATAACATTGCCAGCGTTTTGTCGCGCAGATAGGCATGGGGTTCGCCCACCGCACGTTTGCGCTTGAGGTCATAGGCGACTTCCATGATGGTTTCAATTTCTTCGAGAGACCATTCCTGGGTCGTAATCATATCCCGACCCTTGAGATGAGTTTGCATTGTTTTCTCCTAAATAGGTTAACTTTATTGACCTGCTTTTTTAGGGAATCTTTTCCCAGAACAGGTTATTTCTCGATCATAGCGGGCAGCAGGGCATAAAATACGGTTGCCTGTACCACATCTTCCAGCACTACCTGGTCTAACACCGTATGGGCATGAATTTCATCACCGGGGCCAAACCCAATTGAGGGGATGCCCGCCTTGCCTGCCCAGTAAATCCCATTGGTGGAAAAATTCCACTTGCCGCCTTTGGGTGACTGTTCGCCATAAGCCGCCGCCAGGGTTTTTAAGGCTGCCTGAGTGAAAGGATGTTCTTCTTCCAGCACCCACGCGGGATAGTATTTATCCGTTTCCAGCACGAATCCGGTATAGCTGGGGTCGTTATAAATTAGCATTTCCACCTTAATATCGTCACGCTGGCCGATGATGTCCTGAATCTGCTGGATGGCGGCCTCTTTGGTTTCTCCCCAGGTCAAACGGCGGTCAATATACACTGTCGCTTCATCAGGGACGGCGTTAAGGGAGGGGGTTTTTACTTCCATATGGCTAACGGTAATTTTACCGTGTCCGAGGAAGGGGTCGTCACCAAGCTGCGGTTCAAGTTTGCTGATGGCGTCGATAATGGGAACAAGTTTGTAAATTGCATTGTCGCCAAGATGATTTGAGGCGGCATGGGCGCTTTTGCCTTTGGACACAACTTTTAGCTCCACGCGGCCTTTGTGACCCCGATACACCTGCATTCGGGTGGGTTCACCGATGACCACATAATCGGGACGGATACCCTCTACTTCAACAAAGGAATTGGGGGCGATACCATCATTCCATTCTTCCATATTGCCAAAGTAATAGGCGGTGAAGCCATCCAGCAGGCCAAGTTCGTGGGCAATTGCCAGCCCGTAAATCATGCCGGGGGTGCTGGCTTTTTCATCACACGCGCCGCGTGCATAAAAAACTCCATTTTCGATTTTTCCCTGAAAGGGGTCCCATTCCCATTCTTCCGGGTCGCCAATGCCTACCGTATCAATGTGGCTGTCGTAGACAATTTTCCGGGGGCCGTCGCCAATTTCCCCAACAATATTGCCCATTTTGTCAAACCAGACTTTACGGAAACCTAATTTCCGCATTTCCTCAGCCGCCCGTTCACCGACTGCTTTAATTTGACTGTCATAACTGGGAATGGCACAAAGTTCGCGCAGGAAAGTAATAATATTTTCGCGGTTGGCTTCAACACGCTGCTTAATTTCAGGCAGTTTAGACATGCAATTCTCCTATTTTGTCTTTATTTGCAGGGAGGCGGGCAGAACGGAACTAAAACAGCCCCCCTACCATTGTGCAAATTGCTAAAACGGTGATTATAACGTTTACTGGCTGTCTTCCAAGTTTCGGATCGCGTCGTCGAGGTCGCCATACTTGCGGACATCATCGTAACTGGTCGCAATATCATCCAACCGATTCGTCAGGCGGTCAATACTCTCGTTTAAACGGTCAAAAATTCGTGAGTCGGCGGTGGTACTAAGAGTCAGCATTTTGACCGGAATCTTTGCCTGGGCGTTTAACGCGGCTTCGATTCTGGCACGCAGGGCGCTGCGGGTTTCTTCGAGCTGCTGCGCTTCCTGGCCGTTCGCCTGATACAATACCATAGATTTATCCAACTCCTGAAGTTGGCCGATTAAATTCACAATTTTTTCGCTCATCGCCTGCATATTCTGGAAAAGTTCGTCGCCGCGTGCGCCCTGATGCAGGGATTTTAGCTGCTGCTCTGCCAGCCGTTCCGCCGACAAAAAACGGTCATAATAGTCGTAATACTGTTTATCCAGATGGCCGCGTATGATGTCTCTGGCACGGCGGTAGGACATATTCAGTTTTGGGTCGGTTTTATACAACCCGCGAAGGCGCTTCAGGCGGGCTTCCGGTGTATCGGGCGGGAAAATACTCAGCCAGATTTCCTCCAGAAGCTGCCGAATCAGGTCAAAAAACTGTTGAAACGGTGAGGCCATGATTTCACTTTCCTGATATTATGTACCCCCTCTATTTCAGATTTTAGCTCCCACCCATAACCTGATACTCATTCAACGGCTTAAACGGCGCTCCCTTCACAAACTGGCCGCGCCCCTGTTCCCCCAAAAACGCTCCTTCATGCACCAGCACCTTACCCCGGCTGATGGTCGTGCGGACTTTGCCCTGTACGGTCATGCCTTCGTAGGGCGTATAGCCGCCGATGGTGTGCAAGTTTTCCTGCTGGATAACGACCTGCGGCGCGGGGTCGTAAATCACCACGTCGGCATCACTGCCCGCCGCCAGGATGCCTTTTTTCGGGTAAAGGCCAAACATTTTAGCGGGATTGGTACAAAGCACTTCGACCAGATGGTACAGAGGAAACGATTCAAAATAAACAAAATGCTCCTCCTCATACTCATCCATGAAAAGGGTGTAACTCAGGGGCAGCAGGGTTTCCAGCCCTGGCAGTCCTCCCGGCGTCACCCGAAAATCATTTTTAGCCTGTTTTTGTGCCAGGCTGTAGTCGCAGTGGTCGGTAGATAGCACCGAAATCATGCGCTCCCCATAAAAAGTGAGAAGGTCGTAGTTAATACTGCCTCTGCGAAATTCCCTTAAGGGTGGCTGCAAAATGAAATGTTCTGGATGGCTGCCTTGATAATGTTTGGCATCTAAAACCAGATATTGAATACAGGTTTCAAAGTAAAAATTAGGCTCATAAAGATGGGGTGGGGAGTAACGTTCAAGGGCAAAGGCTGTGAGTTCGGATGAACAATGCACGATATAGGCATGTTTTTCCGGCGGAAGCAGATTAACAATACGGACGGCAGCTTCTTTTTCAGCAATTGCCGGACGCGACTCGCCGTGATAAGCCCAGCCGATTTTGCCTTCCTCAACTAATCGACGGGCAGCATCGGCCACAAGATCATCATTTTCGCAGTGGAACATGGCAATCATGTCCGAAGGCATGGCACGAAGGGTATGTAAAATGGTGGCATCGTCAGCGTAATAATTTGGTTTATAGGTCGTGTACAGTTTGATGCTTTGCACGCCCATATCGCGTAGTTCGGCTAAATCCTGGGCGGCTCTGGCAGGGTCACGGCTTAAATCAGTAACCATCATGTGCAGGCCGTAATCTATATAAGCAGGTTTACATTCCTTAAGGCGGTGATTCAGTGCCTGCTCAAAGGTCTGGCCTTTGAACTGGGTCGCAAAATCGACTACCGTTGTCACCCCGCCATAAGCAGCAGATTTTGTGCCAATTTCCCAGTTATCATCCGTTTTATAAACTCCGGTATCCAGTTGAATATGGGTATGAACATCCACCACCCCAGGAAAAACATAACAGCCTGTGGCGTCAATTTCCTGTGCGTCTTCCCACGTTACTGTGTTGGGGCTGGTGATACCCGCAATTTTTTCCCCATCAATCAGGACATCGGCCTGCATAATTTGCCAGGGCGAAACCACCTGCCCATTCCGAATAATCATACGACTCATGGTGAATTCTCTTTTTTATTTCCTAACATAGGGACACGGCAATGCCGTGTCCCTACTACCAAAAAAATTACTTTCCGTCCACAAGCTGCATCGCCAGTTGGTTGTGTTTTTCAATCAGGGGCGGCAGTTCAACCGTCGTGATACGTCCCTGATCAACCACACGCCGCCCGTTGATGTAGCTGTAATCTACGGGGTCGGAGTTGCAGAAAATAATTGCCGCCACAATATCATGGTGAGCGCCCGCGTAAGTCAGACGGTCAACATTAAAGGCAATAAAGTCTGCCGCTTTGCCGGGCATGATGGCCCCAATATCATCCCGCCCCAGGACTTTGGCCCCGCCAAGTGTCCCCAGTTCCAGCGCTTCACGGGCAGTTAAAACGGTGGGGTCATTATGGCCGACTCGCGCCAGCAGCAGCGCTAAACGGGCTTCATTTAGCAGGTTGTTGGTATCATTGGAGGCCGTGCCGTCCACCCCAATCCCGACTCTTACGCCTGCATTTAACATTTTCCGCAGAGGCATAAAGCCACTGGCAATTCGCATATTACTGCACGGGCAATGAGCGACTCCTGTTCCGGTGCGGGCGAATTTATTAATAGCGTCGTCGGTCAGATAAACACAGTGGGCGTGCCAGACATCTTCCCCAACCCAGCCAACATCTTCCGCATAATCGCCGGGTTTGAGGCCAAAATTGGCAAGGCTGTATTCTACGTCCGGTTTGGTTTCGGCCAGATGGGTATGCAGGCGGACACCGGGATAGTTCCGTGCCAGCTTTGCCGACTCCCGCATTAAATCCTGAGAAACCGAAAATGGTGAACACGGCGCGAGTGTGATTCGCAGCATCGCGTAGGGGCTGTTATTGTGATACTGTTCAATCAGACGCTGCGAGTCCTTCAGGATAAAATCTTCGTCCTCTGTGACCCGATCCGGCGGCAGCCCGCCTTTACTTTCTCCCACGCTCATGCTGCCCCGACTGGCATGGAAACGCAGTCCTACCTGCTGCACCCCACGAATCTCATCATCCAGTTTGCAGTCGTTGGGGTAAATGTAGAGGTGGTCGCTGGCCGTGGTGCAGCCAAACAGCATCAGTTCGGCGGCGGCAATCTGGGCGCTGATGTAAACATGCTCGCCACGCATATTCGCCCAGATAGGGTACAGCGCCCGCAGCCAGTCAAAAAGTTCATGGTGCTGTGCGCCCGGAATCACACGGGTCAGGGTCTGGTAAAAATGATGATGCGTGTTCACCAACCCCGGCATAACCACATGCCGTCCTTTTAAATCCAGCACTTCATCGGCAGTGTCCGGTAAGTCTGCCGTTGCGCCGACCTGTTCAATGACCCCATCACGGGCAAAAATCGCCGCATTTTTAAGCTCCCGGCGCTGTTCATCCATCGTGACCAGGGTATGAATATTTTTAACCAGTAGTGTAGCCATAAAAACAGTCCCTTTTTTCGGAAAGTGTAACGTACTTACTCCGGTGAAAACACCACGCCCCGGATGGGGGTGTATTGCTGCACAAACGCGATAATTTCCGGTGTGGCAGCGGCTTCAGAGGCAGGCCAGCAGTTGCACCACAGATCAAACGCGGCCAGAGTCGCCTGAATCGCGGTTTCGGCTTCTGGCGTCAGGCGTTTTTTTTCGGCATCTGCCCAGACGGAATCATGAGGCGAGATAAACGGATGCGCTTTACTGGGTGAATAGTGCAGCCGTACCATCGGAGAAAACACATCAGTGTTGTTTTCGCGTTCGGTATGCCCAATCGTATACGTGTCCTGTAAAGTATGGAGCGCCTGCCCAAACCTTTCACTGGCATGGGCAGGATATTGGGTCGTAACGGCCTTCAGCAGCCGCCGATACAGCGCCTGCTGAACTTTAGGCAGGGTTCGTGTGGGGTGATTCCAGGGCTGCCGCATCCCATGATGATATTTCGGCAGCACCTGGGCGCGGAACAGCGCATCCACCAGCCCCAAAAGCCCAATCGTGCCATCAGGACGATACCGGGGCAGGTCGGCACGCTGATTGCCAAGCAGAATCAGCGTTTTATCTGTGCCGGTCGGAAATGCTCGCGGAAACCGTTGGAAAGCCTCCTGCATTAAAACAGAATGGCCTTCTTCCAGGGTTTTCAGGGTGCGTCCCGCAAAAATGACCCGCGCTCCGGTAAAAAACAGCAGCATGAATTAGTCCGCTGCTTCTGCCGCTTTGAGGGTATTTTTCAGCAGCATTGCAATCGTCATGGGGCCAACCCCGCCGGGAACAGGAGAAATCGCGCTGGCGACCGACGCGGCTGCGTCCGTATCCACATCCCCGACCAACCGGAAGCCGCTTTTTTTCGTGGCATCATCCATGCGGTTCGTCCCAACATCAATCACCACCGCGCCGGGTTTAATCCAGTCACCTTTGACCATCTGCGCCCGCCCCACTGCTGCAATTAACACATCGGCTTCGCGGCAGACTTCCGGCAAATTTTTGGTGCGGCTGTGGGCAACCGTCACGGTAGCATTGGCATTAATCAACAGCAGCGCCATTGGAATCCCCACAATGTTGCTGCGGCCTAACACGACTGCCCGCGCCCCTTCTAAAGGAACGTTTACAGATTTTAACATTTCCATCACCCCCTGAGGTGTACAGGCGACAAAATGCGGGCGGCGGCCTTTCATTGCCAGCAGCCCCATATTCAGGGGATGAAACCCATCAACATCTTTTTCAATGCTAATCAGGTCTAAGATGGCTTTTTCATTGAGATGATCAGGCAGGGGAAGCTGTACCAGAATCCCATGCACGGCGGGATTCTCATTGAGTTCCCTGACCAGATTTTCAACCTCTTCCTGTGAGCTTTCCGCAGGCAGTTCATAGGCAAAAGACTCGATGCCCACTTCCGCACAGGCTTTACGTTTGGCGCTTACATAGGTTTGGGAGGCGGGATTTTCCCCGATTAATACGGTTGCCAGCCCGGGGCGGGATTTGCCTTCCGCAAGTCGTTTTTCAATCGTTTGTTGGATGTCCTGACGAACCTGGGCGGCAAG
>CAZKZS010000063.1:0-18470 GCA_964557285.1 uncultured Anaerolineae bacterium | reverse complement strand
CCCTTCCCCGACCTGATCATTTCTGACATCATGATGCCCAAAATGAGTGGCTACGAATTTTTTGAGGCGGTGCGTTCAGAAACCAACTGGCTAAGCATTCCTTTTATTTTTCTGACGGCCAAAGGCGAAAAATCGGATATACGTCTTGGCAAGGCCATGGGCGCAGATGATTACGTCACCAAGCCGTTTGGGGCGGAAGATTTGCTGGTCGCTGTTTCTTCCAAACTGGAACGTAACAAGCAGCTTCAATCGGTTCTCTCCAAACAAATTTCGGATATTAAACGTCAGATTTTGACCATTCTGAATCACGAATTTCGTACCCCCTTAACCTATGTTGTTGCCTATTCGGACATGCTCAATCGGGATGCCGACCAGTTGAGTTTGAAAGAAATGCGCGATTTCGTTAAAGGGGTTGGTTCCGGAGCAGACCGCCTCCAACGCCTGGTTGAAAACTTTATTCTGCTGGTCGAACTGGAAACCGGAGAAGTCGCCAGTACCTACAGTTGGCGCAAACGGAGCATCCGGGATGTGACCCCGATTGTTAAAGCGGCCGTTAAATATCACCAGTCGGTATTAGAAGCCCGCCAGCAAAAAGTGAGCATCGACATCGCTGAAACGCTGTCGCCCTTCGTGGGCGACCAGGAGTATCTCAGCGCGGCGCTGATTCGTCTGCTGGATAATGCGATTAAATTTTCTTCAGAAGATACCACCATTGCGGTCAGGGTTTATCAGGACACCGATAACCGTACCACCTTTGAAGTCCGCGATTACGGGCGCGGTATCCCTGCGGACGAACTGGAAATGATTTTTAACATGTTTTACCAGGTCAACCGTCCCATTTACGAAGACCAGGGGACGGGTTCGGGGCTGGCAATTGTACGGGGTATTGCTCATGTCCACAATGCAGATATTACCGTGTACAGTGTGCCGGAGCAGGGAAGTACATTTCGACTGCATTTGCCTGTACAGGACTCGGCCAGCTAAACATGAGTGACAGCACCTTTCATGCCGCCTATAGGCGGCATTTTTTAATCTTCTCATTGGGCGGTATAATAGCAACCTATGTGTGCGGTTTTCCGTATAGAATAAGGTAATTAGGAGTAAATGGTTTAATGGCTTCCCTACTGGAAAAAGTCAACACTCTGATTTCTGCAAATTTACATGCTCTGGTGGACAGCGCGTTGGAAGGCAACAACTTAAAGGTCATGGACGAATATATTCGTCAGGCAGAGCGTCATATTGATGCGCTGGAAGATTCGGCGGCAACGGTGGGCGGGAATGTCAAAACCCTCAAAAGAAAATATGACGAATTTTCGGCTCAGGTTGAAAAATTAGACCGCGACATTGATATGCTGCTGGTGAAAAACAAGGCAGACCTGGCAACCGCAGCCCAGGCCGACCTGAATAATAAAAAGTCGCTGTCGCAGGAATATTATGAGCAGTGGCAGCAGCAGCAAAACGAATATCAAAAAATCATGGATGCCAAGCTGAAACTGGAAGCCCGTCTGATCACCATTCGTCAGGAACGGGAACAGTTGAAGCACCTGCTGGAACTGGCGGAAGCCAAGAAAATCGCCACCAAAACCATTAAGAGCCTGGACGACATCAGCAAGGTTGGCGACGCAGAAATGACCACCATCAGCGAGAAAATTCGTTCACAGCTTGACCGGGTGGATGCGGAAGCGGAAATGGCAAGCTCCCGGTTGCAGAATCAGATTGATGAAGTCATCGGCGTTTCTGAAATCGAGCAGCAGCTTGAAGAACGTCGTTCACGGCTGGGATTAAATAAGGAATAACGTGTCAGACAAAATTTCTCAGCAGGTGCGAAACCGCACCCTGAATGCTGTCGTTACGTCTGCATTTTTTAGCTGGCAAAGCGCAATCATCATTGCGCTTGCCATCCTTTTGTTTGGATTTGGGGCTTCAATTTTTGGGTTTCCGGCCTGGTTCTGGCTGGTGTTTGGTCTGATTGCCGAAGCCGCCTATCTGGTGGCTTCCATTACCGACCCGCGTGTGCAGCAGCGTGCCGTTGCCGAAGCATTAGAGGCCAAATACAGCCCCTCCGATATTAAAAACTGGGCAGCACGGGAGCGTCTGGTGAAGGCGCTGGAATACTACAGCGCCATTCATGGGTTAATGCAAACCCGTTCTCATGCCAGCCGTCTGGAATTTCAGCATACGCTGGATGATATTAGCGACTGGATTGGCTATCTCTACGAATTGGGCAAACGGATTGACCAGTTTGAGGATAACGACCTGATTAACCGTGACCGGATGCAGGCGCGGCAGGAACTGGAAGCGCTTAAAAAACGGCTCAAAGTGGAATCCGATGAGCGTGTCAAAAAAGAACTGGATGAGGCCATTAAACTCAAGCAGATTCAACTGGAAAACCTGCAAAATCTGGAAGCCAACGCCAAACGTGCGGATATTGAAATGGACAGCAAACTTTCCGCGCTGGGGACGGTCTATGCACAGTTGCAGGTTATTGGCAGTAAAAATATCGACAGCAGTCGGGTACAGCGTTTACGCAATGAAGTGCAGGATCAGGTGATGGAACTGCAAGATACCATTGCCGCAATTGATGAGGTACAGCGTCATACCCTCTATTGAGATAGCGTCCCTCAGGGATGTACCGGCCATTCATCGCCTGGAAAAAGAAATTTTTTATTATGATGCCTATCCACATCTGGATCTGGCATTTTTATTTTTGACCCCCGGCCAGGTCAATTTAAAAGCGGTCAATGAGCAGGGTCAGCTGGTCGGCTTTGTAACAGGTTCACGTTCCTGGATCAGGATGCTGCCTGCCTGGATTGTCACCCTGGGGGTAGCGGCTGCTTATCAAAGGCAGGGCATTGGACGGGCGCTGCTGCTGGCCTGCGAGCAAAAACTGGCACGTTCCTATATCCGGCTTACGGTGCGAAAAAGTAATGTAACCGCCATTCACCTCTACAGGCAGTGTGGGTATGAGCATATCCAGACCCGCCCCTACTATTACCGTAACGGGGAGGATGGGTTGGTGATGGAAAAAAGGATGACGAAACAGCCTTAATCCCGATATTTATACTGCCCCTCAACCACGTTTTCGCTATCGGTACTTTTTCGTTTGCCCACATAGCGGCGCTGCAAATCTTCCAGATGCTCACGTACCACATCTGAGGGCGCCATACGAATGAAAAATTCCAGCGCCAGAATAGCGATACCCACATCATCCACCACCCCAAACGGCCCTAACAAAATTTCCGGCGCAATATCGATGGGGGATAGGATATACAGTAGGGCTAGAGGGGGGATTAGTTTATGAAAAAGACTCACCCGCCCGTCGGCCATCAAACGCCAGCTTAGAGTCATGCGGTCAAAAAATTTGCCGATTCCGCCACGATTGTTCTGTTGACTCATGATTCTCTCCTTTTCTCAATTATACGAAAGATGCCTTTCCGCGTTGCATGAGAAATGGATATATTTACCTGGATTGCCAGTCGCGCCAATCCTCACCCCCTTGCTCCCCTATCAAGTAGTTCAGGGGTGGGGACGAGCCATCAAGGGGATATATTGAATTAATAACCTTCTTCACGGTCTACCACATTTAAAAGCGGCTTTTTATCCAGATACCGTCTGAGGTTTTCCTCAAAAATGGCGGCGGCCTTTTCGTTATAATTTGCCATGCTGCCCGAAATGTGCGGCGTGATGACGATATTGGGTGCTGTCCACAGGGGGCTGTCCTCTGGCAGGGGTTCGGTTTCAAAAACATCCAGCGCCACCCCTGCCAGATGCCCACTTTTGAGAGCTTCCAGCAGCGCCTTCTCATCCACCACTCCACCGCGCCCCACGTTGACGAGATAAGAGCCGGCTTTCATAGCCTGAATCACCTTTTCGCTGTAAAGGCCGCGTGTTTTTTCGGTTAGGGGCGTCGTAATGACTACAAAATCACAGTCCCGCACCATTGTTGCCAGCGCCTGCGGGGGATACAAACGGTCAAAAAAATTGCCATATTTATCGCCCGTGCCTTCTACCGCGTAATGATCAGGTTCTTCCACCTGTTTAACGTTGCGTTTAGCCGCCAGCACCATCATGCCAAAACATTTTGCCAGCCGCGCGATTTCCCGCCCAATCGCTCCATATCCGACAATGCCTATGGTGGCATCACGCAGTTCAAACGCCATAAATTTCTGATGGCGCTCATAGCTCCATTCTTTTTTACGGAACGAGTCGCGCATTTGCGGAAATTTATGCCCCAACGCAATACACATGCCTATCGCATATTCGGCCATTTTGGTAGCGTGAATCCCGCGTGTGGAGGTAATGATAATGTCTTTGTGATGCTGAACAAGCGGCTGTTTAAGTGCTTCATCCACGCCCGCATAATGACTTTGAATCCACTTCAGTTTGGGCATAGCATCAGCCGGAGGATACACCGAACCCGTGTATAAAATTTCAGCGTCCTGCCAGATTTGCGCCGCCATATCGGAATAGTTACGGGCGGGGCGCGAAATAATTTCCAGACGCGGCGAGATTTCGCGCAGCCCCTGAAGCAGGTCCTCGCTAAAATTGACCGTGATTAGCACTTTGATGGTGTCTGAGGACATTACCGGATTCCCCTTCTGAAAAGTACGGCAAAACCAAGCAGGATAACTTGCACAATGATAAGCACAGGCAGCACAATCCGCCAATTCAAAGAGGAGTCTTTTTGGGCAACAATTTTCTTTCCCACAACAGGCGGAATATCCGATTTCATGGGTGCAAGGGCGACCACAAATTCAGTGGGGGTTATACTGGGCGTTACGGAAGGGATGCTCGCCACCAGCACAGAAAGCGGTACGGGGGTGCTGGTCATAGGGGCTGCCGATGAGGTAGGGGAAGGCGTCCACGTAAAAGTTGGTGTCCAGGTAACAGTGGGGGTATCCGTTGGAAAAGTGGGCGAAGGAGTCCAGGTAATCCAGACTTGAGTCGGTGGATTCTGTGTTGGAACAACTGCCTGCTGTTCGATCACTTCGGCTGACTCTTGCATCGGCTGACTATCCTGTACGGTAGGTGGGGGCGGCGCAAGATTTCCACCACTGCCGCCGTTCCCAAACACCAGCGTGTAAAAATTTCCGTAGGGGCCGGAGGCAATTCCAATACCAACCTCATTAAACAGGTCATGGGTCAGCCCACGATAGTGAATCGGCGAGCCAACCCAGAAATTCCATGCATCAGTGGCTTTGGCGATACTGCCGCCGTAAATATTTTCACTGACCAGACTGCCCCCATACCCCAGCGCGGCCGCGCGACTTTTAGGGGTGCTGCCGTTGGTTTCCTCATGGCTGACCATGCCCGTATCGGCCATCCATTGACTGTGTGCCTGTGCCGCCGTGCTGAGGAGTCCGTTTAGTGCATAAGGTGGCTGACCGCGACTGGTACGCAGCCCATTGATTTGTTCCAGCAGCCACGCGACTTCATCCTGTGCCGATACAGGCCGCACACACAACGGGAATAAAAATGTTACCATGAGCAGAACCGTCAGCCATTTAAGGAGTGGCATATTTCACCAGCATATCGTAAATCGGATACGTTTCCCGCACCCGCCCATCGTTATCTACCAGCAGCAAATTGGTATGTCCCCAGAAATCAGGCGTCCCCGCCAGCGCAAAATACACCACGCCCATCAAAAGCGGGTCACGCGAAAGCGGAGTCCAACCATATGTATTATGGCCGAAAATCGCCTGTTCCACATAGACGGCAGCAGTCCGGCTGTCCACCTCTGCCCCGCCGCTATCTCTGGCAAGCGGGTTTGTTGATTCACGGTGACGGTAGCCATATTCGGTAATTAAAATCGGCGGCATATCCACCCCAAATTGACTTTCCAGATACCACT
Source organism: uncultured Anaerolineae bacterium (assembly GCA_964557285.1). Classification (GTDB taxonomy): domain Bacteria; phylum Chloroflexota; class Anaerolineae; order Aggregatilineales; family J027; genus SB15. The sequence goes on along the minus strand of CAZKZS010000063.1, from coordinate 12,619 downwards.
GCTCCCAGCGATAGCTATTGATGCCCCGATTATAAATTTGGAAAGGAGGATAGGGTATGGGAATCGATTCAGCACCCTGAAAGCGGTCAAACCGAAATTCCTGTTCCCAGGGCGGACGGTGAAATGCGCCAAGCGGATACACATGCGAAGCCCAAAAATCGACATACAACATAAAGTTAGGCTGCGCGGCAAACATACCGTCCCAAAACGCGGCAGCATCCATCATGGTGATGTCTGTGCCGGGAAAGGGCAGGCCGTTGGTATGGGGCAGGAATAGATCAAGGGCAGCAGGCGCAATCTGAATTGGCTTTTGTAAGGCTTTGAGTTGGGACGCCACTGCCAAAAAATACTGAGCATATTCCGCCGGATTCGCCCGTCCACCCCACTCGCTGCCATTGTTCGGCTCGTTCCCTACCACCACCCAGACTGGCTGTTGAATATCCAATTGCGCGAAAAAATCTGCCCACTCGCTGGCAGCATCGGCAGGTGGGGCTGCCCAGTAGTCCGGCGTTTCAACGGTTGCCAGCCGCAGCACAGGCCGCAATTGTAGTTCAGCACAGGCATCCAAAAAATGCTGCCACTTGGCCGGATTCTTATCATTGCCATAGACCAGCTGCACTACCCATCCCCCGGGGCCGGTCATCTGGCGGGCATAGCGGAGATGTTCGCCCCACCCCTCACGGGGAAAATGAGTATGCCGCCCCAACAACAGCAGGTGGACGCCCATTTTAAAATCAGGGTTAGGTGAACTCTCAGGAAGCACAGGAAAAGGTAGCACCGCCAGTATCAGAATACAAAACCCCACCCAAAAAACCGCGCCGCGCCACATGCCCTCATGCTAACAAGAGCGCCCACTTTGCACTTCAACGATTCACCCGCGCCCATACAACGTCATCTAAGCGTAGCGTTTGCGTCAGGTTTCTGTCAGGTAAAAGCCTTAGATTTATTAAAAGGGCGAAATTTCTTCTTCTCCTTGCGAGAATCAGAGAGTCGGATTTTGTGTTCGGCTCTCTATCCTTTTTAATCACTTGTCAGCTTTTGCTTGCTTCCACTACACTGGGAAAAAAGGGTCTGCCTGTGAAGCGAATTGTGTGGGTGCTTCTGTTGATTTTGTTGGGAGCGTGCCAGGAAAAAGAAGAACCTCTACCAACACAAATGAGTCAGAACGACGCGCTGGCAACCGCCGGACTGCTCACCAATGCAGACCGTTTTGCAACAGAAACCGCCGCCCATATCCCGACCATCACCGTTGTATATACCTGGACTCCTACCCCTACCATTTCGCGGACTCCTACCGACACCCTGACTCCCACCATCACGCCAAGTCAAACCTTTACCCTTTCCCCGATTCAGGAAACAGAAATATTTCTCTATCAGCGCAGCACTTCCATTGCAGCGACGGCTACGGCTCAGGTGCTGCCAACGGCTTCTTCCACGCCTACCAAACCCCCCGCCGACAGCCCGACTCCTGCTCCTACCGCTACCGAAACACCGATTTTGCCGGATGCACCTGCCCCGAATCGCGTCATTTTTACCTCGAATCGTTTGGGGACCAATGACATCTGGGTGATGGAACTGGACGGCAGCAATCCGATGCCTATAGTGTTTGCACCGGAAAGCAATGAAGTGGTTGCCACATGCAGCCCGGACGGAACACAGTTTGTTTTTGATTCTGATAGGGGCGGGGATTTAGAGATTTATCTGGGTAGGTACGATGGTACAGAACCGCGCCCCCTGACCGATACAGAAGGCGAAAATTTTCATCCGGTTTGGTCGCCGGATGGGAGCAAGATCGCGTTTGTCTCCTCCCGCACGGGAGACAATGACATCTGGGTAATGGACAACGGCGGCGGCAATCCTCATGCTGTCACCACACTGCCGGGGTCTGACCAGCATCCGCAGTGGTCGCCGGATGGCCGATGGCTGTATTACGCCTCTAATCGGGAGGGGCAGTTTGATATTTATCGCTACGATTTTGATACCCGTGAGGAAACCCGCCTCACACAAACCGAAACCCGTGACGAAACCGCGCCCGCCTTTTTTGACTCTACAACGCTGGTGTACATTGCGGAAATAGAAGCCGGAAACAGCGTGACCGGAGCGCTGTGGGTTGATGATGGACAGCAGGCACGGCCAGCCGTCAGCGCGGAAGGGCGGGTTGACCAGCCCGTGTGGATTACAAGCAGCAAAGTGCTGCTTTCAGCAGATTTGGGCGGCATCACCCAGATACTTCTGGTTGATTTAGTGGAAGCTACCCGCAGCATTTTAACCAACATTGGACCCCGTAATTTCTGGCCGCACCCCTGCTACGTTCAATCCGATGAAATCAGCGCGGTGCTGCCCACTGGAATCCCCCCAACCCTGACTCCAACACCTGTTGAAGAACGGATTTCGGCTTTTACACCCGTTTTGAATCCTGCGACAGACTGGAAACAAATCCGCAACACCTTTGACGCTGAAGAACTGACAGAAATTGAGGATGACCGCCTGCAAAATGCGGACATTAGCGACCAGCTCATTATTTACCAGTGGACACAGGGCGGAGATGAATACTCTGTCACCCTCCTGCCCGAAATTGTGGATGGAGCGCTGGAAGTCAGCATTACCAGCTACACTAAAAACGGCCAACCGGAAGATTTACTCAGCGTACAGGACATTGCCTTTCTGGTGCGGGAGTATTTTCTGGCAGAAACCATCCCGCCCGGCACCTATCGCGCCGAAAGCCTCAACTTTGAGGGAGACACTATCATGCTGGTTCTCTCCTCCCCTTCGCAGTGACAAAAGCGGGGGTTGTGGTAATATATGGCACTTCAAGGAGAAAGAGAGAAGCCTCAAATGGGTTTATTAGACGGCAAAAAAGCCCTGATTTTTGGTGTTGCCAATAAAGATTCGATAGGGTGGGGGGTTGCCAGAGCCTTTCACCGCGAAGGCGCAACCGTAGGATTTAGTTATGCGTTTGATACGCTGGAACGGCGCGTGCGTCCTCTGGCAGAAAGTATCAACAGCGACTTTGTAGAACTCTGTGATGTTTCCAGAGATGAAGATGTAGATGCCCTATTTGAAAAAGCCAAAAATCACTTTGGCACGCTGGATATCATGATTCATTCAATTGGATTCGCCCCCAAAGAAGACCTGGGCGGGCGATATTCTGAGATGAGCCGGGATGGATTTCTTAAGGCGGTGGATATTTCGGCGTACAGCCTTATCGCGCTGGCAAAACGCGCCCGTCACCTGATGCCCAACGGCGGCTCGATGATAGCCATGACGTATATTGCTTCTGAACGGGTGATGCCGCGTTATAATGCGATGGCTGCCGCCAAAGCCGTATTGGAAAACGCCGTGCGTTATCTGGCCGCCGATTTAGGCCCAGAGGGGATTCGGGTGAACGCGGTCAGCGCTGGCCCGATTAAAACGCTGGCGGCGTCGGGCATTGAAGGCTTCCGTAAACTGCTGCGTGCCAGCGAAAAAGTTTCCCCCTTACGAACGCTGGTGACTCAGGAGGACGTGGGCAACGCCTGTGTATTCCTTTCCTCCGACTGGGGACGCTACGTAACAGGTGAAATTCTGCATGTTGACGCGGGTTATAATATTCTTGGGTATACAGCCACCGAGGAAGATATTTTAGGTGATTAATCTTTCCCTGAACCAACTGCGCCGCTTTGTCCTGAGTAAACAGGGGCTGCTGGAAAGACAGCCCCTTGAGGCGATGACTACCTTTGGGCCGCTTCATGATACCAGCCCCACCACCCCTTATTTATCGCTGCTAGCACGCCTTGAGCCGTTTGTCTGGCAAAATCTGGCAGATAAACGTTACCATGAACACGCCTTTATTAAACTGCGCTGTATGCGCCGCACTTTGCATTTAATTCCTCTGGTGCTGGCAGATACCGTGCGTTGTGCGTATCGGCTGGCAGAGGATGAACCCTTTATCGAATTTGAAAACTATAACATCCCTGAAAAAGCAGCCATGGCTGCCCGGTTTGCGATCATGGATACTCTGGAACGGGAAGGCCCTCAAACCGCTGCTTCTATTAAAAAATATCTTGGAGCCAATTTTCAGAAAAAATATCAGCACAAATATGGGGCTGAAACCACGATTATCGGGCCGGTCTTACGCTGGCTCTGGTCGCTTGGGTTGGTTGAACAGGGGATTGGGGTTACGGACTGGCGGCAAAAGGAACTGGCGTTCCTCATTGTGGATACCCCGCCTGTCCCCTGTGACCGTGCGGAAGCCGATGCAGCGCTGGCACAGGCGTACTTTTCACTTTACGCGCCTGCTACCTATGAAGATTGGGTATGGTGGTGTGGACTGAGCGCCGAACGCTGCAAAAATGCGTTTGACCGCCTGAAACTGGTCAAAGTTAAAGTCAGCGGCCTGCCAGAACAATTCTGGTGTCTTGAAACCCAGGTTGAATCTCTCACGCAGACACCGGATGCTCTGCCCGAAATGGTGCGCCTGCTGCCCTATGAAGATGCCCTTATCAAAGCCTACAAACCGACCCGCACCCGTTTTTATGATGATGCGGGGATTGCAGAGGACAGCGCTTTTACACAGTTTGGGGAGGCTGTGCCAACCCTCTGGGTGGATGGTCAAATTATGGGGGTGTGGACATGGATTGCCAAACCAAACGAACCGATGACTATCGAACCTTTCCACCAGATGACTAAAGCTCTCCGCAAGCGTTTACACCCGGAAGTTGAGCGCGTCAAACATTTTATTCAAGCCAGCCATGTGATTTGGAGCAGCTAACACACAGGTGCTTGATTCCACGTCCAGTCAGCCTTATTCTAAAAATATTAACAGGATTCTTATGAAACCTGTGGGAAGCCAATTCCGTATACAATGATAGAAAAGGAGTCCGAACGTGGCTAAGAAAAACGCGCTGGAGCAGTTTGTTGAACATCAGAAAACGGCTGCTGAAGAAGCAGGCAAAGCGCTGCTCTCATTGATTCCATCGGGTCTTCGCACGCACGGGTGGAAGGCCATTGAAGAAACCGCGAAAGGGTTCGGGGTGCTGGTCGAAGGGGCTGCCAGTGAAGTCAAAAAAGCCCTGGACAGTGTGGATGACAAACAGCCCGAAGCCACCAAAAAAACGGGTCCAAAAGTGAAGATTGATGTGGAGGAAAAGAACTAACCATGAACGAAGAACCCAAAAAAAACACCGAGTTTGAGAACTTTGTCGATCATCAGAAAAAAGCCTTTGAGGAAGCTGGCAAAGCCCTCGAAGCGCTGATTCCGCCGGAATTTATGACTCATACCAAAGCCGCCTTTAAGGAATCGGTAGAAGGTTTCCGTGTGCTGGTCAACGCCACCCTGGATGCAATTTCTACCGAAATCGACAAGGCGAAGGAAAAAGCCGCCGGCGACGAAGCATCTGCCAGCAAAAAAAAGGTAGATGTGGAATAACATTCCCTGAAGCCGCGAAGGAATAGCCTTTCGCGGCTTTTTATTTCCGCCACAGAATCGCGCCGCTAATCGCCAGCCCTGCAATCAAAACACTGGCCGACAAACGGCGGTTGTTGGCTTCAAGACGGTCTAACTGCGCTTTGAGTTCGGAATCCAGTTTCAGATGGGTTTGCAGGTCGCCCCGGTCAGCTTTGCGGAGAATTTCATCGGCCAAAATTGGAAGCTGCACCACGCGCATCAGATAATCGCGGGCCGTGGTTAAACTCAATTTGAGATTTTCTTCATTCATCATGGGTAGAATATTTTCCGGCCTGAGTATTTCCCGTATCACATCTATGAGCGATTCGGAATCACTGGCGGGAGGTTTGCCGATGCTGCCACGCCGCACCAGTTCCACTACATACGGCTGCACAGCGACCCAGGGATTAAAATCCGGGTCAAGCCCCTTGCACATGCCCATCAGGATTCCGGCACACCGCCCCAGATAAATCAGATTTTGCGGCACTTTAAACGGCACAGACAGGAAAATATCTCGAAATTCACTGACTAGCTGACGGATTTTTTCCGGCTCAAGCTGCATGACTGCATCCATATCCAGCCCGTACACCATATCAAACACGGAGCGCGTGGCGTCAATCACCCGCTCACGGTCAGCCTCAGGCATCAGCACGCCCAATTCTTCATAACACTCGACCAGCCCGCGTGCATCACGCAGCCCAGTAGCAATCAACATTCGCCGCAGGGTTTCGCCCAGTGTGGGGGTGATGTGTCCCATCATGCCAAAATCAACAAAAATCAGTTGAAAGTGAGAGTCCTGAAGCGGTTTTACAAAAATGTTGCCGGGATGCGGGTCGGCATGAAAAAAGCGCTCTATAAACACCTGTACCAGATAAGTATCCAGCAGGCGGCGGGCAACCACACGGCGGTCAATTCCGGCAGTTGTAAGGGCAGCATAATCATTAAGTTTAATCGCACTTACATCCTCCATAACCAGCACATGCCGCGTCGTGTAATCCACATATATGGCAGGGATATAAATATCGGGAGTGTCGGCAAACATACGAGCAAAAGTTTCCGCATTGTGGGCTTCATGGATGTAATCCAGTTCTTCCCACAGGACAGTCGCAAATTCATCCAGTAAATCGGGTAAATCTGCCCGCCGCCGGATGAATCGAAATTTCATGCCCCACCGTGAAACCACCGCCAGCGCCTCTAAATCGGTCTGCACCATCCCGCGAATCCCGGGGCGCTGAACCTTGACCACCACCTGCTGCCCATTCAGCCGCGCCTCATACACCTGTCCTAAGGAGGCAGATGCAACAGGAGTCGTGTCAAAATACTCAAAATTGTTCCACTTTTCACCCAGGTCAGCGGCCAGCACCGGACGAATCTGGGAAAATTCAACCGGACGAACTTCATCCTGCAAATCTTCCAGGGTTTGGATAACTCGTTCCGGCAGCACATCCACGCGGGTGGATAAAAACTGTCCCAGTTTAATCATCACGCCGCCCATCTCCACTGCCAGCGTGCGGAACCGAGCAGCCGTTTTGACGGTGCGGGCTTCGCGTCCGCGCCCCACAAAGGATTCCCCCAGAAAATATTTAAGCGCAATTTCCCAGAACAGGGCTTTCAGGAAATGAATCGAAAAAAACGCGATAATCCGGTAGTAACGCCGGTTATCGCGTTCGTAGTTATTTGGCAGGGGCAAATTTGATGCGGAGCGAAGACTCGACAAAACGGGCTTCCCCAATCTCTAAATTCCAGAGGGCGTGCGGCAGCACAATATTCCGGCGGTAGGGCCCCACCCGCAGCGTCAGTTCGTCCGTAGAACGGTATACATCCAGGTCACTTTTATCCGCAAACGGAAGCGGCACACTCAGCACATAACCGCCGTTCTGCGAAGGTTCGATGCTGTGGGTCAGCCCCTTAAAGAAGATGTCCGCCGGATTTTTATCTCCGTAAAGCGTATTCCCTAACTCACGCAGCGATTCCAGCCCACCCACATCGCGGTTAAAAAGCGGCGCTTGCAGAGTCGGCAGGCTGCCAAACGCTTCCTGAATATACTCCAGATTCTTTTTCTGCAAATCTTTCCATGCTGCAAAGTAAGGATCGGTCACTTCTTCAGGAATCACACGGTTCACCAGCACGGCATCGGTGGTATACCCATACAGATTCAGATAGGTGTAGGTGCGCTGCGTTTCCTTAATGACCATTTTTTCCGGGTTAATCACCAGCCGCATAGTGCTGCGGGTGGGGTCAGACAGGATTTTCCGCACATTGTCTAGCGCATCAAACAGCTTTTCCACGTTATCCAGTTCTTCTTTATCCGGCATCTCGGTTTTTAGCAGGGGTTTTAAAGGCCGCAGCACCCATCCCATCCCGCGTGCCAGCGTAATGATTTTTTGCACCCACCAGCGTGACGCTTCTGGCAGACTGAGCAGGCGCAAGGTTTCCGCCGTTGGCGCGGAGTCGACAATCAGCACATCAAAATTACCCTGTTCAACGTACTGGTTAATCCACAGCAGTTGAGCGCCTTCTTCCAGACCGGGCAAAATTGTCACTTCTTCCGCAACGATTTCTTCCACGCCGCGCTGTGCCAGCAATTGCAGGAGATACTGCTGGATGCGTCCCCAGTATTTATCCATCGAGTAGCGGGCATCGACTTCCTGCGCCCACAAATTGTCCATCAATTGAACGGGTTCGGGGCCGATTTTGACATCCAGCGAATCCGCCAGCGAGTGTGCCGTATCCGTGCTGATAACAATGGTTTTTAAACCCATATCCGCACAGCGCAGCGCGGTTGCCGCCGAAATGCTGGTTTTACCAACCCCACCTTTACCCGTATGTACGATAATTCTCATTGACTTTACCTTCTAACCTCTGTGACTCTATACGTGTGGGGATAAAGATAAGTTCTGATCACTGCGTTAAAGATACGTTAGCAATTTCGTATTGGCCTGCCTACTCAAGCTTAACATCGTAAAAGTTGCGGCAGCCCACCTGAACTTTGCCAGCCGCCTCAATCAGCGCTTCATACTCCGCCCCCAATTCAAACTCTCCAGCACGATTGAGGTCCTGAAGGGCAAGCACAGGCCTCTCGATTTGATAACGGGCTTCCGCACGCAGCAGGTACAGAAGCGCAAAATTGGGGTCAAGCAGAATAGCCCTTGAATAGGACTCGGCGGCGGCATCAAAATTTTCCAGATTGCAGTAAGCGAATCCCTGAATCATATACAGGTCGGCTACCCGGTCATCAATAGCTAAGGCGGCTTCCACATCGGGCAGAACTTCACTGTAGCGGCCCAGCAGCATATTGCCCGCCGCCGAAAAGGTCAATCCGATAAAATTGGACGCCGCGCTCCCATAAAAGCCCACAATACCCCGATTCGCCAGGGTGGGGTCGGGAAACTGAGTCACAACAATATCCGCATAGTTCTGCGCGTCCTTTACCCGTCCTTCCCGCAGCGCCAGAAGCGCGGCGTAGATATACGGCCAGTTGGCCTCCGGTCCGAGCGCCATTGCCCGGTCTAAATCTGCTTTGGCCTTTTCATAATCCCCTTTTGCGTAATACGTCACCCCCCGAAAGGTGAGGGAAAACCAATCGTCGGGACGCAGGGCTACCACTTTGTTATATTCTTCGATAGCCGCATCTAAATCGTTATTGATGTAAAAAGCCTCATTCCCAAGCATATAATGGGGATTAATCCAGTTTTCCCCGCCCAAACGCTGACTCGTGGCTGCATCCCGCCGTCCGTCCTCAGTCCGCCCGATACGATAATTGGCAACCCCGCGCATGGAGTACAGCAGGGGATTGCCAGCATCCAGCGCCACCGCCGCGTTCATGGCTTCAACCGATTGGGCAGTGTCTTCCATATAAAATTCAAAAAAGCGGTGAACTTGCGCTGAAACTCCCCCACTTATAACTTCTGCCCGGGTGACGGCCAGTTCATCCAGCACGGCAATATTCCGCAGCATATTAAACGCATTGCCATTCGCGGTTTCTAAAACCTGAGTCACCTGAATGACCATCGGCGCAATCGATTCCGTTTGGGGATTGTTGACCCGCACGGTGATATTCGCCATCCGTTCCAACATATCTCGCGGCACAGTAATATAGGAAAATGCTGTCGTGACCCCGATTTGCAGATTCACATTGGCGCTGCTGTTATCATAATTGCCCCAGACCACCAGAGTCGCGCCGTTGGCTTCGGCGGCTTCCAGCGCTTCCTGCGGCGTGGTAATCACCTGCGGGTAAGCACGCACGCGGTAATTGGAAAAAGGCACTTCTCTTTCCAGCGTTTGTGTTAATTCGTTCACCATGAATCGGGTCACGGGTCGTTCTTCCGCCCCAATCTGTTCCAATTCTGCCACCAGCACCATGTATTCATCTTCAGCAACGGGTTCAACCAATACTGTTTTTTCCTCCTGAGTTTTAGCAGGTGATTCCTTCTGTCGTGTCAGCAGAAAAACCGCGCCAAGCACTCCTAAAGTCAGCAGCACACCAGCCAGAAGCGCCAAACGCTGGCGTCGGCGGGCAGCCTGCACGGTAATCATCGAATCAGAAAGGGGAGCAGACTCTTCAGGAAGGGGCTGCACGGTTTTGTTGAGGAAGGACTGAAACCCAAAACTGGCGGCTTCTTTGGTCCGGGTGGGCGTTGGCGTGGTAAACCGCGAAATCTGCACGGGTTCGCTGATTTCTTCTTCCAGGCTGCGGAGGAGTTTTTCCAGCCGCGCCCCCACCTCACGCACACTACCAATTCGCAGTTCTTTGTCTTTTTCCAGCATCCCATCAATCAGGCGCACCAGTTCCAAAGGCACATCTGGCCGGAGCGCCTGTAAATCCGGCACGGGTTCAGTCATTATTTTTAGAATAATGGCGGCGGGCTGGTCAGATTCAAAAGGTCGCCTTCCGGCCAGCATTTCAAACATCATCACCCCAAACGCCCAGATATCTGCCCGTTCATCTAAACTGTCACCGCTGCACGCTTCCGGGCTGAGATAGGCATATGTTCCTACCAGCGAACCCGTTTGAGTCATGCGGGTGCGATCTCCTAACCGCGCGACTCCAAAATCTGTCAGGCGCGGTGTGCCATCCTCTGCCAGCAGGACATTGGCGGGTTTAATATCCCGATGGATAATTTTCAGCCGATGGGCGCGGGTCAGGGCGTCAGCTAAGTCAAGAGAAATTTCGAGTATTCGTTGAAGGGGAAGCTGCGGAGTCTCATGCAAAAGCTGCTGCAAGCTGCCTCCGGCTACATATTCCATCACCAGGTAGTGTTTGCCGTTTTCTTCAACTGCCGCCAGCATTTTCACAATATTCGGGTGATTCAGGCGGCGCAGGGCTTCCCCTTCTCGCTCAAAACGTTCCACAATATCCGGCGCATCGTGGGTAATTTCAGGTTTTAAAAGTTTAATGGCGACGGGCTGGCTGATGGTGGTATCTGTTCCCCGATAAACTTCTCCCATCCCCCCGTACCCGATGAGTTTTTCAATTTCAAACCGTCCAGCAATTGTTTCACCCATGCCGCCTATCTTCTTCCTTTATTTAATTTATAGGACTAAAAAAATTTTGTATCCGTGTAAGCGAGAATCGCGGCTGCCATGACCAGAAGGGTTAAGCATAACAGACCCAGCACAATGATACACCCTACGCGCCGTTTAAAATGCAAAACGGCCTGTTCTTCTGCGGTCATGTGGCGGCGGGTTTCTGTGGCCGCAAAACGCGAGGCAGGAGGTAAGCCGCCCCGCGTGCGAGTTTCTAAATTCTGGATAATGGCTTCTAATTCTGCCCCCACAAACCGCACACTGGGTATGCGTTTTTCGCGGTCTTTTTCTAACATGTGATCAATGAGTGTGACCAGTTCGGAGGGTACATCAGGACGCAGTTTTTTTAAATCCGGCACCGGTTTATTCAAAATCGACACCAGGACAGCGACCTGCTGTTCTTCCTCAAAAGGCCGCCTTCCGGCCAGCATTTCATACAGCACCACCCCAAACGACCAAATATCGGAGCGTGGGTCGGCGGCTTCTCCGGTTAACACTTCCGGGCTGAGATAGGCTGATGTGCCGATTAAATCATTGGTGCGGGTGATGACCCCACTTTCTATCATGCGGGCAACGCCAAAGTCTGTCAGACAGGGAGAGCCATCTTTTTTCAGCAAAATGTTGGACGGTTTGATGTCCCGATGCACAATTTTCAGTCGGTGGGCGCGGGTGAGCGCGTCCGCCACATCCAGCCCAATTTGCAGCACCTGGTCAACCGGAAGCTGCGGTGTTTTTGCCAGAAGTTCCCGCAGCGAGCCTCCTTCAATGTAATCCATCACCAGATAATGCTCATCCCCCATATCAAAATTGGCGATAATCTTGACAATGTTAGGATGATTCAACTGGCGAAGCATTTCTGCTTCCTGCAAAAAGCGAGTTAGTAGGGTGGGGTCATCCTGCAAGGCATCATTTTTGAGGACTTTAATCGCTACCAGCTGTCCGGTAGCCATGTCAATCCCCCGATACACATTGCCGTTCCCCCCACGCCCGATAATCTTTTCAATGCGGAATCGCTCCGCAAGTAGTTCGCTCATGCGTTTTACGCCCAATCTCAAAGTCTATTATAGTAGTCGTAGGGATTCAGAGGAAACTCTTTTGAGGTCAGGCAAGCGCCTGTTGATTCTCAGCCAGCAACCGGAGGATAATAGAGATATGGCAGTTCCAACCTGTGATATATGCAGCAGTTTAAAGACAACTCCTGCCCAGGCAGATTTGGAGAACGGCGAGTATTGTCCGGTGTGTCATCGGCCAACGTGCAGCCGCCACCTGGCAACCGTCCGCTTTAAATGGCGCGATTCCGGCCAGGTGGACAGCGCGAAAATCTGTCGGAACTGCAAAACGACCTATCAGCACCGCTACTGGGACAGCGCCCGCCGCGATTGGATTAGCTAGCGGCGCAGGTCTTCGACAATCGCTTCCACGTAAACCGGCGTTACACGGATCAGCGACGAGTCGGGAATCGGCTTTTCTTCGGCATGTTCCACCAGGGTAATTTTGATCCCTTCATTGGGCAGTTCGTAGGCAGTGTGCCAGCGCCGATTTCCAAATGAATTGCGGAAATATTTTAGGTTCGCATCCGGGTCGAGCTTCCGAATCTCTGTACGGGCGCGTTGAAATTTCATACTCGCAAGATGCTCAGCGAGTTTCAGGCGTTCCTGTTCGTTCATG
>CAZKZS010000062.1:7690-18648 GCA_964557285.1 uncultured Anaerolineae bacterium | reverse complement strand
ATTATCAATGTCAATCCGTGTGCCGTTATCCAGAACCACCGTTGCCGACTCGACTTCGGCTTCTGGCACGGCCATCCCCTGATCATTCAGTACAGTAAAATACAGCCGTAAAAGCTGCTCGTCGCCGCTTTCAGAGACTTCAGGATAGTTAATAACAATACGCTGTGCGTCCTGCTGAGCAAAAATGACTGTGGAAGCCAAAAAAATCGTGATGAGAATCAGGCAGAGTCTGGGCATAAGAAAAATCCAATTGAAACAATTCTATGCCCGTTATATTAGCATACTTATTTTTTGTTGAGAAACATTCTGCCTAATAAGTCGGCGGCGTGAGTGCCACTTCAGCGCTGGCAAAGGACGCATTGGCGCTGCTATCTACCGTAATAGGGGCAATCACCTGTCGTTCCGCGACAAAACACAGCGATTGGTTGATGGCTTCACACCAGTACACCGTTAAATCAATGGTCACAGTGGACTGCCCTTCGGTAAGCGTCAAAGGAATCTGAAGCGGCAGAGGCGGCTCAACCTGTTCAAAATCTGCCCATTTTTCATCCACCACTACGCTCGAACTGTCCGATACGACGCTTGCTTTAAATGCCGCCAGATTATTGAGCTTGTATCCGTATGGCATGGACACCTGAAGGATAAATGTGCCGTCGCCAGCTTTTAAGGTTTGCTGCTCAAGCACAATCTGTTCATCTTCATTTTCCACCAGCGCCAGACTCGTTGGGGTGGGTTGGGGTTTTTCTTTTTCACAGGCTGCCAGCAGCAAGATAACCACTACCAGCAGCAGGAGTCCGCTTCGCTTTTTCATATGGATTTCCTCACTCATGAGTAGGATAAAACGCCAACATGAATTAAACCAGCGTCAAACGGCCTACAAAAAGTACCAATTTTGTAAAAATTTCGTGAATTTACGTATACTTATACAAAAATCATGTTTATAATAGAATTAGCTGCCCTCTTATCGCAGTCATATTCTTTGGGTCATCCCTGTTTTATAATGCACCTGTAATTATCGGGAGGTTGTTTAAATGATTCGTTTTCGTTTTGTCATGATTCTCCTTGCGGCATGGCAAATTTTCCTCTTTAATCTGGAGCGTCCCGATATTACGGGAATCGGGAATATCGACCTAGCTTCCATGACGTATGTCATCTGTGCAATAGCAACGATGGCAATCTTGCTGCTGCCGGATTTAAGCCAAATTCATTTCTTAAAAGTGTTCATACCTGTGATAGGGCTGTATATTGCAGCTAAACTCCTGTTTGGCTATTCCCAGGACTCCGACACCGTTTTTTATATTACTGCTACGGAAATTCTGGTCATTTTTGTGACGGTGATTATTGCACGGCTGACCTCCCTTTCATTTTTGAACATGGAAGTGGCGGTCGAAGATACCGTACTGGAAAAAGAAAATTCACGCATCACCAATATGGCCGAAGGCGAGGAAATGATTAATAACGAGTTGTTCCGCGCCCGTCGGTATAATAGCAAACTGGCGATTATCTACCTGAGTTTAACCTCATTGGAAGAAATGAAGGCCGCCTATGCCGACCCCTTTGATGTGCAGGGGGCTTTCAAACGTCGTTATATTCAGGGGCAGGTGGCTAAAAATGTCGAAGTGATGCTGTATCGGGATGACCTGATTACATGGTACAACGATAATCTGGTGATTTGCCTGCCGGGGGCTGACCGCGAAGCGGCACAAAATCTGGCACAGGATATTCATACCCGTCTGAAAGTGCGCCTCCGTGTAGATATGAAAATCGGTGTCTCCGTATTCCCCGACGATGCCCTCATTTACGAGGATTTAATGGACATGGCAATTCAGAGTCGGGTGAGTTTTATCAAAAATGGCGGCTCTGATAATCCCCCCCCTTCTAACGGCGGCACACCCATCACTGAAAATCTGCCCAGAGAACGCAAGCGGGATACGCTGGTCATTACCAAAGACAGCCCGTATTACAAATCGTTCTGGCGTAAGGTGCTGGATGGCCTGAAAAGTACGATTACACCGGTAGAAATTGTCTCCGGCGATATGGATGCAATTTTTCCAGAGGACCCCTATATTGAGGTGGGCGGCTGGATTGAAGAAATTCCGGTACAAAGTGGCAGTTCTAAAGCGATTTATGGCCGTATCAAACGTGCGATTGATATTACACTGGTTTTGATGGCTGCCCCTGTGGTGGTGCTGCTGGGGGTGCTGGTGGCGCTGCTGGTCTACCTTGAGGACGGGCAGCCGATTTTCTTTTCCCAGAAACGTACCGGACTCGGCGGGCGGCGGTTTAAGATGTACAAATTCCGCACGATGGTGGTTAATGCTGAAGAAATGCTCAAAGAACTGGCGGCGCAAGGGCTGGCAAAGCTGGATGCCAATGGCAAGCTGGCCGAACCCCTTAAACTGGAACGTGACCCCCGTATTACCCGCATTGGGCGGATTTTGCGGAAAACCAGTCTGGATGAAATTCCGCAGCTATTTAATGTTTTTCGCGGGGATATGAGTCTGGTGGGGCCGCGCCCGACCAGTTGGGACGTGGAAAGTTACAATTTGTTTCAGACTGAACGCCTGAGCGTGCGGCCCGGCATTACCGGATTGTGGCAGGTCTACAGTCGGGGCAATACGGACTTTAACAACTGGCTCTATTGGGATGTAAAATACATTGACCGTATGAGCTTTTATCTCGATTTCCGTATTATTCTGGAAACCTTCCTGCGGGTGGCTCTCAAACGTCAAAAAGGGGCGCGTTAGCTGATGGCCGTTGTGATATTTTTTGCGAGTCTGTTCTGGGTCAGCTTTTTTCTTCTGCTCTGGACCTACTTCGGTTATCCTCTGCTGATGTATATCTGGTCAAAGGTGGCGGCGAACCCCGTTCAAAAAGACGATGTTTTTCCATCCATCACCATGCTAATTCCGGCGTATAACGAAGCAGATGTCATCGGCAAAAAGCTGGAAAATACAGTGTCGCTGGCGTATCCCAAAGAGAAATTACAGGTTTTAGTCATTGATGACGGCAGCGACGACGGTACAGCCGAAATTGTACAAAGTTTCGCTGACCGGGGCGTGACTCTGCTGAAGCAGCCTGTACGCGGCGGCAAGATGGGCGCGGTGAACATGGGATTTGAACATGCGACGGGCGAGATTGTGCTGCTGAGTGATGCTTCTCCCATTTATGAAAAAGATTCGCTGCAAAAACTGGTGCGCGGTTTTGCTGACCCGTCTGTGGGTGTGATTGTCGGCACGCTGGCAATCTGGGATACAGGCGCGGGCGTGGCAAAACAGGCGGGCATGTACTGGAAATATGAAGCCGCGCTGCGAAAATGGGAAAGTAAAACGGGCAGCACGGTGGCGGTGCATGGCAATATGTTTGCGATTCGCCGCCATCTGCATAAACCCCTGCAAAAAGGCACAATTAATGACGAGTTTAGCCTGGCAATGGAAGCCAATCGTCAGGGCTACCGCGTGGTGTATGAGCCGGAAGCCATCAGCTATGACGAAGCCAGTGGCAGTATGGCAGATGAATACAACCGCCGCGTGCGGATTAATGCCGGACGGTATCAGGCGCTGTTTAATGCAGGTTATTTAAAAGCACCAAATCCGCAAATGGCGTTTCGCCTGTTTTCCCATAAACTGCTGCGTCCACTGTCTCCCGTTCTGATGCTGCTCATGCTGGCGGCCAATCTGATGACCGTGCTGCTGTGGGGCAAACAAGGCAGCGATTTT
This sequence comes from uncultured Anaerolineae bacterium, assembly GCA_964557285.1. GTDB lineage: Bacteria > Chloroflexota > Anaerolineae > Aggregatilineales > J027 > SB15. The sequence goes on along the minus strand of CAZKZS010000062.1, from coordinate 14,929 downwards.
TTGCTGCTGCGGCGCGGCTGGGGGCTGCTGTTTCTGGTTGGACAAATCGGTTTTTACCTGTTAGCATGGCTCGGCGCGATTTTTGAACAGCGCGGCTATCGCAAAATTCTTATTTTCAGCGTGCCTTACTTTTTTGTCAGCTCTAACTTTGCTGCCCTGATGGGGCTGTGGCGTTGGGTCAGTGGACGGCAAAAAGTCACCTGGAAAAAACGTACTGCCTCATCTTAAAAGAAGAAGCCATGTCAGAATCAATTGCTAAAAAAACTGTTACCAGTGTCGCCTGGACATACCTGAGTTATATCCTCACCAAAGGCGTGGTACTGCTGACCACGGCCATTCTGACCCGCCTCATCAGCCAGTCGGAATTTGGGATTGTGGGTTTTGCCATCACCACCATGAGCTTTTTAGACGCGGTGCGCGACCTGGGGATCGGGCTGGCGCTCATCCAGCGACGCGGCGATGTCAAAGAAGCAGCCAGCACCGCCTTCTGGATAAGCATGGCGACGAACGTTGTCATGTGGGGAGGTGTCCTGGCGGCTGCACCGTTAGTAGCAGATTTTTTCCACGAACCTCAGATTAATACCGTGCTGCCTGTGCTAAGTTTGAGCTTTCTGTTGAGCAGTCTTGGCGGCACACATGATGTCCTGCTGCACCGCGAGATGAAATTTTCGCGCCGGATTATTCCCGTGCTGGCGGAATCCCTGAGTAAAGGTGTAGTCAGCATTGGCATGGCGCTGTCGGGTCATGGTATCTGGGCGCTGGTTATGGGGCAGCTGGTGGGGCGTACCAGTTTTGCTGTCGTCGCCTGGATGATTGTTCCCTGGCGGCCTGCTTTTACTTTTTCTGTACCCATTGCAAAAGATCTCTTTGGCTACGGCTATAAAATTGCCATCGACAGCCTGATTTCTAATTTTCAGGCCAACATTGATTATGTGTTTATCGGACGCTTTCTGGGGGATGCCGCGCTTGGGCTGTATACCGTCGCCTTCCGTATTCCTGAGATTGTCATCATCAACCTGTGTAATGTAATTGCCCAGGTCTTATTTCCGGCCTATTCGATGCTTCAGGAGGATAGGAAACAGCTTCAACAGGGGATGCTGATGGCGATTCGCTATGTGTCGCTGGTGACATTTCCGGCGGGCATCGGCATGGCGCTCGTATCCGAAGTTTTTACCGAAGTGGTATTCGGCAAAGACTGGCTTGACGCTGCCCCCATCATGGGAGCGCTGGCAATTTATGGGATTTTCCTATCTGTATCCTGGAATATCGGGGATATTTATAAAGCGGTGGGGCGGCCTGACATTCTGTGGAAAACATCCATTTTTGAATTTGCTCTACTGGGGCCGGTGCTGTATGTGCTGGCACATGAAAGCGCTTTTGCGGTATCCATCGGCCATGCGGTAGTTGCTTTTATTGTGAGCGCTTCCCGTCTGGCAATTGGGTCGTGGCTGGTGGAAGTTCCTATGTCACGAATCCTGCGCCAGTTTGTGCCTGCCGCCGTGGGCAGCGTGGTGATGGGGCTGGCGGTGGCCGGAATGCTCGTGGTCACGGCGGAATGGCCGAAGGCGCTGGCGCTGCTGGCCCTGATTCTGACAGGCGCGGTATCGTATGGCATTGCCATGTGGGGCTTTGAGCGCGAAAAAATTATGCAGCTACGGATGCAGTTTTCCGGCTCAAATTAACACAACTACTCATTAAAACAAGGGGATTTCTGAATGACTGAAACGTATATCGTAACGGGCGGGGCAGGTTTTATTGGTTCGCATCTGACCGAACACCTGCTCAATCAGGGGCATATCGTCCGCGTGGTGGACAATTTCTCGACGGGCAAACGCGAAAATCTGGCACACCTGATTGATAACCCGAATCTGACCGTCTATGAAATGAGCGTGACCGACAAAGAGGCGCTGGATGAAGCCTTCAAAGGGGCGGATTATGTGTTTCATGAGGCGGCGCTGGCATCTGTACCAATGAGTGTGGAAGATCCACTGCGTTCGCATGAACACTGTGCCACCGGAACGTTAAAGGTGCTGCTGGCGGCGCGTGATGCGGGCGTAAAACGGGTTGTATACGCGGCGTCCTCAGCCGCCTATGGCAACATTGAAGTTGAGTCTACCGACGAATCCATGCCCACCCATCCGATTTCTCCGTATGGGGCGGCAAAACTGGCAGGTGAATATTACTGTCAGGTGTTTGCCGAAGTGTATCAACTGGAAACGGTCTGCCTGCGTTATTTTAACGTGTTTGGCGCTCGTCAGGACCCAACTTCCCAGTACGCCGCCGTGATTCCGATTTTTATTTCCCTCATGCTTCAGGACAAACAACCCACCATTTTTGGGGATGGACTGCAAACCCGCGATTTTACGTATATTGATAACATTGTGCATGGCAATATGCTGGCGGCCAAAGTACCGGGGGTTTCCGGCAAAGTGTTGAACATGGCTACCGGAGAAAGTGTCAATCTGCTGCATCTGGTAGATGCGCTGAATCGGATCATGGGAAAGAATCTTCAGCCGATTCATGCGCCGGAACGGGCAGGCGATATTAAACATTCCCGTTCAAACATTGAACTGGCGCGTAAGTACCTGAATTTTGACACGATTGCCGATTTTGAAACGGGATTAGCGCGTACTGTTGAGTGGTATAAAGAATACGCATGAGCAGGCCGCTGAATGTTCTTCTTTTAATCGACAGCTTTCGGATGGGCGGGGCAGAGCGCATTACGGTAGCGCTGCTCCCCCATCTGGATCGCAAGCGGGTGCAGCCCATCATCTGCACCATCACCACCAAACGCGAAAGTCCCTTAGGGAAACAGTTGGGCGACGTGCCGCGTTTTGATCTGGAAGCCAGCCGCCTGCTTGACCCCTTCGCATGGCGGCGTCTGCTGCGCCTTATTCGGGAGCAAAAAATTGACCTGATTCATGCCCAGCTTCAGGACGCAACCGTTTTTGCGGCCATCATGAACAAACTGGCGGGTGTTCCGGTGGTGATTACCCGCCACCTGATTGAAGATGACGCGCAGAACTGGCGGCGGCGCTGGCGGAATCAGTTAGAGCATTTTACCGTTAAACATGCGGTGAATAAAATTATCACGGTTTCGGACGCCGCCCGCGACCACTACGCCGCTATGACCGGAATCCCGCTTTCCCGCTTTCAGACCATTTATAACGGCATTGACCTAGATAAATTTGAAGCACAGCAGGATAAACTGGCTGCACGGCAGGCGCTTGGTTTTCCCACAGATCGCCCGATTGTAACGATGGTTGGGGTCATGCGTCCCGGTAAAGGGCAGCAGGTCGCTATTGAAGCGGCGCGGCATGTTCCAGAAGCGCTTTTCCTGCTGGTGGGAGATGGCAAACCGCCGTATCGGGAAGAACTGGAAGCTCAGGCAAAGGGGGTAGAGGATCGACTCCAGTTTTTGGGGCAGCGTATGGACGTTCCCGCTATTCTCAATGCATCGGATATTTTAATTTTGCCGTCGGATAATGAAGCACTACCAACCGTGTTAATTGAAGCGGGGGCGGCGAAATTACCTGTTGTTGCAACCCGCGTTGGTGGGATTCCTGAAATTGTGGTCGATGGCGAAACCGGAATCATCATTCCGCCGCGTGACCCGCAGGCGCTGGCGAAGGCTATTCAAACCCTGGTGGCAGACCCGCAAAAAATCCAGCAGATGGGAGAGCGAGCGTATGCCCGTGTCCATCAGATTTTTACTTTGCCCAACCAGGCCGAACAAACCATGCAGTTGTACGAATCACTGGTGAAAAAATAGGGCGGGTAGGGGCGCAGTCTTAAACGCCGCGTGACCCGCCCTACTTCTCAAATGCCTTTTTGATAATTTCTCCCACCACCACCCACGAGTAACGTGATTCGGCCAGATGACGGGCATGTTTGCCCATCTCCCGCAGTTTATCCTTATCGCTCAGCGCGGTAATAATCGCCTGTGCCAGGGAGTCGGGGTTTTGCGGATCGGCCAGCAGACCGCTTTTGCCTTCTTCAACAATATCCGGCAGGCCGCCGACACGGGTGGCTACAACGGGTTTACCACACGCATAGGCAATTTGAATCACCGCGCTCTGGGTGATAGCCCGGTAGGGCAGAATCACTACATCACTGATTTCCATCATGGGCGCAACCCATTCATTCGGCACATAATCCAGAAACCAGGTGGTGTAACCGTTCATGTTCAGGCTGTCCGCGATGCCTTTCAGTTCGGGAACATCAATATCCTTCGCCGGAAAACCCGCGATTACCAGTTGCGCGTTGGTGGCCTGATGAATGGCAGGAAAGGCACGGACTAAATCTTCCAGCCCCTTGTACTTGGTAATCGTCCCAAAAAACAGCACCACCGGACGATCATCGGGGATTCCCAGATGGTCGCGCAGTCCTTCCGGTGTGTACTCCGGTTTGACTTCCAGCACCAGTTCATTGGTTGCCATCGGGATTTCAAATACCCGTTCGGCAGGAATATCATATAACTGTAAAAAAAGTTCCCGATTGCTACGGTCATGCACAAAAAGATAGTTAAACTGGGAATACATTTTGTTATACTGCGCCAGGTGTTTTTCCGATTGTTGCAGGATATTTTCTGACCCCTTGCGGGTGTCATATGCCTGTACATCGTGGACAATATCCGCCAGCCGGATTCCCGCACGGCGCAGCATTTGAAGGAAGTAGGTTTCAAAGGCAAAACGCATTTCCCCAAACAGCACTACATCCGGTTTTTCCCGTTTGAGGAAGTTCACCAGCCGCCACCACTCATAAATATATTGCAGGCCGCGCAGCCCGCGCCGTGCCTTTCGCCATAACGGATTACCGCCCTTGCTGGCACGCGGGTCCCACAGGCGCAAAAATTCCTTAACCTGAAAAGGATGTTCCAGGTCACGCAGTTCGTAAGCGGTAGAAGTCACCAGCGTGGTATCTACGCCGCAGCGCTGCAAGCCACGGCTCAAATGATAGGAATAATGAATCAGACCTCCCTTACCGGAGGCTTCAACCACATAAACACGCACTATTTTTGCTCCACATATACCGGGGGTTCGCCAAGTGCCGATGCCCCCATCGTTTTCATGACAAACACTTCAAAATTATCGCGCCGCCCCAGGTACACCCGCCGGATTTCAAGGGGGTGTATTTTGACTTCCTCATTCGGCATGGGGCCGGAAGTGAGGGTAAATGCCACTTTGTACCCATACTTTCGCAGCGCATCCAGAGCCGCCTGATTGTAATCCTCTACCCGCCCGTTTGGATAAGCAAAAGCGACTGCCTGCTGTCCGGTTTCCTGGAGGATATGGTCGCGGGAAAGTTTAATTTCTTCATCCACCTGTTCCGCCGAAATGCGCGTCAAAATGGGATGATTCACGGTGTGTGGCTGACAGGCGACACCATGAGCAACCATTTCCCGCACCTGAGTCCAGTTCACAAAAATGGGCGTTTTATCCTGAGGTGCAGGCACTTCTAAGATTTGCTGTAAGTCCTTCAAATGGGCGCGTTTTTCGGTTTCAGGGATTAACTTCAACTGTTTCATCAACTTTTCGCGTACCGCGTCGCGTTCCTGTGGGGTGGGGAAGTCCTGCCTGCCAATCAGGGGTAAATCGGCGCTGGTTTTAGCTGTGTGGAAAAAATAATACGCACATTCATCCCACCAGGGGCGCTCATGGGTCTGGGTCATCCAGCGTGTCATCAGGAAAATTACTGCCGGAAAGCCATACTTTTTCAGCGCGGGGAAGGCCGCTTCATAATTATCCAGATACCCGTCATCAAAGGTAATGAGAAGCGGGCGGTCAGGCAGGGGTTTATGATTTTCGACAAAATCAACCACGGCTTGCACATCCACAACATTAAAATGCTGGCCGATGTATTCCAGATGACGCGCAAACATATCTGGCGTCGCGCTGACGTTTGGCCTGTAAAAATCAAAATCGGGGGCATGAGAATCGGTAATCCGATGGTAAGCCAGCACCGTCAGGCGTGACCGCCCCCAGTAAACATCCATCAGTTTGTCGGCTTTAACGGTGTAAAGGACTTTGGCAAGCATGAGCGATTTCTTTGTCATTGAACGGCACGGTCATACACGGTCAGAATTTTATCCAGCATCGTTTCGGTGCTAAAAGTAGATTTTACCAGTTCATAGGCCGCCAATCCCAACTGGCGCGTTTGTTCCGGTTTTGTGACCATTTCCCGCAGCCCCTTTGCAAGTGCAGCAGAATCCTGTGCGGGGACAAGCAGCGCGGTCTGATGGTCTTTGAGCAGGGTTGCCATGCCGCCCACTGCCGTGACCAGCAGAGGACGGGCATAAGAACCGGCTTCCAGCACCGCATAGGGCAGCGCTTCCGATAACGACGCCATACATACACAGTCGGCAGATTGCAAAATTTGCGGGATGTCCTGCCGGAAACCCGCAAAATGGACACGATGGGTCAGATTCAAACTTTTCACCTGAGCTTCCAATTCGGGCTGCAAGGGGCCATCTCCGGCTACCAGCAGTTTGACATGAGGCAAATCGTTCAACTGTGCCAGCGCGTCAATGAGATAACGATGCCCTTTGACGGGTTTCAGCCGCGCCGGAATAACCACAATAAAATCGTCCGGTGAAAAACCCCACGAGCGAATGAGTTCCGGGTTTTTGGGCGGCAGGGGAAGCTCAGGCACAGGCACAGCGTTATGAATCAGGGTGCTGGAAACAAGAGGAGCATATTTTTCTTGCAATACCTCCGTCACCGTGATGTATTCCTTTGCGACGCGGCGGTTGAGCCAGAGTGTGGCCTCATAAAATTTGCCTTTGACCCCCGGATATTCTTTGCCGTAGTCACTGTGCATGGTCACAACCAGCCCCTTGACTCCCGCCAGATAGCCGCCCAGATGCCCCCACAAAATTGAATGGACATTATGGGCATCAATCACCTGATAGCCGCCCTGTTGAATTATCTGCCGCAGCGCGAGTCCCATTTTCGGACTGCCGCGCCCCACGTTCAAAGGTTCACAGGGAAGGTTGGCTTCCTGAAGGCGCTGATGTAACGGGCTGCCCTGCAAAACCGCCACCGCACAATGGTTGACACGGCCTTGCAGTGAGGCGGCCTGTGTCAACACCCGAACTTCAGCCCCTCCGTAACTTTGTGCCAGGTCTACCAGCAAAACACGGTAGTTGCGTTTCATCGTACCAGCACAAAATCATCAAAGGTCAGAGTCCGCGTGCCAAGCGGGAAGGTATTGGTTTCCCCGAATCCATTGGTCCAGGTG
>CAZKZS010000062.1:0-7680 GCA_964557285.1 uncultured Anaerolineae bacterium | reverse complement strand
TGGTGGTCAGCGCCACTTCCAGACTCAGGTATTTGACCGTTGTCCAATCAAAGGGTTGTGCTTCTCCTAACGGCTGCACCAGAGGCAGGGTCAATGTGCGCGTGGTATTGGGGCCAATTAAAATTGCCCCGTTTCGCAGCAAATTATATCCCCCTGCGTCATCGGAAAGCCCGATGTCCAGCAGCGTAAAATAGGGGCTGTTGCTGGTGACAGTCACCTGAAGGGCTTTCCACTCGCTCCAATCCTGTTCCCCCAGATAGTACCCTGCTAATCCGCCTTCCTCTCCGTTAAAGTTGACCTGAAGGGCGGTATCATCGGGGGTATCCGTGGGGACAAGCTGACCTTCCGCCCCTTCAAATTCCCATTCTGCCACGGATGCACCATCCATATCGAGCAGCACCTGGGTTTCCTCATAAGTCGGTTCGGGCAGGCACAGCGTTCCTGCTTCGATGGGCTGATTATCTGCCAGCGCCACCAGCAGGGCGGTATGTGCGTCGTCAAAAAGCGCAGCAGGCGGATTCAAGTCGGCCAGCAGACCGGGGGTTAAACACGCGGCAAAGCTGCGGGCGGCTTCTACGCCAAACGTATCTGCATACAGGCTCAGCAAACGGGTATCTTCAATGCCTTCGCGCAGCATTTTGACTCGCAGCGAAGGAAACGGCCCCGGCCAGAGCAGCGCCCCGCCGCCATAACCGGATTTTGGCACGACCAGTTCAGGATTTTTCCAGGGGTCAACCAGATCGTAATTCTCATTGACCCATTCCATGTCGCCATAACCCATAATCAATGAGACTTCATTGGCGTAAGCGTGCCAGAGCATCGCTCGGGGAATGGCGGCTGAAATATCAATCAGGTCGCCGTACTCATTCAGATAAACGCTGGCTTCGTAACCCTGTGCCACATATTCCCGATAATGTTCCGGCGCGGCGTCAAAATAATCCTGATGCACATGGAAGTTATCGGCGACTTCTGTTCCGGGCAGCCAGCCTTCCCCAATGGGTGCGGGATACACCCACGACGCAATCACCCGAAGTCCGGCCTCATGGATGATTTTTGTCCATTCTGCCAGATGCTCGAATCCTTTGGGACCGTCGTGGATGGGTTCGTCGGCGACCCAGCGATTTTCATCCGTCGGATATACGAGCGCATCTTCCAGCCGCCCTGTTTCTTGCAGCGCGGACGCTAAACCAATGAAGTATTCTTTCAACCGCAGCACAAAATCCGGGTCGCTGAAGTCGGTCACAGTATAAGGTTCGCCTGTGGCATCCTCAAAAACATACTGCCCTTCTCCATAGGGAATGGGTGTTAAAAATTTTGTTCCTGGCGGCAGATTCTGAATTTCCTGGATAAAACCTGAAAAATCCCAGCCATTCAGGGTGTAACGGGGTTCGCTGACCCAATTGCCCGGCACAATCGAATGTTCCAGCAGCAGGGCATTAATGGCTCTATGAAATTCATCCGGTGAACTGGACGCAAAAAACGCGACTGACCATGCTTCTCCCACCGGAATAATCACATCAACGGCGGCTTCACGCGGCAGGTCAACCGGATACACCCGCACCAGCACCTCACGCGACCCCGCTTCATTGGTGTTGATGGTCAGGGTATAGTCGCCTGCCGGGGTATCTGCTTTAACAAATACATCCACCCACACCACACCGGGTAAATCCGGCGTCATATCCAGCACTTCATCCAGCGGACTCAGCCCGTCGGGTAAGGCGGGGGCTTGTACGCGGCTCTGGATGAAAAAATCCGGTTCAGAAACTTCCGGCGTCGGCAGGTACGTTTCTTCGTACAGGCTGACCTCAAAATATTCCTGGGGATAGTCTACGTTAATCTGTATAGAATCGGCCTCATCACTGCGAAACACAATCTGAAAAGGCGCGTATTCCTGACGGGCGGTATGGATTTCCAGCAGGGCCGTCGGGTCATCGGGGGTGGCTATATCGGGTTCAACTTTAAGGGTGGGGCCGACGAGCCACCATTCAACCAGATTGTTCTGAGAAAGGGCGGTGCTGCCACCGCCCAGAATGAACAAAATCAGAAGGAGTCTGCGTATCATAATATCCTTATGCTCTACGTCTGCGTAAGACAGAGAACAGCCCATACACCAGGGCAATTCCCAGGACGACCAGAGTCGCAATTCCCAGGAGGTTCACCCATTCAGGTGCTTTGACCTCCACACCGTCCAACTGGTCGGGCGCAAGTGCCGCATAGGTCGGAATGGGGGTGGCCGTTGCAACGGTAGCGGTTGAAGTGAAAATAGACGTTGGCGTAAAGGTCATTGAAGGGGTGCGCGTGACCGTTGGCGTCAGGGTTGGGCCGGGAGTTGCCGTAAAGTTTAAGTTGGGCAGGGGGGTCATAGAGGCTTCGAGCGCAGTCACGGTTTCAAGCTGAGTCACACCCTCCAGAATATCCGTGCTTTTTTCCATTTCCGACGTATTAATCGGATAGATGGATGTGGCGCTGACAAAAATAACATCCCCCGCAAACTCGCTGCGGCTGTACTGCGCTCCGGTGATAGCGGTAGCAGCAACATTTTGCCCTTCTGGTCCCGTGCCTGTCACCACCAGCACCATCCGACCCGGCTGCCAGGGAGAAGGCAGCGTTTGTAACACCCCCACTTCATACCCCGGAGGCAGGCGGTAGGTGACATCATCCAGCACCTGCTCAAGCTGGTCTGTGCCTTCCGCAAATGGCTGCGGCAGATTCTTATTTAACTCTGATAGGAACGCATTGGTGGTATTTCGCCCAATGACGATAAAGTGATAGGCTGACAGGTCAATGCCGGGGGGCAGTTCACCCAGATTCACGGTAGGTGCAAAACCTTCACCGCCGATGGTGGCCGCACCCAGCGCCGCCAGAATTCTCAGCGTTTGTTCAATATCCCGCAGGGTCGGTTCTTCTGGCAGGGAGACAAACACATCCCGTAAATCGCGCCGATCATTAAAGGGGAAGGGGAATTGTGCCACGGAGGTTTGCTGTGTAGACAGGTCAATTGGCTGTACGGGCAGGTGCAGACGGCTGTCACGGCTGAGGGTGAACCAGGTGATGGTATCATCCGGCGGGTCGCACTGCCAGTTACCCGAAGCATTTAACACCACATTGATGGTATTCACACTCCCGGGAATGATGCCACTGGCAGGAATCAGCCCACGCAGCGTAAACGGCCCTGTTCCCGCATCTGGCAAAAGCTGGCGGCTGGCAATCGGAATTTCATCGTTGAGCAGCAGCGAGAGAGTAGATGCACCCGTCGCCAGAATTTCGGAGTAGTTGTAGTAAATTTCGATGTAGGCTTCCTCAGTCAAACGCTGACCGGAAGGAATAGTAAAGGGAATTTCCGCTACCTGTGTCCCAATCCCGTTTAACACGATGTTATCAATGCCCAGGTCGGCCAGCGTCATATCAATATCTATGGTGGTGTTGGTTACACCCGTCGCTGGACGTGCTTCAGCAATGAGGGTCACGGGGCCGCCGATGCCCATAATCGAGGGCGGGCCGCCTAAGGACTGCGCCGCTTTGAGCAGGGCTTCCGGTGTTTGTCCGGTAGCGGTGATGACCCCGCGCAGGGGATTCAGAGGGTTGGTGATAATTTGCACCACACCATCATTTTCGTTAATCGGCACACCTTCCACGGTAAGTTTACCGTCCTCAGTCATCTGAGTGGGGAACATGCCGCGTTCATAAAATTCCTGAATCAGGCTGTTTTCCTCTGGCAGGCCAATCAGTAGCAGGTTGAAATTTTGACGCTGTTCCGGCGTGATGGTTTCATCGGTGACAATCTGCATCTGAAGGTCGTTTGCCGTCAGCAGCCCCAGGCCGCTGGCGATTCTTGCGGCTGCATCAAGGTCATTCTGGGTCATTTCCGAAGGCAGCACGATCACCACCGATTCGGTCTGGTTGGGCAGAAGCGCGTTATAAAGCGGACGCGGATAACCCGCCAGATTCAGCACCGGACTGTTTTCCCGATACTCAAAGTGGAAATAGGACTGGTCGCTGCGAACAAAAATCCGTGCCTGCGAATTCAGTTCGCAGTGGTCTTCCGCAATCAGCCGAAGTTGAATGGTATGGTTACGCACACGCGGATTTTGCAGCCTATCCAACGGAAGCGGAATCGCCAGCACCTGCTGTCCTGCCACCGTATTATCCAGGGAAACCGTCGAAATTAAGTTGCCGTCCATCAGCACTTCAAAGGTGCTGACGAGGGTACTTTCTACCCCTACCTGGTCGGCGTTTTCGGCGGCCTGCTCAAAATATTCAAAACTCAAATACAGCACGTTGCTGCTTTCGGGCGTCCAGTTATCCGGCACACGGAAACGGAACTGTGTACTGCCAAGCGGCGAAAACAGTTCAATGTTACGGACGCGCAGCGCAGCCAGGGTAATCTCATGGGCAGTCAGCGGCCCCACCGGAATCCCGACCCCAATCGGTACCTCAGTGGGGGTAATCGTGCCTGTTCCGGCAGCAGGAGTCCCCGGGGTCAGTGTAAAAACGGGCGGCACGGTGACGGTAGGCGTTCCCGTAAAAATAGGCGTCGGGCTGAGATTCGGGTCTGCAGTATTGGTAGGCGTGCTGGTTTCCAGAGTCGGGGAGGGGGTCAGAGAAGCCTCCTGCACCACCAGCGACACCCCGCCGACGGGTTCAACCACGCTCTGCCCGATATAGGCAACCGCATCAGTAGCATCACCGGGCGTCAGGTCAACAATATACCAACTGCTGTTTTCTGGATTTACCCCCAGCACACACAGTTCTGTACCGCGTGTCACCACACCCATGTTCGCGCAGCTTGTGGAAGCACATTCGCGTACCGCCGCCGAGGAAACATTCACTAAAAAGGGCTGGCACGCGGGGACACTCGATACAGGCACAGTTGGCGTCGTGTTCTGAGCCACAGCCGTTGGCACAGGGGTGGTTATGGTTGGGAATAAAACCGGTGTTTGTGACAGGGAATAAGAAACTTCTGTGCCTAGTGGGGTCGGGGTGGTGTCTACCAGATCGGCACGGTAGCGCATAGCCGCACCATGCACCCAGACATTTCTTGCCCCGTTAGGAATATCGGCTTGCAGCCATTCCTGATATTCCCCGCCATAGCCAAACACACAAATCCAACTGCCAGGGGCAAGTGCATCCAGCGCTGGACAGGTCACACTGGGACACTGCCGCGCCAGCGCCCGCACAGAGGAAGCCACTTCATACACTTCGCAGTAACTCCGCACGGCGGAACGCGGTGACGCCCCCGGTTCAACCACTGTTTTACTGACCGCATAAAGTTCGGAAGCTGTTTCTTCCGGCGAGAGGTCAATATACAGCCAGTCGGGGTTAGGCATAATGCCCCGGATGCATACCGTTTCATTTTGCTCAATGCGATCTACCACCGCACAGTTTTCGCCCGCGCAGGCACGAATATTCGCCCGCACCGCCGTCACAAAATACTGCTGGCACAGGGGCATCGGGCTGAGGGTCAGCGTGCCAGGGGCGGGGGTGATGGTCGGGCTGTCCGGCAGGAAAACCGCACCAGTAGGAGGTGCATACCCCGGAGTCGGGTCAAGGCTGCCGTCGGGCGGCTGATTCGGATTGCTGCGTCCCGGCCGCACATCGGCAATTTTTATCCATCCGACGAGGCCGCTGTCCGAATCCGCAGCATAAATCCAGCCCGCATACTGGCCGCCGTAATTGCGCCCACATACCCAATCCTCAAACGGCATCGAACCAATGGCGGGACAGTCAAATCCAGCGCATTGATAGACAATCGCTTCCCCCACATTCACCAGATAGGAAGCGCAGCCTGTGGGAAGGCTGGTTTGTCCGGCACGTCCCGGCGCAATTTCCGAACGGCTCATGTAATAAAGCGGGGAATTGGTATCCGCCATATTAATATCGACAGTTAAAAAGGCACTGTTATCCGATGCCCCGCGCACACAGACTTCCGTGTTTAATACCAGAGGGGTAATCACCCCGCAGGTTGACCCCGCACACGTATACACATTGGCCGAAGGCGCAGTCACATGATAAATCTGACAGGCAGGTTCGGCGGTGCGAAGTTCTGGCCCCAGCGTGGCGGTTGGCTGTCCCCCTTCCTTAGCAAAGGTGGTCAGCGCCAGAGTCGACATGACGATGAACAGCATAAAACTGCCTAGTGGCAGGATGATATAGCGAAACGTTCTAACACTCACAAACACTTTTCCCTAAGCTACTACGAAAGACTCTTGTTGCAGGTCAATCACGGCATTTTGCCGTCTGGCTTCGTATTGACGGAATTTTTCGGCGGCCAGCACGCTGCATCCCAGCGCCAGCGCCACCACCAGCCAGAAGTATCGTTCATAGTCCGAATGGAGGAAAATACTACACATGAGATACCCCACCAGACCCAGTTGGATTCCAGTAACACGGTACACAAGGTCATGCCGCCCCACAATACGCAGCATCCTTTTAGCGTTGAAGGTTTCCCGGAAAACCACGATCATCATGCCCACAAAAACAATCAGCCCCACCGTGCCGCCTTCAGCCGCAACTTCCAGATACAAACTGTGTGCCTGGCGGTCTTCCAGACGGTCATCTAAGCCAAGTCGGGAGGAATATTGCAGGTAACTTTTGGCGTAATTTTTCTTCCCCACCCCCAGAATCGGGTTATCTGCGTACATTTGCACAGCAACCAGCGCTTCACTGGTGCGCCCCCGGAAGGAGGATTCAGTCTGCATTTTGGCGTCGCCCTGCGGGATAATTCCGGTAAGTGTCGCCATCCGATCCGTGAATCCTTTGGGCATCACAGGAGATAGAACAGCCACCAGCAGCACCCCCATGGCCGCCAGTTTGTAGGGATTCAGTTTTAAATCCCGCACCGCGAGAATCCCTATCACAACCAGCGCGAGAAATGCCCCGCGTGAGAAGGTGAACAGGATGGTGCTTAGAATCAGCATCCCAAGCACGGCTGCCACCCCCTTGCCAATGAAACTTCTGGTGCTGACAAAAAGATATATTGCTGTCGGCAGCGCCATGACATGAATCATGGCGTAATAATTGGGATCATCCAATGGTCCGGTCAGGCGCACGCTGTCATTTCCGGTAGTGATTTCGTGGACAGGTGCTTTTGCCATGCCATAAAAATCATTTTTGTAGTCTTTACTAACCGTTTGATACGTACTGAGCAGCGCCAAAAAACCGGCTCCAAGAATCAGTACCCAGTGGGTATTTTTCCAGACGCGCTCATCCGAACTCAGCTGCACAATCACAAACAGAATAGCGAAGTCCTTGAACCAGTCAATCATAATGTCCGCCATGTCAGGCGGTTCTTTGAAGGTGGCTTCTCCGGTTTCCGGGTCGACCTCTGCGGGGGGAGGGGCGGTGATCCGCGATTCACGTTCGGCAGCAAAAAGGGAAATGAGAATCGCAATGCCAAAAGCAAGTACCGCAATTTCTGACATCCGAAAAATAAGCGGCTTGTTGTACATCACAACACTAGCAATTGTTCCGACAAAAATCAGCGCGACCAGCGCCTTGTTGCTGTCGGGGATGCCAAACGCCACTTCCAGCACATCGGACATATTCGTAAATACGAAAAAGATGAGGATATACAAACCAAACTGTGGGCGCAGTCCAATAACTGCGCCCGCGATGCCCGCTATCATGCCGCCGACCACAAAAATTCCCAGTTTAGTTGCCCCAATCGCGTAGCCGCCCATC
>CAZKZS010000061.1:5354-19053 GCA_964557285.1 uncultured Anaerolineae bacterium | reverse complement strand
CATACCGCGCTCATCGGCCGGAAGTTGATACCAGGTCAAAAGCTCGACGTGTTTTTGTTGCCCATTCACTGCCGCATTGATAGTTTGGATGGCTTCTTCAGGCGGGCTGTACAGGGGGATCGTCAGCAGGCGGGCATCAATTTTGTCTCTGAAATAAATTTCAAACGTATATTCATGGTCATAGGGGATAATAATCAGGGTGTCAGCAGGCAGAGCGGCATAATAATCGGCCATCGCCGCAAAATCATCATGCTGGTAGCGGCGGTTTTCCGCAATAAGCGACAAACTTTGCTGTGTGATTAACCCCACCAGCCCGACCAGTATCACCCCAACCGCGTTTTTATAGGGTATGTGTTCTATAGCGGCGGCCAGCAAAAGCAGCAACGCGGGAATACCTAACACATAATAACGGGGGTGAAAATCAATTGACGCGCGGATAATCAGCAGGGTGCTAAACGTGGGCAGCAAAACGGCCTGAGAAATCAAAAGCAGGGTTCTTAAAGAACGCTCCCGCCACATTAAAATCAGGCCAGCCGCCAGCGTCACCACCGCTAAAATTTGAAGTTTCAGCAAAAAGCTGTCGGGTAAATCGGAAGCAGCTACCGGAAAAAAATAGCCCTGCCAGATGTTTTTTAGGAGTTGAAAATTAAATTTCGGAACAGTATTTAAGGGCGTGCCGGAGGGCGATTGACTCAGCAGCCAGGGCAGGTAGAGCAGGAAAAGAACGCCCTGACTCAAAAGCCAGAGCATGAGTTGTCCCCCCTCAACGGCTTGGGGAGGGGTTCGACGTGATGAAGCACGCCAGACCAGCACCCCAACGACAATCACATTGACCCACACCACCAGGGGAACACTCAAATTGTGGGTGTAAAGTCCGGCAAGCTCAACGGCCAGCAAAAAAATCCAGGTGCGGGCGGGCGGAGTCCGCCTTAAAAAGGCTTGTGTCCCTGCCAGCAGCGCCAATGCAATCAGAGGAACAGCAACATAGGCACGGATTTCCTGCGCGTATTCCCATAATAAGGGCGAAAGCGCCAGCAGTGAACCCGTTATGGCCGCCGCCGTCAGGCCGTACCAGCGATACGCAATCCGAAAGCCCAGCGAAACTGTCAGCAGATGGATGAACACCGACCCATAACGCAGCGCGAACGGCGTTTCTCCCACGCCTACCTGTTGTAGCAGGTGCAGCGTCAGATAATAAAGCGGCGGGGTGTTGTCATCCGGCGTCCCGAAGGGTGATTGAATGGCACGGATTGACCAGCCCTCATCATGCCAGATGGATTCTTCATCCAGACGCCACAACGCCAGCGCAAAAGCAGCCAGCACAATGCTGACAAACAGCGAACGCCACCGCACCTAATGTAATATCCCCAGACGGCGCAGTTCAAACAGAATCAATTGCTCCCAGGGGGTACTGGTATCCAACTGCACGTAATGAATCCCGCGTTTCATACAAAACATGCCGATGTCCTCTGTCCATGCCAGAAACCGTTTTTTGTACAGGTCCAGCATTTCATCATCCAGCGATACATCCTGTGTTTTCCCCGTTTCGACATCCACCAGTTTTAAATCGCCGGAAATCTGAGGGTCAATTTCATCTTTAGACAGGACATGAATCAGGGTAACTTCAAAACCGCGCCCCTGAAGCGCACTAATGCCCTCCCGATAGCCGGTTTCAGACATCAAATCGCTGAGGATAAAACACATGCCTGCTCGTTTGGTTCGCATGGCATGTTCACGCAGTTTGTCGTTCAAATCAATGTGGCCGCGCGGCTGGAATTTTTCCATATCCTTGAGCATGGGCAGCAGGTAGGCCCGCCCCCGATGTGGTCCCCAACTGAAATTATCCGCCTGCCGCAGTCCGGTAATACTGACCACATCACCGGACACCAGCGAAATATAAGCCAGCCCGACCAGCACTCGCAGCGCCCAGACATACTTCATCTGATCGAACGTTCCATGCTCCGGCCATTTCATGCTGGCAGATAAATCTACAATAAAATGCGCTGATAAATCTTCTTCTTCTTCCAGCAGTTTGATAAAAGGCCGTTCCAGACGTGCATAAATATTCCAATCGACCCGCCGTAAATCGTCGCCTTTGGTGTAGTCGCGGTAATCTGCAAATTCGATGCTTGTGCCGCGTTTTTTAGAACGCCGTTCGCCTTTCATCGTGCCAGCCCGTACCTGGGTCGCAACCAGCGCCAGTTGTTCCAATTTGCGTAAGGTGGCCGGATCAAAAAGTGCATTGCTCATTCATGGATGTCCTGTCGATAAAAACTGTAAGCAGCTAATCCCACCAGCAGCACCATCCACAGCACCAGAATCAACACTGAAACGGGCATAGGATTGCCTGCCAGGGGTGGATTGAGTTTCAAATCGCCAAAAATTTCATTGTTCCGCACATTAATATTACTCAAAACGGGCGATGATTCTTCTGAAAGCGCCCAATTTAATAAGTTGTCCACGTTGTAAGTAATCGTAAAGCGAAAAAGGCTGGGGAAAAAACGCAGACCGGACGCCGCATAAAAAATCATCAGCGCCGCCCCTATTACCCCATCCATAATGGCGGCCGCCAGCCCCACCACCACCCCCGCAACGATGGAGCGCGTCACCAGAGCAATTAACGCTGCGATGCCAGAAATAATCAGAGTTGAGAGGATGGCCGTGACCAGTTGCAGCAGCAAACGCCGCCAGTAATTAGAAGGTACATCGTCTAAAGGCGGAGGATACGCACCCCCTACCGAAAGCTGTACCAGCCCCCGCGCCAGCACCCATATCAGCGAGGTCAGAATAAACACCAGCATGATAAAAACAGCCAGCGTGACAAATTTCATCACAATCAGCGCCAGGCGTCCCCGGCGCGGCAGGAGATTTTTCCACGTCCCCCAGCGATATTCTCCGGCAAAAAGCACCGTCGTAAAACAGATGATAATCAACCGCCCGATAATCGAATTGGGAATAGCCCAGAACAGCAGCGAAGCCTCTGTCCATGTGGCCGGATTTTCGATCAGGCGATCATGAATATCTTTGCTCAAAAGGCCAAGCAGCAGTAATCCCAGCGCTACCGCCACCGCCCCAAGCGGCCATATCCAGATGAGGCAGCCAACCAGCCAGCGATTGCCCGTGACTTTTTTCCACTCCGCCAGAAACAACAGCCACATATGCTTATGCTGTCACCGAAAGGAAAAAATCTTCCAAGCTGGCCTGCCGGTGTTCCATGCCATACACCTCCACTTCTGCCGCCACCAGCACCCGTACCACCGCCGGAATCTCCTCATACGGAACGGTGACAATCAGGCTATCGGGTGGGGTATCCGGCTGCACAGCCCATTTTTGTGCTAGCGCTGCCTGTGCTTTTTCGACAGGTTTGACCACCAGACTTAATTGAGGTTGGGAGGCTTCTTTGAGCAGGTCAGCAACGTCGCCCTCTGCCAGCAGTTCCCCCTTATGAATGATGCCTACCCGGTCACAAATTTGTTGCACTTCACTGAGCTGATGGCTGGAAAGAAAAACGGTTTTGCCCTGTTCACGGGTTAGCTGGCGAATAAAATCCCGCATTTCCCGAATCCCTGCTGGATCAAGGCCGCTCGTGGGTTCATCGAGAATTAGCACAGGCGGGTTATGCAGCAGCGCGGCAGCAATGCCCAGACGTTGTTTCATGCCCGTGGAATATTTTCCGGTTTTATCCTGTTCACGCCCTTTCAGGCCAACCGCTTCTATTAGGGCGTGAGCGCGGGAAACATCAAAGTCGCCAAACGTGCGCCCAAAAACCATCAGGTTATCCCATCCACTGAGATAGGGATAAAAACTTGCACCTTCAATAAATGCCCCTACCTGCCGCACCGCCGCCGGATTACGCCGCACCTGCTGGCCGAAAATATAAGCCTCACCACCCGTCGGCTGAATCAAATCCAGCAGCAGGCGAATAGTGGTGGTTTTACCCGCCCCGTTGGGCCCCAAAAACCCAAAAATCTGCTGCGGTTCAATTGCCAGAGTCAGGTCACGCACCGCATGACGAGCGCGGCGTCCCCGTCCATAAATTTTACTTAACTGGCGGCACTCAATGGCATACATTACTGGCGCGGCAGCGTCTTAAGCAAATCGGTTATCACATCATCCGAACGAATCCCTTCGGCCTGCCCTTCAAAATTGAGCAGCAGCCGATGACGCAGCGCCGCAGGTGCAACAGCCATCACATCATCATAGGCAACGTTAAAACGGCCTTCCAGCAACGCCCAGACTTTCGCGCCCAGCGTAATCGCCTGCGCCCCGCGTGGGCTTGAGCCGTAACGAACATAGTGGTTCACCATCTGGGAGGCTTCTTCACTGCCGGGATGAGTCGCCACCACCAGACGGGCAATGTATTCGCTGACATGAGTCGGGACAGGGGTTTGCCGTGCCAGGTCGCCCATTGCCAGAATCGTATTGCCGTCCGCGACAGACATAACATGGGCTTCATCAACGCCTGTGGTGCGATTCATAATGTCAACGAGTTCTCTGGTGGAGGGGAAACGCACATCTACTTTAAACAAAAAGCGGTCCAACTGCGCTTCCGGCAGAGGATAGGTCCCTTCCATTTCCAGAGGGTTCTGGGTTGCCAGCACAAAAAACGGTTTTTCCAGCCGATAGGTTTCGTTTGCCACCGTCACCGCCTGCTCCTGCATGGCCTCCAGCAGGGCGGACTGGGTTTTAGGAGTAGCGCGGTTGACTTCATCGGCCAGCACCAGATTAGCAAACACCGGCCCCGGCTGAAAATGGAAATAGCGCTGCCCTGTTTCGGCTTCTTCCATGATATTCGTGCCAACAATATCGGCAGGCATCATGTCCGGTGTGAACTGGATACGCGAAAATTTTAAATCCAGCACGTCGCTGAGCGTGCGAATGAGCATGGTTTTCCCCAACCCGGGAACACCTTCCAGCAGCGCGTGACGCCCTAAAATAACACAAATAAGAACGTAGCGAACCACTTCATCCTGTCCGACGATCACTTTTGCCACTTCATTTTGAATGGCCTGAGTCGTCCGCTGAAATGCTTCAACACTAATTGCCATACCGAATCACTTCTCCAAACTATTGTGGTGAAACCTGACTCAAAATGTTACCTCCCTGGTCGGTGACAATCACCAGCGAAGGGAAGTCAAAGCCTGCCTTCATGCCGATATACCCGTTGTTCCTGAGCAGGCTGTCCTGATTGTTAGTGGGTAAACTGCTGCCATCCGGGAATTGAATCGCAACCGCGCTGGCGCCCGGCAGAATGGCAGGGTCAACGTAGATATAGGTGGCGATATAGGGTTCGCCGTTGGTGAGCGCAAGTAAAGTAGGCACAGCAATAACCCCTGTACCGGCGGGAACACAGCGCGTATGCCCGTTCCAGATTTGGCCTGTTGCGGCAGTGGTCAAAATTACACCCGCACACTGCTGCCCATTAGCATCCTTATACGCATACCCCACCACATCATCCGGCCCGACCTGAAGTTGCATAAAAGGGACTAATCCGGTTGGGGTTATCCCGAATGTGGTTTGTACCCAGGCAGTAATTGTTTCGGGTGGAAAGGTCGGCCCCAGAATCACGGGCTGAGTCGGTGTCGGAAGGGGTGGTATATCCGTTGGGCGGGGGGTAGGCGTGGGTTCAACGGGCTTGACACATGCCGCCAGTACCACACCTATCAGGCATATCAACACTATCCCTTTCGGGCGTGACCCCACCCCGCTTTTCTCCTTACGGCTCTAATGATGAGAAGTATTGACGAATGACATCGCGCAAACTAATCGGAATATAATCGCTGTCCAACGCTTCCTGTACACTGTTTTCATAATTGGCATAGACTTCACTGTAGGGAACTTGCGATGTGCCTTCAAATTCCTCATTGAAGTCGGTTTCCTGGGTTTCGGTGCCTTCTTCGCTGGACACTTCCCCTTCAACCTGCACTTCCGTTTCCGAACCCGTATTCCCAAGATGAGAAGGAGAAAATACCTGATCGTAGGGATTAATCCCTTCATTCTGTCCGGGGGCATTGTCCGGGTCGTTTGGCCCCTGCGCCTGCTGCCCCTGAGTGGCATCGCTGCCTTCGCCGCCCGCCTCATCTCCTGCCGACGATCCTGTGTTGGACTGCTGGCTGCTGCTGGACTGCTGTCCCTGCTGTCCGCCCTGCTGTTGACCTGTCTGTTCACCTTGCTGACCCGTTTGCTGCCCCTGCTGGCCCGGCTGTTCTCCCTGCTGGCCTGCTTGCTGGCCTTGCTGTCCCTGCTGTTGACCCTGTTGCCCTTGCTGCTGGCCTTGCTGCCCCTGTTGTTCGCCCTGTTGCCCTTGCTGCTGACCCTGCTGCTGGCCTTGCTGTTCACCCTGTTGACCCTGCTGCTGCCCCTGTTGCTGCTGTTGGGCTTGCTGACCCTGTTGTTCGCCCTGTTGCCCCTGCTGTCCCTGTTGCTGCTGTTGTTGATTCTGCTGCTGGCCGGGCGCGATTTCTTCACGGCTTTGCTGAATATTTTCGGCGGCTTCATTGGCTGCTTCTGCCTGAGGGGTATTCTGGGCTTCCTGCTGCTGCTGGCGCAGGGCTTCTGCCGCCTGTTCCATCGCTTCCTGTGCGGACTGCATATCACCTTCACGGATGGCTTCTGCTGCGTCGCGCATAGCATCTGCCGCTTCAGGATTGGTTTCCTGCAAAGCATCTGCTGCCTGTTCTAACTGATTGGCAAGTTCCTGCTGCTCTTCGGGAGTTAGTTCGCCACTGCTCAGGTTTTCGCCCATTTCTTCAAGTTCCTGGGCGGCGTTTTCGACATTTCCCTGTGCGAGTTCCTCTCCGGCTTCCTCACCCGCTTCACTTTCACTCAAACGCTGTCCGGCTTCCTCAAACGCCTGATTTTCTTCCTCAGAAAATCCTTCGCCCATCTCGCGCAGTTCCTGTTCCGTTTCTGTCAGAGCAGCCAGCGCTTCCTCACGGGAGACATCTGGTTCTTCCAGCGTTTCCAGCGCCTGGTCAAGCGGTTCAAGCAGTTCCTGCCGTTCTTCTTCGGTCAGGGACTCGTCCGCGAGAATATCTTCACGGGTTTGTTCTACGACCTGCTGCTGTTCCTGAATGACTTTATCCAGTTCCCGCCGCGTTTTGACTTCATTCGCCAGAGGATTCTCTATCCACAGTAGCAGCGCGAGAATCACCGCGCCCACCACCAGCACCGCTAAATCCGCATAATTGGGTTTGAGGGGGATGTAATCCCGCACATCCAGAGAAGCCGCCGCACGCTGAGCATCCTTCAATTGGTAGTCGGCCAAATCCTGAGCAGGGGGCAGCGTGCCACTGGCAAGTTCTAAGGCGGTGCTGATGCGTTCTTTCAGATGAAAGCGCAGGTCAAAATGCCGTGCCAGCCACATGACAGAACGCGGCCACAACCACACTGCCAGCAGCGCCAGCACCAGCGCCGTAACAATCGACGCCAGTGAAATTATCAGGACTTCATCCCGCAGCAGCCAGGGTCGCAGCCGCGAAGCCGCTGCCGTGATAAGCCCTATTGAAACGCCCCCGATTAAGGCACGCGGTGTCCAGGTCACTGATTCCGACAGCCGCCGACGGGTATCCCAGCGCCGAAGGGTACGTTGTAAGTTCATCTGGGGTATTGCGCTCATAATCCCTCCTACTGCTCGTCAATCTGGCGAATACGTCGGGTTGTGAGCAGGAAAAACAGCGCGGAAATAAGGAGATACAGCGCTGTAAACACCAGCCAGGGAGAGGGCAGCGTTACCGTGCTGGTTGCGCCCTGTGCGCCACCCTGGAAGGTATACTCAAACGTCCACAAACTTTGCTGCTCAACCAGCGCATCAATGGACACCCACAGGGTCGTGATGGGATTGAGGCAGATTAGCGCCCCCCGCCCGATAAGAATCACCCATTCGGTGGTGCGGCTGGCCTGTACATTGCCACTTCTATCCAGAAGGGGGGCGGTGATGACAGTGAGAATAAAAAACAGCAATATCGTACCGATGACGATGCCCAATGCCACCCCATAGGTTGAAATGCTG
The DNA here is from genome assembly GCA_964557285.1 of uncultured Anaerolineae bacterium. GTDB lineage: Bacteria > Chloroflexota > Anaerolineae > Aggregatilineales > J027 > SB15. Next base: position 11,042 of record CAZKZS010000061.1, on the reverse strand, counting down.
GCAGGCAAGGTACGTTTGACGCGGGCAGAAAAATAAATCCCCACTGTGCCTAAAAAAATCGCGGTGGTCATTAAAATGACAAAGGAAATCAGCAGATCGGGTAAATCCGTACCGCCCAGAATAAACGACAGGCTTTGCATGGGAATGGCCGCCAGAAGCAGCAAAAAAACATAGGCCAGCGCTGAAAATAACTTGCCCATCACGAGCTGGCCTTCTGGCAGCAGAGTCGTGCGGAGCAAATCATAGGTCTGGCGTTCGCGTTCGCCGCTAATCGTGCCTGCGGTAAAGGCGGGAGCGATAAAAGTTACTAAAAACAGTTCAATCCCAATCACACCTGCAAAGAGCGTCCGTCCAATTTCGCCGCCGTCCACCTGCCCCGTGTTGGAGCGCGAGGCCGCGTTCATTCCCAGATACAGCAGAATCGCAAAACCGCCGACCAGCGCTAAAAATCCGGTTAGCACAATAAAAGCGCGTGGGCCGCGCATCCTGCCGCGCAGTTCTTTTAAAACCACGGGATTTCCCAGCAGTAAACGGACTGGACTTCGCATCAGGTTACAATTCCTTTGGTCGCCCGCATAAAGACAGCTTCTAAGTCCTGGGTTTGTTCGGCAAAATTCATCACCGGAATACCACTGCTGGTTAATGCCGTGAGCAGTTCGCTAATACCAGCATCTTCCCCGTTAAAATTGACCTGAATCCGCTTTCTGCCGCCTTCATCCTTCAGGTCAAGGATTTCCTGCACCCCTTTGACCAGCATGAGTTTTTCTTTGGCCTCTGCAACCTGCCCCAACAGGGTAATGACAATCTGACGGTGTGGCAGAAGCTGGCGGCGCATTTCATCAATCGGACCCTGCGCGACCATCTGACCCGCCTCAATAATGCCAATGTCGGTACAGATTTCCGCCACATCTGCAAGGATATGGGAGGAAAAAAAGATCGTCTTGCCCATTTTTGCCAGTTCGACCAGCAGGCTGCGAATTTCAATACGCGCACGCGGGTCAAGGCCAGAAGCGGGTTCATCCAGAATCAGCACTTCGGGGTCATGTGCCAGCGTGCGAGCCAGACAAAGGCGCTGTTTCATACCGCGACTCAGTTTATCGACCATATCATCTCGACGATGTTTGAGGTCAACAAGTTCCAGCAGGTCATTGATCAGGCCGGGGCGTTCGGATTCGGGGATTTCATAACACGCGGCAAAAAAGTCCAGATATTCCCAGACTTTCATATCATCGTATACGCCAAAAAAGTCTGGCATGTACCCAATCGAACGGCGGACTTCTCGCGGCTGAGTCAGGACGGAAAAGCCGTTCACTTTGGCTTCACCGGAAGTCGGCAGCATCAGCGTGGTCAGAATACGCATGGTGGAAGTTTTGCCCGCACCGTTTGGCCCCACAAATCCAAAAACCGACCCGCGCGGCACCCGTAAATTTAAATCATTGACCGCGTGCAGTTTGCCATACCGTTTATGCAGGTGGATGGTTTCAATAACATAGTCTTCGCGGTCAACCTCAATGCTCGACAAATCAGGTTTAGGGTGGTCAAACGTGTCTACCCCCTCTGGATTTTCACTGCTGACCGGTGTTGTTTCATCCGTCATGTCATTTACTCCGATTTACCACGCAAACTCACGTTGATACTTTCAATACTCTGGGATGTAGCATCCGGGTCAGCTTCGACTAAAACCTGCACCGCATTGGCTGGCCCAAGAAAATCCTTATCATCAATTATAAACTGTTCCTGATAATCTTCCTCAAATTCAAGGGGCTTCCATTCCTGTTTCTGCCAGTTCCAAACAGACAGATGAAGCCCTTCGTTGCGATAGCGCCACTTGATGTTGAGTTCAATCCGAGAAACTTCTTTCAAAGGCACACCTGCCATCGGAGTAAACCGGAAAGCCACCGCCTGTCCCGCAGGCAGCATAAAGGAAGTATCAGGATTTACACCCACAAAATGGTTGGGAAGGTTGTTTTCAATAAGTGTCCATGTGGTCATGCCCGGCGGCACAATCGAAAATTGTGGGTTTCTGAAGGTGATTGCAGTCGGCAGTTGATACACATATAGGGTCGTGCCGTCAAAAATCTGGTCAGTGTTGGACACCTGAACATTTAAAAGCGGGGTTTCTTCTACCCAGCCAAATAGATAAATCCGATAATCACGTCCGGCGTTGCGGTCAATTTCGTTATTGACTGCTGTTACCAGCAGCGCCCGTCGGCGCATCCGGCGATCATCCTCATCCCCGCCTCCGTAACATGAAAACCCTTTGTTTCGCATGATACTTTCATAAATCATGTTCGGACCATTGGTGATATAACATGAAACATCGCTGTTATACTGCCTCTGGATGGCATCCGGGTAAATGACCGGACGGGAGGGGTCAACACGGCTGCCCAACGGCAGGCGGGCAGGCGCATTCAAGGTGACAGGAATTTCAAAAGTTGCGGTTTCTCCAGCAGCCAGGTCGCCCAGATTGTAATAAGCATCATAAGCGAGAATAACCGCATCTTTTAAATCTACATTCATGTCGTTGGTCACGCTGCCCGCAACGGTAGCGGTATAATCGCGTCTGCCAATTTCCCAGGCCGCTTCGCCGGAAAGCGGCGGTGCATCTATATATCCACTGGTGGCAAAGGTGGTCAGGATAGCGGCGTCTACGGGAATATCTTCCGCAATATAATCCAGCCCTTCGGTAATATCAACCTGACTTGCGCCGATAGTGTTGGTGTTATCCGGCAGGGTACGCAGAGTCATGCCTTCGACCATCACGTCATAGGTGGTACGGCGCGGCGATAGGATGCCAATCGAGCCATCCACACGCGCCTTTTCCTGATCCGGCCACACCTGTACAACGCTCACCTGATTCACTGTGACATCATCCCCGCGCAGAGAAAATCCTGTGTAATAGGCAGTAATGGTGAAGATGATAATCAGGATGGGGATGGTAAACCACGCCAGTTCCCGCCGCCCGAAGTAATACAAAATCATATAATTCAGCGGCCCTATCAGTCCGATATAGGCAATTAAAAACAGGGTAAGTTGAATTACACTGGGCAGGTTGAATCCGGTAACGTTGCTAACGGCGTTGCTTGCTTCTTCAAAGCGTTCAATCCCATACGTCCAGCTTGGACGCGCCCGCGCACTGATGACCATTTCATGCCACAATGTATCTGTGCCGTCCCACGAACGCAGCGGGTCAAGGGTCGTATCCGACGCCAGAAAATCAACCGTTCCCGCCCCCTGCGTGTTCCGCACGATAAAGGGAATATCATCAATTTCCAGCAGCACAGATGCATCCTCTTTGGGCGTGTTTTCGGTCAGGATGGTCTGAGAGGCCAATCCATCGACTGGCTCTCCCAGATACGTTCCCAGCGCCGTTAAATCTTCAACCGTTTGTGTGCCGCTTGCTTGTGTGGGCAGCAGTTCCAGCAGCCCTGCTGTGGTGCGCTGCCAGTTGGGGCCGCCCGTGACAATTAAATGTCCTCCAGCAATCACCCATTCATGAATGGCCTGCTGCTGTTCGCTGGTCAGCTGACCGGTATCCGTGTCGCTAAAGACCATCACATCAATGGAACGCAGCGCGTCGGCTTTAGGGGGTATATCCTCTGGCCGCCAGTTGGCCTGATAGTTCGCGCCGTATCCTATCTGACGGCTTGAAACATCAATGACCCCCGTCGAAGATTCCGTGACCACCGCATACAAAATATCCTGATAGCTGATCTGACGGATACCTTCGCGCTGGCTCAGCACAATATTGTCATCGTTATCCAGCAGTTCAACCTGAATATTCCGTTCAAAATTATTCACGGAAATATACAGGAAAACCCGCTTGCTGCCGCCTTCTGCAATTGTAAATGGGATACGGTAGGTGGTTTCAGGCTGGTTGCCTGCGGTGGTGGTGACATCCGTCACCCGCACCTGGATTCGCCCCTCAATCGTCCGGTCTTTACTTTCAACAAGCAGTTGGACAGGAATCCACTGCCCGTAACGATACAGGCCGTCAATGCCCGGCTCAATGGTCATCGTAATGCCATCGTCGGATTGCGGCGGCGGGCTAAAACCCACCAGCACAGGCAGCAAAATCACCAGTACAATGAGGAATCGTTTCACGGATATAGACCTATCAAGACAACTCAACCCTAATTTAAGATTGTACCATGCTCCCTTAAAGACGGTACAATTAGCGTGGGCAAAAAGTTTAACTTTGAAGAAACGTACACAATTCACCTATGGATACTTTGCAGGAACTCATCCGGTCAACCATTGAATTTTACGCACGGTTTGGCGTGCAGCCGCAGTTAGAAAACGCAAAATCCGTTTTTCAGGAAGAAGTGCAGGAACTGATAGATGCTGCGGAGGCCGGAACTGACCCTGCTCATATTGCTGAAGAAGCTGCCGATGTGATGGTGACAGCCATTGGTATCTGTTTGAGCCGGGGTGTTGACCCGGCAGCCCTGATAGAGCAGGTACACAAAGTTGTTGCTAAAAATGACCGTAAAACCCATACCACTCATGCAGTCAATGAACAGGGCAAAATTGCCCGTCGAACCAGCTAGGAGAAGGAAACCAGATGGCTTTACAAATTTATAATGTGTTGGGACGCGAAAAACAGCCTTTTCAACCGATTTACGAAGGCAAGGTGAATCTTTACGTCTGCGGCCCAACTGTGCAGGACTATTCCCACATCGGACACGCCAAAACCTATATTTCGTTTGATGTGGTGGTGCGATATTTACGTTACAGCGGCTATGATGTGCTGTACGTGCAAAATATCACCGATGTCGGGCATTTGCTGGATACAGGCGAAGACCGTGTATTAAAAACCGCCAGCCGCCTGAACGCCCAGCCTATGCAGATTGTCGAATTTTATACCCGTAAATATTTTGAGGCCATGGATGCGCTGGGGGTGCAGCGACCGGACATCAGCCCGCGTGCCAGTGGGCATATACCGGAACAAATCGCCATGATTCAAACCCTCATCGAAAAAGGCCATGCCTACGAAGCCAACGGCAGTGTCTATTTTGATGTGCGCTCTTACCCCGAATATGGGAAACTGTCAAACCGCAAATTGGAGGAACAGGAAGCCGGTACCCGCGAAGAAGTACGGGACGAAAAACGTCATCCTGCCGATTTTGCGCTCTGGAAAAAGGCAGAACCGGAACACATCATGCGCTGGAACAGCCCCTGGGGAGAGGGTTTCCCCGGCTGGCATATCGAATGTTCCGCCATGGCCGCCAAATATCTTGGCGAAACCTTTGATATTCACGGCGGTGGGGTCGATAACATTTTCCCACACAACGATTCTGAAATCGCCCAGAGCGAATGTGTGCATGATGCGCCCTTTGCGAATTACTGGATGCTGGTTGGCAGCCTGATGGTGCCAGATGCGGAAGGGATTCCGGTCAAAATGTCCAAGAGTCTGGGCAATTTTGTGACCATCACCGACGCACTGGAAAAATACCGTCCGGAAGTGATCCGCACCCTGATTTTGAGCAGCCACTATCGTGGCCCCCTGATTTACAGCGACAGCGACGACCCGGAACAGGAATCGTCCCTGCGTTCAGCCAAAAATGGATGGGAACGACTGATGGGGGCGGTATGGCTGACCCGTGACGCCCTGATGACCGCTCCCGATGGCGATGACGGAAACGGGATTCTGGAAACCCTGAAAACCACCCGCGCCCGCTTTGAAGA
>CAZKZS010000061.1:0-5344 GCA_964557285.1 uncultured Anaerolineae bacterium | reverse complement strand
CGATGATTTTAACGCCCCAAGTGCGCTCGCTGCCCTATATGACCTGACTCGTGAAGTAAATACCCTGCTGAATAGTGGGACGACAGTTGGTAAAAATGTGCTGACCGAAATCGACAATACCTATCGCAAACTGGGCGGGGAAGTGCTAGGCATTGTACCGGATAAAATGTTAAGCGGGACAAACGCGGAACGGGAATCGGCGCTGATTCGGATTCTGGTGGAGATGCGTTCAGAAGCCCGCGCCAGCAAAAATTATGACGTTTCTGACCGCATCCGTAATCAGCTTTCTGAAGTGGGTATCATGCTGGAAGATCGTCCTGATGGCAGCACCATCTGGCGGGTGAGTTAAGGATACAGGGATGACCGATTTTGTGTATGGACGCTGGCCTGTTCTGGAATGTCTGCGGGCAGGCCGCCGCACCATTCAAAAACTCCTTATTGCCGAAGGGGTCAATGAAAAAGGTGTTGTGACTGATATTTTGCAGATGGCAGACTCTAAAAATATCGAGATTCGCCGTGTGCCGCGCCGGGTGATGGATGATTTAGCCAAAGAAGGCAACCATCAAGGGGTGATTCTCCGCACGGAGGATTACCCCTATGTGGAACTGGATGATTTGCTGGAAATTCCAGCGCGGCGCGGCGAAAAACCCTTTTTCCTGGCGCTGGATTTGCTCAAAGACCCGCAAAATGTCGGCGTGGTCATGCGGGTTGCCGATTCGGTGGGCGTGCATGGCGTGATATTTCAAGCGCGGCGCAGCGTGGCAGTGACTCCGGCAGTGGTAGCAGCTTCCTCCGGTGCGGTGGAACACCTGGCCTTAGCGCAGGTGAATAATCTGGTGAACGCCCTCAAACGCCTAAAAGAGCAGGATGTATGGATTGTCGGGCTGGATATAGGCCCGAATATCCCACCGCTTGACCGGATTGATTTGAACCGTTCGCTGACGCTGGTACTGGGTAGTGAAGGGGAAGGAATGCGGCGGCTGGTGCGGGATACCTGTGATATTCTGGCAACCTTACCTATGCGCGGCACGGTGGAAAGCCTGAATGTCGCTACGGCGGGTTCAATTGCGCTTTATGCCGCGTGGCAGGCGCGTAAATGGGAGGGGTGGGTACATGCTGAAAGTCACCCAGATTTGTGAAGAATGTCACTTTTGTAAGCGGAATTGGATGTTAGAATAGAGTAAACAGTAACAAGAAGGACTAGCACTCAACACCACCTTAAAAACTAGACTTCTTTCACCTACAAAAGCGGGTAAGCGCGGCACGCAACGGCTTCCTCTCTCACTAAGATCAATCTAGTGAAAGCGTGACCGGGCAACTTACCCGCTTTTCTTTTCCCCATAATTTTGGGAGTACGATTTTTTCCCGATTCAGCCTACGATAGAAATACAACCTTTTTTCATGCCATTACGTAGTATGTGGTAAGGGTATGGTTTACGTTATGCTTCAATCGAATCCACGAGGAACACTCGCTTTATATTTTATTCTGGCCGCGACTCTCACCGCGCTGATTGTCACCGGTTCACTCGCGCCGCCGATTGGGGCGGTTCTGCTGGTGGCGTATATGGCGTTCATTTGGCTGACCGCCCGCCCACCGCGTGCCAGACGCCTACCAGAAGCGCTTCCACAGATGAAAAGCCGCATGATGCGTCCGCGCCCGACCAGCCAGGCGCAAGAGGCTACCGCGCTGGCACGGCCAAGCATTTTTGCCGACGAATTTATGCTGCAAGACATTGGCCTGATGATTGATGAACGCAGCCGAAGCGGGCTATCGCTGCGACGGGCCAGGTTAACATCGCTGGACGATGAAAGTATCCGGCCTTACGTGGTGCTGCATCATACCAGCTATCCACGACGGGCGCTGCTGCGTTTTGAAATCAGCGACGCCGCCGGACATGTTCAGTTTGTGTACGAAATGGAACAGATGATACGCCCCGGCGAAAATCTGATTATCCCGGATTATCGGCTGCGGCTGCGGGGAAACGAAAAATTATCCCGTACTGGCACCTGGGATTTAACCGTCAGCGTAGATGGGCATCCTATCGGGGTGCATAACTTCAGCGTTTCTCCTTCCATCAGCGAACGGCTGCGGGTGATGGATGATGGGGAAGCCGCCCTGCCTTATGACGAAGAAGATTTACCCGTTTCGCTGGAAGAACTGCTGCGTCAAAATCGCTAGGGAAAACCATGATTTTTTACATTTTTTTGCTGCTGTTTATTCTGGCTATCATCACTGTGATGCTGTACAGCATCAACCAGAATCAGGGGCCCAGACGCCGCCCGCCTTCCTCTCGACCACGTACCGAACGGCGGACAGTTCCCAGAGAATCAGCGGAATCTATTCGGCGGCGTGTGACCCAGGCAGCGTTAAGCCGGGCGGCGGTTGAACCCAACAGCCTGCCCTATACCCTGACCGATCTTGGGGTGCTGGTTCAGGAAGGCAATACACCGCGTTTGGTGCGGGATTTACCGATTCCAATGGACACACCCTATCTGCGCCCGTTTGTGGAAATTACCAGCCCTCATGAAATGCAGCTTCCGGTCATCCTGCAAATTATGGATGCCCAGCGTAAGGTCATTTACCGGGACGGGGGCGTGTATGCGGTGAACGGTAAAACGGTGATTCTGCCGCCAACACAGCTTTCGTTAAAAGACAAAGACATCGACCCCCGACAGCGCTGGTCAGTATGGGTGATGGTGGATGAAGTCCCGTTTGCTATTCATCCATTTATGTGGGAGGCCGACCTTGAGGAAAAAGTCATCCTGCGCGAAGTCGCTTCTGATGGTGAAATCACTGACCGCCTGCGCCAGATTGTCGAAGATGCCGACATGAGCGAAGTCAGCCTGAACGACCTGCTGGCCGACCAGCAAAACTCGTCTTAAAACCTGTTGACCATGATTTGCGTATAGAAGATGGAATTTGTTCCTTTCATTTTTATCACATGTATGCTGCTGAGCATCCTCATAGGGATACTGGCGACATTTTTGTTGTTTACAGCATACAGTGAGCAGTTCCTGCTAAAAGTGTTTGGAGATCATGTGTTCACGCGCTGGCTGCTCAGGCGAAGTGAAAAGCGCCGCAAGGAAATTGAAAATCAGGCCGTCGCGCAGCGTGCCATGAGACGGGCGCGGGGGGAACAGGCAGCTTTTTCCCTGACTGATATTGGTCTGCTGGCGTACCGTGACCGGAACACCTCCAAAATCGTCAGGAATACGCCGGTTGTCACCGATACCCGCTATTTACGCCCATTTGCAGAAATCAGCGCCCGCCAACGGATGAATGTACAGGTCACACTGGCATTACTGGACAGCAGTGGTCAGCCCGCATTTATAGATAAAAACATCTATCTGCTGCATCCAAAACCAACGCATGTAGTGACCAAAACCTGGCTGCCGCTTGAGAATCTTGTTCATTCGGGGGGAAGCTGGTCGCTGGTGGTGGAAGTGAATGACATTCCGCTTGCGATTCATCGTTTTGGATGGGTCGGGCTGGCGAATAACGACATTGTGGAACAGCTAAGTAATGATGGTGAACTCAGCGCTGAACTGCGGCAGGCCGTTAAAACAGGTCACTTTCGCCGGATGAGTCTGGATGAGCTGCTGGCCGACCAGGAAGAATGAAATCTCCCTGAATTTGGGAGAGGGCAGCCTATAGTAGAGAATGTTGATTTAGGAGGATAGACTGTGCCACAGGAATGGTGGGGAACACGTAAAAATGTGTCGCCCCGTTTACGTTTGGAAGTGGAACTGATGCGTGCCACCTTTGCGGATACGTTTAAATTAAATGTTCCCCGTAACGGGCTGCTGTACTGGCTTGGCACGATAGAAGTTAACCTGAGAGGTTTAAAGCAGCGCCACCATACGCTGAAAATTGTCTACCCCGGCGATTATCCGAACCGTCCAGCAGAAGCCTACGTCGCTGAACCCTATATTTACAGTGAAAAACATCAGTTTGAGGACGGGCAGTTGTGCCTGTTTAACCCCAAAGACGGAGTGACCTATGGCTGGAATCCGGCCACCTCAACCGCCGTCACCGTGACCGGATGGGCGGTACAGTGGCTGTATGCGTTTTACACCTGGAAAGCCACCGGAAAATGGCCGGGGGTTGAAGAACGGCTGACTCAGCCGCCCAATGGGAATTTTCGGGGTAGGGGTTAAGAGCTATGCTGGAGGATGATGACCTCCTATTTGATGAGGCGGAAATGCCTGAAATATTTGTATCGCGTACCGTTCTGGAACGCATGAAACGGGGGGCGCTGCTGTATCCCGATGAAGAAACGGGTGAGGCGCTGGTGGGGGTGCGGGCAGAAAACGGCAAACGCGGGATTCCGATGATTTATCTGCTGGAAACCATTCCGCCTATGCAGGACGTGGTGCGGCAGTGGGCGCATTTTAGTCAGGGGGATGACTGGCAGGGCGCGATTTTTAACTGGCTCAGCCAGAACTGGGAAGTTTACCGTGAACTGCGGCGGCGTTCGTATGGCAAAACCAATGCTGCCAAGTGGGATTTTCCTCTGGAACATGTCGGCGACTGGCACAAACAGCCGGGTATGGTCGAGCCTTCCGGTGCGGATTTTCGCACCGCTAAACAGTTCCTGAAGGATAATGACCAGGATTTTATCGTGACGCCGATTATTACTTTTGCCCATGAAGCCAATCAATCTCCCCTTGAGGCAAACACGCTGATTTTGACCGACATTTCACCTGCGGTGCGGATTGATTTTTGGGGGCTGGGAAAACGGGATAGAAATTTTGTGCCGTTAAAGCCCGTGCCTTCCCATTTACCCCTGCTTCCGGCGGTGGTCTGGTGGCTGCATGACAGCACCCGCATGGATTTGGAAGTGGCCGCGCTGGAAAAAGATGGCCTGAATGTGATGGATATTGTGCAATATAACGTGGATGGGATGCCGCCCCTGGAAACCTGTTTTGTGATTTATCGCCCCGGCGCTAAGAAAGTGATTCTCGCCGTGACACCGCATAACTACCCCAAACAAAAACCGACCTGGCGGCTGGCAGCGTTGCAAATTCCCAAAGAAGGGGAAGGGCTGTTTGAAATTCTGTACAAAAAATCGGAAGCCCTGCCCGCCAGTGCAGTCACAGGTTGGTCTGGGGACAGCCATGCGTTGATAGACGGTGTGCGAATGATTGAGAAATATCTGGAGTCAAAATGACGGATAAATGGGATCGGGTAGCCCGCCTGCTTGGGGTGGAAACTCTGAATTTTCTGAAAACCCGCAAAATCGCAGTCATCGGATTGGGGTCAGGCGGCGGAGTCGTGGCGATGGGGCTGGCCATGAGTGGGGTTTCACATTTTGGACGGATTGATGAGGATGTGATTGAAGCC
>CAZKZS010000060.1:0-19255 GCA_964557285.1 uncultured Anaerolineae bacterium | reverse complement strand
CGGAACTCATAAACAGCAGGGCTTTGAAAAACGCATGGGTAATCAGGTGGAAGGCCGCCGCTACATATGCCCCGATGCCAAGCGCCGCCACCATAAATCCAAGTTGCGAAATGGTGGAATAGGCCAGCACACGTTTGATGTCATTTTGCCCAACACCCAGCACCGCCGCAAACAGCGCCGTAAACGACCCCACCACACCCATTAACATCAGGGGTTCGGTGTAATCGCCCGCGTGCGGATTGCCACCTGCCGCCAGAAGCGGGTACATGCGGATAATCATGTACACACCAGCCGACACCATGGCCGCCGCATGAATCATAGCGCTGACAGGTGTCGGGCCTTCCATCGCATCCGGCAGCCAGACGTGCAGGGGAAACTGTGACGATTTCCCAATCGTGCCAATGACCAGCAGGATGCCAATTAAGGCCGCCGCGCTCATCCCAAACAGGGGCGCTTTGGCTTCCGCCAGCATTTCCAGCATTTCGCCATGATTGACATACATGATTTCGCGGAAATTAAGCGTTCCGGTCATGGCATACAGGTAGCCAATCCCGACTAGCATCAGCACATCGGCCACCCGGGTGGTCATGAAGGCTTTAACAGCAGCCTGGTACGCGCTTTTCTTCTCAAACAGGAAGCCGATGAGCAGGTACGAACACAGCCCCATCACTTCCCATCCGACAAACAGCAGCAGCAGGTTGTCCGCCACCACCAGCGTAAGCATCGCGCCCGCAAACAGGCTTAGATACGCAAAAAAGCGGGCATTCCGCTTCTGATGCGCGTCATCTTCAGGATAGGCGTTCATGTAACCGATGCTGTAGATGAAAATCATCAGAATGGCAAGCGGCACCATAAAGAGCATGATGGCCGTCAGAGGGTCAACCACCACGCCCATCTTAAAGGTGGTCGCCCCTAAATCCATCCAGTCTATCGAGTTTCCATAGACCGCCGCGCCAAAGTTTTCAATGCCGTAAGCTACCTGCAAATACACTCCCCAACTGATCACCCAGGAGAGGATGACCGCCGTGAGTGCCAGGACATGGCTTAAAAACTTGTTCCGCCCCACAAACAGCACAATCAGCGCAAACGCAATCAGTGGGGGGACAGGAATGAGCCAGGGCAGGTAGTTCGGATCAAACGGGTTAAAGTCCATATCATCCCTACCACTTCAACAAGTTAATATCTTCAGCTTCAACGGTGTTACGATTGCGATACACCGAAAGAATGAGCGCCAGCCCAACGGCCGCTTCTGCCGCAGCAATCACAAAGACGAAGGCAGCGAAGATTTGCCCGTTAATTTCTTCGGGTCTGACGTAGCGCCAGAACGCCACCAGATTGATATTCGCCGCGTTGAGCATTAATTCAACACCCATCAAAATAGCAACCGCATTCCGGCGGGACAGCACCCCAAACACCCCGATGCAGAACAGCGCCGCCGCGACGAGTAAATACATATACAGAGGAACCATCTTTTTCTGCTCCTATGCTTCGTCTTCGCGGGCAACCACAATTGCCCCAATCATCGCCGCCGTCAGCAGTAGCGAAGCCAGTTCAAACGGCAGCACAAACCCGTTCCGGTCTGCGATTTCTGTCCCAATCCGGGCGACAGTTTCATATTCAACATCGGCTACCGGATCTTCGGTCAGTTCGGCGTTTAAATCTTCGCCGCCGATTTCCAGTTCATCCACAATCGGTGTCAGGGTGACGGCCAGCGCGATAAATAGCAGCACAGCCACCACCGCCGCCGCGACTCGCTGCGAGTTGTAGACTTTTTCCATTCGCATCATGCCGCGTGTGAGCATGATAGCAAAAATAATCAAAATCCCAATCGCACCCATGTAGACCAGCACCTGAATCGCGGCCAGAAACGGCGCTACCAGCAGCACAAACAGACCGGAAACCCCGAATAGACTCAGCAGCAGATAGAGGGAGGCATGAAACAGATTTTCATCCGTCACCACCATGATGCCGCTGCCCAGAGTCGTCAGCGCAAAAATAAAAAAGGCTACGGTTTCGTAAGTGAGTTCCATCAAAGTCTCCTAATCGCCTGCTGAAGCCGTCGCATAAACCGTTTCATCCACCAGCGCCTCCACTTTGGCGCGTTCGCGGCGGGCATAGTCCCGGATGACAAAAAAGACCAGCAGCACAAACAGAATATTCGCGGCCAGCACCACCAGCGCACGCGGCAGTTCTTCGACCAGTCCCCGGCCATCCGGTTCGGGCATAATTTTCCAGGCAAAGGCTACCACTAGCAGGTTGAAAATGCTGACTGGCACCAGGAATTTCCAGTTGAAGCCCATTAGATGGTCGATACGCAGGCGCGGCACGGTAAAACGTACCCACATATGCAGAAAGTAGATGAAGAAGCTCTTAGCAGCCAGATAAAAAATGCCCAGTACGGGCAGATCAATGCCCAGAACCGACAGCACCGCATCTTCCGCGCCGGGGCCATCCCAGCCTCCCAGGAACAAAATCGCGGTAATGACACAGATGAGAACCGCGTGCAGCCATTCGCCCAGGTACAGCATGGCAAACTGCATTCCGCCGTATTCAATGTTATATCCGGCAACGATTTCCGATTCGGCTTCCAGCAGGTCAAACGGCTGCCGTCCCACTTCGGCAGTGGCAGAGATGAAAAAAATCAGTGCGGCCACCGGCGCGATAAACACAAACCAGATGGCATCCTGCGCTTCAATAATCCCATTCATTCGCATTGTCCCCGCCAGCATCACAGGGACAAGCAGCGCCAGCACCATCGGCACTTCATAACTGACCAGTTGCGCCATGACACGGAACGCCCCCAGCAGCGCATATTTGTTATTGCTGCCCCAGCCTGCCATTAAAATGGCAATCGTCCCCAGGGAGGACACAGCAATGACATACAGTACGCCGATGCTTAAATCGGTGGGAATAAAATTTTCCCCGTAGGGGATGACCGCCACAATCAAAATTACCGAAATGACCATCAGAATGGGAGCGACGAAAAAAACCACCTTGTCCGCATTGGCGGGCGTGATGGCTTCTTTGGTCATCAGCTTCAACACATCGGCAATAGATTGCAGCAGCCCAAATTTTCCGGTGCGGTTGGGCCCAAACCGATCCTGCATCCGGGCGGAAATTTTGCGCTCCAACCAGATGGTAAAAATTGGGACGAGCAGAAACACCGTTGCTACTGCGCCCGCCGTAATAATGTGGGAGAGCAGGGTAGCAAAATCTTTACCTAGACCAGCATCTGTTAATAATTCAGTCATGGTCTATGTCCACTCCAGTGCGCCTTTGCGCCACGCATATGCCAGACCTTCCAGCAGCAGCAGGATAAACACACCACCTGCTAAAAAGGCAAACATGCCCAGGTCGTTGTAGGCCACTGCCCAGGGAAAGAGCAGCACCATTTCAACATCAAACACCAGGAACACGAGTGCCAGCAGGTAATACTGCACCTTGAACTGTACCCAGGTATCACCGACTGTCTCAACCCCACATTCATACGTCTCGCGCTTGATAGGCGTAGGACGGTTGGGGGCAAGCAGTTTGTTGATGATAATGGGTGCTGTTGGGAAAATCCAGGCGAGCATGAAAAAAGCCCCGATGAAGGCCCATTCATTCAATTCCATGAGAACAGCACTCCTCAAACGCTATAAACCAGTGTGAAAGTGGTTAAAACTCGTTTGTGACAAACCGCACGAGAGTATAGCGCAGGGGTTATAGCTTGGCAATGTGATTGCCATTTTTAGATGGATGGGGTTTGTTCCTGGCTCATTTTTAGGGTGACAGATTTTGTTTTTTCTACCTGATAAAAAATCACCAGGATAAACACAATCAGAATCCCAAGCGCCAGGTCAGTTTTCACTTCTGTAGAAATTCGCTGCGCCCAAAATTCCGTCGCATAATAAAAAAGGATGCTGACCACAAAATTATGAATCACTTTGGAAATAAAAAGGGGAGGGGCAATTTTACGAATCCCGTATTTTACCAGCGCCAACGGGATAATTACCGTGTCATCGGGAATCACGGTTGCACCCCAGATAAACACAATTACGGGAATCAAACGCGGGTGTTCATTGACCTGATGGTCAACCCACCGGTAAAGCCGACTTTTCGTTAAATCGGGGTTTTGTGCCAGAATCTTATCGGCAATCCCGTATGAAATCACTTCTCCGAATCCGGCGCCCAGCCCTGCACCCAATCCTAAAAATAACATGGTAGGCAGGCTGGCGCCGTTTAAGGCAGCCGAAAGCAAAGGCACGGTATAGGGAACTTGAATCAGCAGGGATGAATTGCCGATGATGGCAACTATAAACATGCCAATGAAACCAAGACGGGTCATCCAATCCATAAAATCGCCGACGACTCCATCCAGCCCTTCAAAAGCATCAAGTCTGTCCAGCGCGATCAACCCACCCAAAAAAAAGGCCGTCAGGAGCAGATATTTAATTTCAATCCGGTATCGGTTTAACAATAGGTTGCCCTCCAGGACGCATTTTTCAACAGATGTTGATTCCATCGGGTGAAAAATTTGTATGCCATACGATACGTAAAACGTCCCCAGGCGTAGCGCGGGGGTGACAAAGCCACACTTTTTTGGATGTCGGCCTGAATAAGCGCCTGCAATTGGGCAATAAAATCGGGATTGCTGGTAAATACATTAAGTTCTTTTTGGGTTGCCCCTTCCAGTTCAAACATATTGAGTGAGCCAAAGGTTGCCCGTTGGTTGTCTACCAGCACCAGTTTGGCATGAGTCATATGATGCCGCCCCTGATAGCCGTAAATAGTGACGTTGGGGTGTGCCAGACGACGGTGCAGCGTTCGCACCCAGAATCGGTAAATCCACTTATTGTTGTGGTAAGGCATGATAATGGTCATTTGAACCCCACGTTCGGCGGCAGCAGCCAGCGCATTTTCGATTCTATCCCCCAGTAAATAGGGAGACTCAATCACAATACTGGATTCCGCCTGGTCAATCATCCTCAGGATTTCTTCAAAAATAGGGTAGCGTCCGGCACATTGATTCAAAATAAAATCCCCCCCAGGAACAGGGGTGTCAAAAGGCTGAGTCGCACCATTCCAGGTGGAGCAAAAATCGGTCATTAAATCCTGTACCAGCGGCCCCTGAATTTTGACCATAAAATCATGCCAGGCATAGTTATGGTCAGAAACGTTAATGCCGCCGACAAAAGCCGTATGATCATCCAGAATGACCATTTTTTTGTGGTCACGGTGCAGCATATAAATTCCAAAAGGGCCGGGCGGCGCGGTACGCTGAATCTGAATCCCCTGATTCCGCAGACTATGTAAAAGCTGATGAGTTTGAGCGCGTTCCTGCCGCACCTGTTTCATTTTGTGGATAAAAATGGGATAAATATCGCTGAGAACCACTTCGCTGTAACAATCCAACAGCATCCGTACATCCACGCCATGCTGAGCGCGGTTCAGCAGGAAATCCGCGAAAGTCTGCCCACTGGAATCGCCTTCAAAGGTCGAAAACTGGACAAAAAGCCGGGTTTTGCAGTGGGGGATACTGGCGGCAAATTCCCGAACAAACGCCTCTGCTCCCACCAGCAGTTGAAAGGTATTCGACATGGTTTCCCTCAAGTAAACCGTTCCATCTTGCCCCGAAATGAGAATTTGTACAAGTGTATTAAAAATACACATGAATTTGTGGCAAGCCTTTCGGCAGAATGTTAATATGCTATGAGCTAGTCAAAATTTGTCTTTTAAGGAGAAGAATCTATGCGTCGTAAATTACCCTTTCTGGTAATGATGTTAGTAGTATTGGTGGCAGTGACGCCTGTCCTCGCTTCCCGCGTGGCACAGGAAGAAACCGCCGTCACGTTTGCGCCCGGCGATACGGTCAAAATTGGCCTGGCAACTGACCTGAGCAATCTCATTCCCGCCCCCGGTCAGGATATTGCCAACGCTGCTCAGCTTGCGGTCGATGAATTTAACGAAGCAGGCGGTTTGCAAGGTTTCACCGTCGAACTGGTCGTTGAAGATGACCGGTGCGTGGGTGAAGATGCGACCTCCGTTGCCAACCTCTTTGTTTCCGACCCGCAGATTATGGCCGTTGTGGGCCATGTTTGCTCCGGTGCGTCGATTCCGGCCTCCGAAGTCTACCAGGAAGCCCGTATCCCGATGGTTTCCCCCAGCTCGACGGCTGGCGCGTTTACGGCGCGGGGTCTGGATGTGGTGAACCGTGTGGCGTTTAACGACAACATTCAGGGTGTAGTGGCTGCCCGTTTCATTTTTAACGAACTGGGCGCTCAGCGGATTGCCGTTCTGCATGACAATACCAGCTACGGCGAAGGACTTGCCAGCACTGTTGCCGAAACCTTTGAAGAACTGGGCGGCGAAGTCATTACGTTTGAAGTGGTTGACCCCGAAGAACAGGATTTCCGTCCGGTGCTGACCGTTCTGGCAGGCGAAGAACCCGACCTGATTTACCTGGGCGGATATGAAGCGCAGGCCGCTTTGATTGTTCAGCAGATGGCCGAAGTTGGGCTGGAAGACACCGTTTTCTTCTCAGACGATGGTGTGTACACCGCTACTTATCTCGAACTGGCGGGTGATGCTGCTGAAGGTACATATGTAACCTTTGGCGCTCAGGTCGGCGACCCCGATGCTCTGGAAGCCTTTGCCGAACGTTACGAAGAAAAATTCGGTGTTGCGCCCAGCGAACTCGGTCCGTTCCACGGCCAGGCATATGACTCAGCGAATGTGATTTTGAACGCGCTGAATTCCGTTGCTACCCTAGATGACGCGGGCAATCTGGTCATTGACCGCGAAGAACTGATTGCCGCCGTGCGTGCTACCGCCGACTACGAAGGGCTTAGCGGCCTTGTCACCTGCGATGAAAACGGTGACTGCGGCTCGGCGACCATTGCCGTCTTTACGGCTGAAGGTGGCGAATGGGTTGAAGTTGAAGTTCCCGAAGAACTTCAGGTCTCGTCCGAAGCCGAATAGACCTTTGCATTAAAGTATTTTTGCAGGCAGCCCAATGCGGCTGTCTGCTTTTTTTCACAAATTTGTTGATTCGCCCTTCCTAACCCCTTATAATCCCCCTAACTATTGTCTTTTTTGGAAGGAAACAAATGCAGCGGTTTTTATTACTTGGGCTGGTTTTTATCCTCATTTTAAGCGCCTGCCAGGATGATGACCGGAAAGAAGAAAAAACACAGGAAGTCACCGAAGTCGCTCAGGTTTCTACCCCGGAAGCCTCCCCCACTGCGATTCCAGAAGAAAAAGTCATCAAAATCGGACTGGCAACCGATTTAAGTAATGTGATTCCCGCGCCGGGACTGGATATTGCCCAGGCCGCACAGTTGGCGGTTGACCAGTTTAATGCCAGAGGAGGGCTGCTGGGTTATCAGATTGAATTAGTGATTGAGGACGACCAGTGTACAGGCGAAGGCGCAACGTCCGTTGCCAATTTATTCGCCTCTGACCCGGATTTATACGCGGTCGTGGGGCATGTTTGCTCCGGTGCGTCGATTCCCGCTTCGGATATTTATGAGGAAGCCCGTATTCCGATGGTATCCCCCAGTTCGACGGCGGGGGCATTTACCGCACGCGGGCTGAATGTGACCAACCGGGTGGCTTTTAACGACAACATTCAAGGCGTCGTGGCCGCCCGTTTTATTTACAATGAACTGGATGCCCGCCGTATTGCCGTTTTGCACGACAACTCCAGCTACGGCGAAGGATTAGCAACTACGGTTTCGGATACGTTTCAAGACCTCGGCGGCGAAGTCGCCGTGTTTGAGGTCATTGATCCTGATGAGCAGGATTACCGCCCTCTCTTGACTGTCATCGCCGAACAACAACCCGACCTGATTTATTTTGGTGGGTATCAGAATCAGGCTGCGCTGATTGTGCAGCAGATGCTTGAAACAGGGTTGGAAGAAACGATTTTCTTCTCTGATGACGGCGTATACAACCAGGATTTTCTGGATTTAGCTGGAGAAGCCGCCGATGGAATTTACGTTTCTTTTGGCGCTCAGATTGGGGATGAAACCCTCAATGCCGATTTTGACCTGGCCTATGAAGAAGCCTTTGGCGTCAGACCGGACGAGTTAGGGCCGTTCCATGCCCAGGCGTATGATGCCACCAATATGATTTTGCAGGCATTAGAATCCATTGCTGTGCTGGACGAAAACGGAAAAATCGTGATTGACCGGGAGGCGCTCATCCAGGCGGTGCGGCAAACGGCTGATATGGAGGGGGTCAGTGGGATGATCAACTGCGACGACCAGGGTGATTGTGGGAACGCAGTCATTGATATTTTCAGAGCAGAACAGGGAACATGGGTTAAGGTCGATGTACCTGAAGAATTACAGGTTTCGAGTACAAATTAGGAGTATTTTGGAGCATGACGGCTCTTAACGTAACAGGCAGGCTGGCGCTGATGGATGCAGTTCCTCTCAGCGGCCGCTACCTGCTTTATTCAATAGTGGTAGCGTTTTTTCGGGTATTCTGGGTAATTGGTGAAACTTCTGGTTTATTTGGTGAAAATCCTGCCAGGTGGGTAAGCGATGTTTCCAACGCCTTAGCCTATGCCCATATTGCCTTTGTGATA
Organism: uncultured Anaerolineae bacterium; assembly: GCA_964557285.1. Taxonomy (GTDB): domain Bacteria; phylum Chloroflexota; class Anaerolineae; order Aggregatilineales; family J027; genus SB15. The sequence goes on along the minus strand of CAZKZS010000060.1, from coordinate 10,683 downwards.
GCAGGGTTGATTTTTTTTGTTGAGGTTTACCGCCGCCTGACGGACCGCAGCAACCGCCCTGTTGCCCCTCTCATCCTGAATTTCCTGGGGGCAGTGTTAATGCTGGTTTTTGCTATGCGTGTGGTATCCGTGACAGAGGACAGCCCACAAACTTTTGTTACCTGGTCAAGTTTGTTGGTCAACGGCCTGATACGCGGCGGGGTGTATGCGCTGGTAGCACTCGGTTATACCCTGGTGTATGGCATCTTGCTCATGATTAACTTTGCACATGGCGAAGTCATGATGTTTGGCGCGTATTCCGGCTATATGGCAATGCAGTTTCTGGTCAGCAACGGCGAACGCAGTTTTGAATCCGGTGCGGCGGTGGTATCGGCTTTTGTCATTCCAGTAGCGATTGGGATTCTGTTTTTGCCTCTGGATAAACTGGCGGACGGGTACAACCAGCGCAAAGAAATTAATTTCCAAGCCCCAACATGGGTATTTACCATCATGTCGCTGCCCGTCCGCTTTTTGATTGGAATCGCTATCGGGTATGGGGCGCTGGTCGGGTTGGGCGGATACGCGCCGCAGTTTTACCTGCTGGTCATCACCATTGTGGGAGTGCTGTTTGTGATGCTGGTCGGCATGACCACTTCCATGCTGCTCTCGATTTTGCTGGAACGGGTTGCCTACCGTCCTCTGCGGGCTGCCCCACGTCTTGCCCCCTTGATTAGTGCGATTGGCGCATCTATTTTTTTCCAGCAGGTCGCCTTAAGGATTTTTGGCCCCACCCCCCGCAATTACGACAGAATCAGCCTGCTCAACGACCCCAAAAGTTATGATATTAGTCTCGGCAGTCTTGGCACGCTGCCCGTGAGTATTGTTGGCACGGTCATCGTAATTTCCTCTATTGCGCTGATGGGGATGCTCTATTTCATTGTGCAGTACACCAAAATGGGCAAGGCTATGCGTGCAGTTGCCGAAGATAAACCCACTGCCGCGCTAATGGGCATTGATGTTGACCGCGTGATTGTGTTCACCTTCATGTTAGGAGCATCTCTGGCGGGTGTGGCCGGAGTCATGCTTGGGCTGCGCGGCGATAACATCAACTTTCGGTTTGGGTTTACCCCCGGTTTAAAAGCATTTACGGCGGCGGTGCTGGGTGGCATTGGGAATATCCCTGGCGCGATGTTCGGCGGCTTTTTCCTCGGTGTGGTCGAAGCGCTGGGACCGCAGATGCTCGGTTTTGATTTTAAGTGGCAGGATGTGATTGCCTTCAGCCTGCTGGTACTGGTGCTCATTTTCCGCCCCACCGGAATCCTGGGTGAACGAACAGTAGGAAAGAAGGTTTAACATGCTCCGTAAAGGAATTCAAACGGGCTTTTATCTGGGGATGGGACTGGTTTTTCTGACTCTCATCGGCCTGCCTTCTGATGACAGCGAACAACTGGCGGGTCTGGCCGTGCCGATTTTCCTGCTGCTGACCTTTTACCTGGGCTGGCGCACGGCACGGAAAATCCCCCTGAACGATTACCGTACCTGGATAAGCACAACGCTGATTCAGGGATTCACGGCAGGGGTGGTGCTGCTGTCGTTTCTGGCGGTGATCAATCACTGGCACGCAAAGAATATTGATGTCCAGCGCCAGATGCTGGATAAAATGAATACCTACCCGATTCATGTGCTGTCAGGGATTCCTGATGAGGAATTGTTTCCTAACCCCGACCCAAATCCAATTACAGGGGAATATGACGAAGATGTGCCACAGCGTACCGACCCGATGCGTCTTTCTTTTAAAGAGAAATACGCCATTGTCAGCCTTTTCGGGCTGCACATCGGCGGTCTGATCGGGCTGGCGGCCCTGCTGGTCAATGCCTCCTTCTGGGGCGGTGCAGCCTACAACCTGTACCATCGGGTAGACTGGCAAACGATTCGCCAGCGAACCAACGAACAAATGAACACCACCCGCGTCGGAAATGCGCTGCCTGTCATCGGACACTGGTTTTTGCTGCTGCTGCCGTTTTTTATTTTCCTGATGTTCTGGGCTACCGTTTCGCATCACACCGCAGAAAATGAAGTTTTTCAGGCGATTGGTTATGAAGAACCCATCTACATTTTTAACATCAATCGGCAGCTTGGCCTGACTTCTCAATCGCTGATTGACGGAACGAGTATCCAGCTAGCGCTGGGTTTTCTGATTATCATCACCAGTTTGCTGGCTCTTAAACGGGTGCGGCGCGAGCCATCCAGTTTGAATTATGCAGTCCGTATCGCGCTAACCGCAGGCGTTTTAATTTTTATCATCCTGCTGGCACTCTGGCGCATTGATGCTCACAATGTCCGGTTCATTTTGCCGAGCGAAGACAGCACCATCAACCAGGCACTTTCGATGCTTGCTGTGCTGGTCATGGGAGTTGCCGCGCTTGTTTATGTGAGTTATGCCAATCAGCGTCCCGAATCCTTTGAGACTACCTTTGTGGTGGTAATTGCGCTGGCGACCATTCTTATTACCCCCCTGTTTATGAATCAGTATCAAACGGCCGTGATGGGACGGGTTACACGTTCTATCATGTTTGGCATTGGCCTGAATATTGTGGTGGGGTACGCGGGTCTGCTTGACCTGGGTTATGTGGCTTTTTATGCCATTGGCGCGTATGCCTTCGCATTTATCGCGCTGGAAAATGACCGCCACAAGCTCAGCCTTGACCATTTAAATCTGGTGGGGTGGGGGCTGGTCATAGCCATTGTGGTCGCTCCGGTCATTGCGCTGCTGGGGGCGCGGCTGCGCCAAAACCGTATGGAACGGACGGCAGGCATTTCAAAAGGCTCAACGTTGCTCATCTCACTGGGCATTGTAGTAGTGTCCGTTGTGGTGACATTCCTGCTGCGTTTTGTGCTGGCAGAAGCGGGGGTGTTTGATAGTGTATATGCCTTTTCATCCTTTTTGGTCGCCATTCCGGTGTCGATGCTGGTCGCGGCTTTTGCGGGAGTCCTGCTGGGTATTCCGGTGCTGCGGCTGCGCGGAGATTATCTGGCAATTGTCACGCTTGGATTTGGGGAAATTATCGGACTGTTTCTCAAAAATCTGGATAATGTCACCGGCGGGCCGTCGGGTGCGATTGGCGTGCCTAAAGCCGTACCGTCGGGAACACCAACGGATATTTCCAATCTGTCCATGCTGTATCTGGCAATTGTGGGTGCGGTAATTGTGATTCTGGTGGCCTTCCGCCTGCGCGATTCGCGGCTGGGGCGGTCATGGCTGGCGATGCGAAGTGATGAAGATATTGCTCAGGCGATGGGTATTAATCTGGTCAACACCAAACTGCTGGCCTTTTCGATTGGGGCGAGTTTTGCGGGGCTGGCCGGAATGTTGTTTGCTTCTCAACAAAATGCGATTTTCCCGGATGACTTTACACTGGAAATTTCGATTAATGTCCTTGCGCTGGTCATTATCGGCGGAATGGGCAGTATCCCCGGCGTGGTGGTGGGGGCAATTGCGCTCATTGGGCTACCGGAACTGCTGCGCCCGATTGCGGATTATCGGATTATGGCGTTTGGGCTGCTGCTCATTTTTACGATGGTTGCCCTGCCCAATGGCCTGATGCCGTCGCCTACCCCAGCTCTGGAAGATGAAGCTCGTCAACTGGCAAAGGAGGAACAACAATCATGAATCAGGAACTCATCCTGGACGTTAGAAACATCACCAAACGATTTGGCGGGCTGGTAGCTGTTTCCGAAGCGAGTATGCAAATTCCCCGCCAGACGATTGCCAGTCTCATCGGGCCAAACGGGGCGGGCAAAACAACTTTTTTTAACTGTGTTACCGGATTTTATAAGCCAGAAGAAGGGGAAATCATCTTTAATGGACGCCCCATTCACGGGCTGCGTCCCGATCAGGTAACGGCGATGGGTATTGCCCGTACCTATCAGAACATTCACCTGTTTGGCAACATGACCGTGCTGGAAAATATCATGGTGGGGATGCATACCCGCCTTCATGCCGGCCCTCTGGGGGCGGTCGCGCGGCATCCTGCCAACCGTGCCGAAAGCCGACACTGCCTTGCCAAAGCCTACGACTTGCTGGATTTCATTGGGCTGGAAGGACACGGCGATGACCTGGCAACCAATCTGGCCTATGGGATGCAGCGCCGTCTGGAAGTTGCCCGCGCCCTTGCCAGCGATCCGGTGCTGCTGCTGCTGGATGAACCAACGGCGGGCATGAATCCACAGGAAACCAGAGGTATGATCGGCTTTATTAAAAATCTGCGTGACCAGTTGAAACTGACTATTTTCCTGATTGAACACGACATGAGTCTGGTGATGAATGTCTCTGACCATATTACCGTTCTGGATTATGGCAAGGTTATCGCGGACGGCAAACCGGAAGAAATTCGCGCTAACCCGCGTGTGATTGAAGCCTATCTCGGCACGAGTCTGGAGGAGGCCTGAGTTATGCTTGAAGTTCGGAATATTCATACGTTTTACGGGAAAATTCATGCCCTAAAAGGGGTATCGCTGCGGGTAGAAGAAGGTGAAATTGTCACCCTTATCGGCAGCAATGGGGCAGGAAAAACTACGACTCTGAACACCATCTGCGGGATTCGACGGGCGGCAGAGGGACAAATTTTACTTTATGGGGAGGACATCACCCGCCTGAAACCGCATGAAATTGTGGCACGCGGGATTGGTCAAAGCCCGGAAGGGCGCAAAATTTTTGCCCGTATGTCCGTGCGCGAAAATCTGGAACTGGGCGCGTATTCCCGTAATGATGCTGAGGGGATTCATAACGACATGGAGTATGTGTTTTCGCTTTTCCCGCGTTTAAGAGAGCGTGAAAAACAGGCAGGTGGCACCCTTTCTGGCGGTGAACAGCAAATGCTGGCGATAGGACGGGCGCTGATGACCCGCCCTAAAATTTTGCTGCTGGATGAGCCATCCATGGGGCTAGCGCCGATGCTGGTACAGGAAATTTTTAAAATCATCACGTATTTGAATCAGGAAGAAAAAACCACGATTTTACTGGTTGAGCAAAACGCACAAATGGCCTTAAAGGTTGCCCACCGGGGATATGTGCTGCAAACCGGACAGGTCGTGATGGCGGATACTGCTGCCGCCCTTGCCGCGAATGAAGATGTGCGGGCTGCATACCTGGGGGGACACTAATTTATGCCTCGTCTGGTGCTGTTACTCATTTTTTTGGTGGGAATGCTGGCAGCCTGCCGTCCTGACCCTAAAAGCAAAGCCAGCGATTGGGCAAACCGTTTTCCTGAAGAAATTGGCAACTGGGAAGCCGACGATGACCGTCTGGAATTAACGCCGGAAAATGCGTCCAGTTTTGGGCATGTCACCCTGACCTATGAAGGGGAAGATGATGCGCTTGCCTATATCAGCGTGGATGTTTATGCGACAGAAACGGCGGCCAATGTTGCGCTGGCGGAAAAAGTCCGCAACTGGCAGTTACAGGGCGTCCGGTTTGAAACCGAACGTCCGGGCGGTGAACGGGTCGATATTGCTACTTTCCCCGGTGGCACGCTGGCCTATATGCAGTCCAAAGATACCGTGATTACGCTGATGATTCTTCCACCCGATCCTGCTGAAACCGAAATTCCGGCGGAAGATGTTGAAGCCCTGCTGAACACGATGGTCGACGTGGTGAAAAACGCCAGTTAAATACAGTGTACATGACCGTAGGGACACGGCAGTGCCGTGTCCCTACCCGAATTGCCTCTGTCCACGCATTTTTCCCCATACCCGCCAAAAGCGACTATACTGTTAGAAGAGGGTTAGGGTTGGAAAAAAATATGCCATTATCTCCGGGTGAACAAATTAAGGAATATATCGTTGGTCCCCTGGTTGGGCGCGGGGGATTGGGAGAAGTCTACCAGGCGTTTAACGGCAAAAGCGAACGAGTAGCCATTAAAATCATGCGGGAGGAGTTCGCCACAGACCCACAGTTTCAGAACCGTTTTATCCGCGAAATCCGTCTGATGCAGTCTGTCCAGCATGAAAATATTGTGCCGATTCTGGATTATGGTTTTTATAAAAATACGCTTTTTATGGTGATGAAATTTATTGATGGTACGACGCTCGTTCGGCTGATGGTGCAGCAGCAGTTTTCGCCAACGGCGACCTGGCACGTTCTCCATGATATTGCTCCGGCAGTTAACGCGGGACACGAAAAAAATATCATCCATCGGGATTTAAAACCGGATAATGTGCTGGTCGAAGGGCGCGGCAAAACCTTGAAGTTTTATCTGGCCGACTTTGGTCTATCTAAACGCCCCGGTCTGGATACAACCCTGACGGAGCGTGGAACGGCCGTCGGCACATGGGAATACATGCCGCCGGAAATAGCCTACAGCGAAGACCCCGACCCCCGCAGCGATATTTACAGTCTGGGAATCATGGTGTATGAACTGCTGACGGGCAGGCTGCCTTTTGAAAACAAAAATCCCTATCAACTGCTCAAAATGCACGCGGACGACCCACCGCCGCCTATCACCACGCATCATCCTGAATTTCCGGTGTCGCTGCAAAATGTGGTGTTTAAAGCGCTGGAAAAATCCCGCCAGAACCGCTACAACAGCACTCTGGATTTCGCCAGAGCCTATTACGAGGTGCTAAAAGACCTGCCCGACGACCTCCGTTCAAAAATTTACTGGTGACATCACGATGACTTTTTCAGGGAAGCGAATAAAAAATTATCTGGTGGGTGCTTTTCTGGCACACGGAACAACGGGCGATATTTATCAGGCGCGTAGTCCCGAAGGTACACAGGTCGCGCTGAAGGTGCTGAACAGCAAACTGGCGGAAAATGGTGACTTTCAGCGTCGTTTTCTGCGTGAAATTCGTCTAACACAGGCCGTTCGCCATCCCTGCGCTGTTCCGATTCTGGATTACGGCTATGAAAATGATGTGCTTTTTATGGTCACTCGATTGATTCATGGGCCGTCTTTGCAGGACAAAATGAAACATGCCCCCCTCTCACCGGAAGAAGTCGGCTTTATCGTGCGGGATATTGCCCCCGCGCTCCATGCCGGACATGAGGAAGGTATTATTCACCGCGACATTAAACCAGGGAATATCCTGTACGATGAACTGGAGAAAAAATACTATCTGGCAGATTTTGGATTTTCCAAGCGCCCCGGCATTGACGATACACTGACGGAAGCCGGAATCGCGGTAGGTACGCCGTATTATATTTCCCCCGAAGCGATCATGGGCGAAAATGTGGGGGTGCAAAGCGATATTTACAGTTTTGCGGTGATGGTTTATGAACTGCTGGTCGGTGAACTGCCCTTCCAGCAAGACAAGCTCTATCAAATCAGTATGGCACATATTCAGCTTCCTCCGCCCCGTATGATGATTCACCACCCGGATTTTCCTTCGGTGATAGAAGCGGTGGTCATGAAAGGGCTGGCAAAAAAACCCGCCGAACGCCACGCCACTATGCTTGATTTTGCCGGAGACTATGCAAATGCGCTGGAACAGCTATCCCCACAGGCGCGGCAAAAAGTCTACTGGAAAAACACCTGAAGCCTAATTTTTTGCAAGGCGGAAAGGCAGCAATATAATTAAGCACAGTGACCCATGTGCAGGAGAATTTTATTATGCGAAAAATCCGCAATTTACTATTTGTTTTGGTGGTGATTGCCACCATGCTGCCTCTCACCAGTTCCGCCCAGGAGGAAACTCCGCAAATGGGACTGTGGGAGGAATGTGAAACCCCGACTCTCACTGGCGACATTCCCGTTGGTGTGGTGTTCAGCCTGACGGGTGGCGCTGCCGTATACGGCAATCCGCAGTTGCAGGCCGTTCAGATGGCAATCGAAGAAATTAACGAGAGTGACTATCTGGGCGAGGCCAATCTGGTCGCTGTTGTGGAAGATGGGGGGTCGGATGTGGAAACCTCCATTTCCGCCATGACCAAACTCGTTGAAGAAGATCAGGTGACGATGGTCATCGGCCCGACTCTTTCCAACCAGGCGCTTTCCGCCGACCCGATTGCTCAGGATGCGGGCGTGCTGGTGCTGGGCGTGAGCAATACCCGCAGCAATCTGGAAACCGACATTGGGGATTTTTATATGCGGAACAGCCTGCCGGAAGCCAAAGTCATCCCCGGCACAGTCGCGCAGGCCGTTGAAATTCTAGGGCTGGAAAATGTCGCCGTCATGTACAGCGACAACGATGAATTTACCGTCAGTGGCTATGAGGTTTTTGTTGAATCCCTGGAAGCGAACGGCGTGAACGTGGTGGCGACAGAAACCTTCGCTACGGGTGATACGGACTTCAACGCACAGCTCACCAATATCATCGCGCTGAACCCGGATGCCATTGTGGTGTCCGCGCTGGCTGCTGAAATTGTGCCACTGCTTCAGCAGGCGCGTAACCTGGGTTATACCGGACCCATCATCGGCGGCAACGGTTTTAATACTCCTGGCATCGCCAGCGAAGAAACCGGCGCAGGTGAATCTGCCAATGGCGTGATTGTGGGCGGTGCGTGGAACATTGCCAAACAGAACGAGCTAAGTACAGCGTTCAGTGAAAAGTATGAAGCTGAATACGACGCTGCCCCCGACCAGTTTGCGGTTCAAGCCTATACAGGCGCGTGGATGATGGCGACGGCGATTCGCTGTGCCAATTCCACCGAAGCGGCGGCGGTTCGGGATGCCATGCGGGAACTGAAAGATTTTAACAGCCCGTTGGGTGCGTTCTCCTTTGATGAGGAAGGGCTGCCCTCCCATGAACCCGTTGCCCAGATTATCGTCGATGGTCAGTATCGGGTTTTAACGGCTGAAGAAGCTGCCGCCGTGTTTGGCGAATAGGCATAAAAAGTGACCCCACCCTGCCTTAGGTATCCCTCCCCATCATCATGGGGAGGGATGGGGAGGGGTAAATATGGGGCGGAACGAAAAATAATATTAAGGGCAAACCGTGAATCTCCGCACGCTTTTTTATGTTTTGGCCGCTATTTTTCTTGGTTTCCTTATCCCCTACCTGATTGCAACTTACCTGTTTAATAAAGAAGTTCTCAGCCCGGAGCAGCAGCTTGCCAACGCCATGTGGCGTGGCAGCATTTACAGCCTATTCGCCCTTGGCTACGCCCTGATTTTTAGCATCCTGGGGCTGTTGAATCTCGCTCATAGCTCTGTGTTTATGTGGGGCGGTTACATTGGATTAATGGCCGTGCTGGAAGCCGATATGCCCCTGTGGGTAGCTATGCCTGTAGGCATGATTGGCGGAGGGCTGGTAGCCGTTGCGGTTGATGTGGTTGCCTTTATGCCGCTTCGACGCCGCAACGCCCCGCGCATTTCACAGTTGATTAGCAGCATCGGCGCGTCGGTCATTTTGCTCAGTCTGGCAACCCTGATTTTTAGCTCGACCCCCAAACGTTTTCCCCAGGACAGCATTGATGCGCTGCCGGGAACGGCGGATAAACCCGTCAATTGGTTTCTGGAAAATGCAGAAGTGCGGATTACCCCTATCCAGATTGCCATTTTCCTGATTCCGATTGTGCTGATGTTTTTGCTTGAATACATGGTCAACAGCCTGAAAATCGGCAAGGCCATGCGGGTCGTGGCTTTTAACCAGCGTATCGCGCAGTTGCTCAGCATCAATGTAGGCAATATTTTTGCGTTCACGTTTTTTTTGTCCGGCGTGCTGGCAGGGGCGGCAGGCGTTTTACAGGGACTGGCGTTTAACTCCATGACTCCTTTTATGGGAGCAACCATCGCGCTAAAAGGGTTAACCGTGATTATTCTAGGCGGGCTGGGGAATATACGCGGCGCGGTGGTGGGCGGTTTTCTGGTCGCCAACATCGAAATTATGAGCATCGCGCTGGGTTACGGCTGGCTGTCGGATGCAGTGGTCTTTTCATCCCTATTTTTAATTTTACTTATCCGTCCACAGGGGCTGTTGGGCGAATCCAGCAGGGTAAGGGCATAAAATGGACGCGATTTTTGATTTTTTTGCCCCTATCGGCCTTAACGAAACCAATTTTCAATTTATGCTGGTTGCTGCCATTTTAGGATGCAGCATTTATGTGACACTTTACGGCGGCATGTTTTCTTTAGCCAATGCCGGATTCATGGCAATTGGTACGTATGTAAGTGTGATTTTAACCCAGCGTTATGACTGGCCGTTTATTCCAGCGATTCTAATGGGCATGATGGCAGGTGGGCTGACGGCGATTCTCATCGGGCTGCCTGTGCTGCGGCTGAGTGACATTTACCTGGCAATTGCAACGATTGGTTTTGGAGAAGTGGTTGTCGTCCTGATACGGAATTTTGACCGCATTTACGAAGAAATTTTCGATGAAAAAATCGAAATTACGGGCGGCGGCAAAGGCATTAAAAATATTCCGGTGACAACGGATACCCTGCATTTGATTCTATTTTTGCTGATTGTGGTGTATTTTTTGTACCGGATGCAGCATTCCCGATTCGGGCGGGCGCTGGCCGCCATCCGACAGGATGAAACGGTGGCCGCGAATCTGGGAATCAACGTGGTGTATTACAAAAACGTGGCCTTCATCATTGGCGCGATGATTGCGGCGGGGGCAGGCGGCCTGAGTGGACATTTAAACCGTGTGGTTGAGCCGGATGACTATGATTTTGACCGCGCCGTAGATATTTTGACCTACGCGGTGCTGGGCGGCACAACCGTATTTATTGGGCCGGTGGTGGGGGGTATGGTGCTGCGTTA
>CAZKZS010000059.1:3879-19291 GCA_964557285.1 uncultured Anaerolineae bacterium | reverse complement strand
AGCCAGGTGACTGGTTTTTCTCTGTCCAGGTGGCTAGTTTTGTGATACTGGCAGGGAGGTCAGACTCGGTGGGAAACAAGCATCTATCACGCGAAAGCGTCTCCCATGAGTTGTGGACAGCCGACTCGACTCCGAGTCGGCTGCTGCTTTTTAGCTGATTCGCATATGAGGGCGACACCATCCGACCATCGAGTCCATAATTTCAAGGATGATGTTTTCTTCGGGGTCATTGGCTACCTGCTTTCGCAGCGCTTCTAACTGGGAAAGAAGCATACCCCGGCTGACTCCTTCACTTCGCAGCATAATCACCGCCTGACGCAGCGCAGCGACCGGATCTTCCCGTCCCAGCGCCTGCCAGAAAATCGCCTGGTATCTGTCAACAGGTTTTTCTTCAAAGCGGCCAAGAAGGACTTTAACTTCGGGCATCATCAGGCTGTCAAAATCCCCATCCACACTCAGGCGGCGGGCTTCCAGTTCCCAATAAATTTCCTGTTTTTGCAGGCTGTTCAGGTTGCTGGCCTGCTGCCGCAAAACAGACATCACATCGTCGTGTTGAAACATCTCTTGAATAAGCATCATCAATCTCTCATCTCACCCACTTCATAATAGCCATCTATGATGAAAAATAAATTAGAAACCTGTAGTTACTGATGAAAAATTAATCACCAGCTCATGTATTTCCAATCTTTCTGTTTATCCTGACGGTAGCGTTGTACCCATGCTTCGGAAAGCGAATCGGCCTGCTTGCGGAGCGCCACCTGTATACTCATATTGGCAGGTGGGGTAATGCCCAGATAATCTAAAATCGCGCGAATAGTGCCTTCCTGATCTTCGACATAATCTTCGTAGGTTAGGGCAAATGGGACGACTCCACATTCGGTAAAGTATTCCTGCCAGATGGCCTCCCGCATAACGATTTCCTGTACCAGCAGGTCAATCATGGCAAAATCATAGTCGATTTCCACCGCCGCTTTTTGATCGGTTGAGCGCCATTCCCAGGTTTTAATCGCTTTGTAAAACGAAACGGCCTGCCGTACTTTGTTGCGTCGGGTCAGCCAGATGTGTTTAAGATTGGGGAAATAACAGGCCATGGCTTCTGGCAAAGGGGTATTCGGTGCAGTTTCCCGAATTTTCTGGATGAAAAAACGCAAATCTCCCCCCATCATCTTAACTCCAAAAACACCATTTTTTCCTGTTTTATCCTCAATAACCTTTTTCAGGTAAGCATCATAATCACTGATGTCCATGCCCAGATAGGAGCGATTCAGGCGGTGGTAAAAATATTCTTCCGGCTCACCCGCGACCTGGGTTTCTGCTAAAAGCTGGCATAGTAATGTGCTGCCACTGCGGGCAGTGGTACAGATAAAGTAGCTAAGCTGCATCTCGATCCTCTTGATGATTCTATTAAAACACAGATTTAAATTTGCAAAATCAATTTTTTGTGAATAAATGTTAGGGACGAGTTTCACCCGTCCCCGGAAATGTTAGAGTGATTGCAGGAAAGCGAGCAGGGCTTCTCGTTCCGCAGCGCTGAGGTTCAAAAAGTAATTTCGGGAGGCTTCCGCTTCGCCGCCATGCCACAGGATGGCTTCGGTCAGGTTTCGCGCCCGCCCATCATGCAGATAGTAGGTGTGTCCGTTGACAGTTTCAAACAGTCCAATGCCCCACAGGGGAGGCGTGCGCCACTCGCTGCCCGTCGCCTGAAAGTCGGTTTGCCCATCGGCCAGACCTTCGCCCATGTCATGCAGCAGCAGGTCAGTATACGGCTGAATCGTCTGGTTGGAAAGTTGCGGAATAGTTGCATGAATCCCTGTGACCATTTCCGGCACATGGCAGGAGGAACACTGTGCTGCCCCGAAAATCTGTTCGCCCTGCTGCACAAGGGGGTCGTCCGCGTTGCGCTGGTCAGGAACGGCCAGTGTGCTGGAATAAAAAACCACCAGCAGCACCTCTTCATCAGAGACTTCGGGGCTGCTGCCCGTAGAAAAAGCCGCACATGCAGCCTGTGAGGTCGTGCAGGGTTGATGCGCGAATAAGCTGGTGCTGATGCCCATATCGCCGTTATAAGCGCCTGCCGTTTGCTGAATCAAATGCGGCTGGTTCGCCTTCCATCCAAACCGTCCTAAAGCCAGTCGATTGTTATAAGCATCCCAGACGTAGTTAGGCCGCCCTGAAATCCCATCCCCATTGGCATCGGCAGGGTCGGCAAAACGGAGCAGGGTTTCTTCGCTAACCGCTTCTAAAAATCCCAGCCCGATCATCTGGGTGGCAACACGCGGCGAAAATGTGACATCTCCTGCCAAATCCCCGTAATTCAGGTTGGCAATCGTATAGGTTGGCTGGCGCAGGGAATAGGGCGTCCCATCGGCAAATGTGCCTGCGATTTCGGCATAACTGATAATAATTTCCCCTTCCGGCGCGAGTCCCTCCACACTTAAATCCTGCAACTGCCCGCCATAGATGGGGTCGGGGACGGTACTTCCATCCAGATTTTGGGCGGTGGTTGCCAGCCGAATTAAAAATCCCGTTCCGGTTTCGCCTACATATTCCGGCGGGCGTCCGCGTCCATCTTCAACATGGCAGCCTTCGCATGAGGTCGCGTTAAACAGCGGCCCTAATCCGGTATCAGCCGTTAAAAACTGCTTTTCAAAAAGGGTATCTCCCTCCTCAAATTGAATCAGTTGGGCTTCGGTAAGCGTGGGCAGATGTTGGGTAAACGCTTCGGCGGAAACCTCTACTGCGGCAGTTTCCTCTGTGGTTTCCAGGGCAGCCGTTTCTTCCAGCGCGACCTGTTCAACTTGCTGCTCATTGCGCTGGTCGCGCCGACCTTCCGGCCTGTGATGTTCGCCTCTAGGATGATGCTGCCCGTCTGGTTTTGGCTCTTGCGACGACACGACTCCAGCGCTAAGCAGGGTGACTCCAACCACCATTAAAATGATAGATACATATTTCATGGCTTTCCTCTGACACTTATGACCTCCCTCCATCATTTGGGTCAAAGATTGAATCCCTGTTAGCGAAATGTAAAATTTCTGAAAACTGAGGCGGGAATCCGACGCCAATCGCTGTCCCAAGCAGGATTACCGCCGTTTTTTCCATGCCCACACAGGTCGCTGCTGCCGCCGTGCCATCGTGTATCAGATGCAGGTCAATCGGTTTGCCCGAAATCGTTTGCAGCCGATGGACAAGTTCAGATTGCAAATGGGCATATCCAAAATGACGTAAATCTGAGTAAATGCCTGCCTGTGCTTCCAGAATTACCCCATCCTGCACATAAGAGGCAACACTGCACAAAATGGGGCTGAAAATCGACTCCTGCCGGAGGGTTTCTGTGAGAAGTGCAGTCATGTGGGCGAATAAGGCTTCACCTGTATATAGAGATGGCACAGGAGGCAGCAGGTCTAAGCGGGTCAGCGTTCCATTTTTATAGGCGGCGCGTCCGCGTTTAATCCATGTCCCGCCAAAATCAAACACCAGCGCCGATGTCGCGGCGGGGGGTGCGTATTGGGCTGCCCCGACCAGCGCCATATGACGGGCATAGGGGGAAATTTCGACAGGGTAGGGCATCTCCCCTTCAATAAGAAACCTGCCCAGATGTCCACTCACCAGCCCGCCGCCCAGCACCACCGTTTGCAGCAATGCCCAGGTTTCCCAATAGGACTCATCCCATTCCGGCCGTGCCGTCCGGTCAGCCGGAGTGCCGTGTTTAAGGGTACGTAGCAGCGCGTAGAAGCGGCGGGAAAATTCCTGTGCTATCTGTTCTGCCGCCGGATGTCCTGCTCCCAATTTCTGGTTAAATGACATTCGCAGTTCATGGGGAGTCATCTGCGGGTCAAGCCCAAGCGCGTCCGCCTGCTGCTGAATCAATCGGGTCAGCGCCTCAGCAGAGAGAAGGTCATAGGCTTTTTTCCCTTCAGAGGTCACAACGACACGATTCAAAGACGTGGTAGGGGTCAAATGCTGAGGGTCAAACATGTTTTTTCACAAATTGTACACAAAATCCCCCTTTACAGGATAGGAAACCTGTTTTAGGATATTAGAAATTGAATAAAACTAAATAAGGTTCATGAGGGTTCACGCCAGGGTAGCTCAAGGGTAGAGCGCCAAAATTCTCTGGTCAGCGTTCTCCGGTTACGGCAGTGAGAATCAGAGCTACTTCGCCTGTCAAGCGGGAGGCTGTGGGTTCGAGTCCCACCCCTGGCCTGTGTGGGCAGTGAATACATCGGATACTTCTGGCACAACCGGTTCGATTCCGTAGCCGATGTGAGTATTCTCCCACTCATGTTCGTATGGTTATGTAGGGACACGGCACTGCCGTGTCCCTACTACCAGGGCAATTCTGTAGTTTTTTTACCCCCTATAAAAGTGCATTGAAAGAAGGCGATTCACATGGGATTCCTCAATCGGCGCAAAGTTGACAACATGCGGCAGCAGACACATCTGAACTGGATGGGCGGGCCTTCCTATGATATTCATGATCCTCTGGTGAAACTGCGGCTGGCTGCATCCTCCTGTTTTTTTGGCGAACCCATGTATTACCAGCAGGATGCTACCGATACCCGTCCGCGACGGCTGCGCTATCGCGGTGCGCTGAGTGAGGCTCACCGAAAGCACCTCCGCGAAACTCTGCACGCGGTTGATCCGCAGGAATGGCGGGAGTTGACCCCCGCTGCCCTGATGGAACAGGCGATTGATGAAGCGCTGGTTGCAGATGCGGAACGTACCCTTCAGGAAGCGGTGCGGCTGCGACAGGAAGAACATATGCGTGTTACGCCGCAGGTGATTCTGGTACGCGCCGCCCAGCAGACGGCGGTCAAAGGGACGGGGCTGATTCGCCGGTACGCGCCGGACATCATCCAGCGTGGAGATGAACCCGCCGTTGGGCTGGCCTATCAGATGGAAAAATTTGGCAAACCGATTCCCAACGCGCTCAAACGGGCGTGGCGTGATGCGCTGGAAAAATTTGACTCCTACCAGATGGCAAAATACCGCATGGAAGGCCGACAGGTCAAAACAGTGGATGTGGTTAATGTGGTGCATCCCAAAAGTGAAGCGGTGAATCTGCTGGCGAAAGGCGATTTAAAAATCACCGACCAAACCTGGGAAGCGCTCATTTCTGCAAAAGGAGCGAGTCGGGAAAGCTGGCAGGAAGCGCTCAAGCTGATGGGACATATGGCGCTGCTGCGGAATCTGCGAAATCTGCTTCAGCATGATGTTCCAGTAGAGGCGTTTCTGGAAAAGCTGCTGGCTGGTGCATCGGATGGCAAACAGCTTCCCTTCCGCTACTACAGCGCCTACCGTTCGATTGAAAAACTCGCGCCGCCGACGCTGCTGGATGCGCTGGAAGATTGTATGAAACGAACGATGGACAATCTGCCTTTCTTCACCGGACGGGTCATGTCGCTGTGTGATAACAGTGGGTCGGCGCGCGGCACAGCCACGTCGTCCATGGGACGGATGCAAATTGCCACCATCGGCAACCTGACGGGCGTGATTACCGGAATGCAGGCGAATGAAGGTTACGTTGGCATTTTTGGTGATCGGCTGGAAACATTCGCCGTCCGCAAACGCAGTTCTATTTTTGAGCAATTGAATCATGCGGAACGGCTGGGAGAAAAGGTCGGCGGGTCAACCGAAAACGGCGTCTGGTTGTTCTGGGATAAAGCCATTCGTGAAAAACAACCCTGGGATCATGTGTTTATTTATTCTGATATGCAGGCTGGACACGGCGGCTTGTACGGAACAAATTCGCGTGACTACCTCGATTTTATCTGGAGCAAGGGCGGTCACTATATCGACGTGCCAAAGCTGATTGCTGCCTACCGGACACAGGTTAACCCGAACGTGCAGGTGTTTCTGGTGCAAATCGCGGGTTATCAGGATACGCTGCTGCCCGAATTTTATGACCGCACATATATTCTGGGCGGGTGGGGCGAAGGGCTGCTGCGTTTTGCCGCCGCCATGAGCCGCCTGAATCAGTAAACAAAAGGGCGCGTTTTCCGCGCCCTACGTTTTTTCGATTTTCGGAGGATGATAGCCGAGTGTAATCCAGCGTTTACGCGCAGTGACAATAGCAGGACGATTCATTTTTAAACGTATTACTGTTGCACGTCCAATAGGAGTGTGTCCCTGTACCTGAGCGCCGTTTTCAATCCATTCAAAATGTTCAGACCAGTTATGGATACGCGGGTTATATAGAGAAACTGTTGTTTTTGTTTCAGGGTCAGGAGCAGTAGTTGCCTTATGTTTGCTCGTGTTGCAGTTCCAGCAGCAAAGACAAAGATTGTCCGATGTATCGCCACCATTCGGGTCAATGTGATCAACTGTCATCATTTGACCACAATTTTCTTCAGAGGTCTGGCAGTATTCACAGCAGGCAGCTGCACGCTCATATACCCGCTGCTTGAGCTTTGCCCACGATTCCTCACTCATTTCCAGGCTTAAAATCCTGCTGGTGGAATTCGTACCCCCGTTCTTTGAGGATAACTGCCGCTTCCGCTTTTCTCAGCATGAGCCTATCCGCACGCACAACCAGACTTTGAAGTTCCTCATTTTCCTTTTCGCTGAGAGTATCCCGCGCCATGAGTTCATGCGCCCGTGCCTGAATCTCCTCTGGAAGTTGTTCTCGTGCGATAGTCCACAGGGCATCATCCGAAAGATGCCGAAGTGCGTCAAGTTCCGCCTGCTCATCGGGGGGCAGGGTCGTTAAGGATGATTTCAACCTGTCCGCAACCACCTGCTCAATGGGCTGCTGAGTCGCTTCAGCAACCGCGTGAAGTTGGGTATAAAGTTCTTCGGGGATATTAACCAGCATCTTGCTACCCCTTTCTCAAACAAAAAAGTGCATGGCTGCCATGCACTTTTTATTTTATCGGATTTTGGTTTAGAACAGGCCAAGCACCTTGCCGTTTTCGTCAATGTCCACCTGCATGAAGGCGGGTTTTGAACCGAGTCCGGGCATGGTACGCATTTCCCCAACCAGTGGATAAATAAAGCCTGCCCCCACAGACGCCCGCACTTCCCGAATCGGGAGCATATAACCGGAGGGAGCGCCTTTCCATTTGGGGTCGTGGCTGATGCTTAGATGGGTTTTTGCCATGCAGATGGGCAGATTCCCAAAGCCGTTTTCCTCAAACATTTTGATTTGTTTTTCGGCAACCGCTTCAAATTCCACCCCGTCCGCGTTGTAAACTTCGCGGGCAATGGTTTCAATTTTCTGCTTAATCGGCATGTCCACCGGATACAGGAACTGGAAATTGGAAGGCTGATCGCAAGCATCCACCACTGCATGAGCCAGTTCTACCGCCCCTTCGCCGCCTTTTTCCCAGTGGGCTGATGTTACGGCTGCATGTGCGCCCGCTTCCATAGCCAGTTTTTTAACCAGTTCGACTTCGGCAGGGGTATCAGTGATAAATTCATTGACACAAACGACCACCGGAATACCAAATTTACGCGCCGTGCGAACATGCGCCGCCAGGTTTGACGCGCCTTTTTCAATCAAATCCAGATTTTCCTGAGTGTACTCTTTGGGCAAGTCCTTACCGGGGACCACCCGCGGACCGCCGCCGTGCATCTTGAGGGCGCGAATGGTCGCCACCAGCACCACCGTATTGGGGACGAGGCCGGAATAGCGGCATTTGATGTCAAAGAATTTTTCCATGCCGATGTCCGCACCAAAACCCGCTTCTGTGACCACATATTCGCCACATTTGAGCGCAATCTGGTCGGCTACGATGCTGCTGTTGCCGTGTGCGATATTGGCGAACGGGCCAGCATGGACAAAAGCGGGCTGCCCTTCCAGCGTTTGTAACAGATTCGGCAGCAGGGCATCTTTCATCAGCACCGTGACCGCCCCCGCGACTTTTAAATCTTCGGCAGTAATGGGTTTGCCAAACACATCATAGGCAACCACCATCCGTCCAAAACGCTGCCGCATATCCTGTAAGCTGGTCGAAAGCGCCAGAATCGCCATGATTTCGGAGGCTACTGTAATGTCGTATCCGGTCTGCCGTTCCAGCCCATCTTCTTCCGGCCCCAGCCCGATAACAATATTACGGAGGGCGCGGTCATTCACATCAATCACCCGCCGCCAGGGAATGTTGTAGGGGTCGATGTTCAGGCGGGGCAGGCCAGAAATACGCTCCCATTTATCACCCGGGTTGGTGGATTCGTGATACCAGCGTGAATCAATGGCCGCCGCTACGAGATTATGCGCGGCAGTGATGGCATGAATATCTCCCGTCAGGTGCAAATTAAAATCTTCCATCGGCACAACCTGGCTGTAGCCGCCGCCAGCCGCCCCGCCTTTGATGCCAAAGGTGGGTCCCTGACTTGGCTGCCGCAGGCACACAATCGCGTTTTTGCCGATTTTGCCCAACCCTTGAGTCAGCCCTACCGAAGTGGTGGTTTTCCCTTCACCTAATGGCGTTGGCGTGATGGCGGTCACAAGGACATATTTTCCCTGGGGGCGGTCAGCAAATTTTTCCCGTACATCCAGATGCACTTTGGCTTTGGTTTTTCCGTAAAATTCGAGGTCATCAGGGGTAAGGCCGAGTTTTTCAGCAATGTCGAGGATGGGGTGCAGCTTCGCGGCCTGAGCAATCACAAGATCACTTGGAACGGACATGAGTAAACTCCATAACAATTTTACGATTTTAAGTTTAACCAGTAAGAGGCTGAGGGAAAAGTATAGAACATCATGTGATGCAATGGCCTTCTGGCAGAAAGACATGTTACACGTGCTGCGGGCTGCCTTAGGTGATCTGGTGCGCTGGCCTGACCCCACTTATAACGAGCATGAAGAATTGGAAGCCCGGGCGGAGGAACTTAGACAAGCCTTTAGCGTAGGGAAACCCCTTTCGGAAATGATTCTCGAAGATCGGGGCGAAATTTGAGCTATTATTTTCTGGAAAGCAGCACCTCCCCTCCGCATAGAAGTAAAATCTCAAAAGCCATAACTCAGTTAATAATCGGTCACTCTACTTATTAATTTGCAGCGCTGCTACAGCAAAGTCGTAAAAGCGCCGTATCTCAGGCAGGCGTGTGTTGTAATCAGTGTGTGCTTCCGCAGCCGGACGGCGGTATTTTAAAGCGTCGTGGATTGTGGCCGCATACTCAGGAAAGGTTTGAGCAGCCCACTGACCGGCCTGCTGCTTTGAGGTTTGTTCTCCGGTTTGGCACGTATAGAGGGCGCGGCACAGCAGCAAAACTAGATAGGATTGTGGAAAGCGCTGTGTCTCATGATAAACAGCCTCCCGCCATCCCATCACATGCGCCTGAACTGACTCGATAAATTCCGCTTTGGAGATAGAGGGAATAATTTGTGTTGGTGGGATGCCAAAGAGCGTTACTCCCTTTTCTCGCACAGGATACCAGGAAAGCAGCCAATCGATTCCCATCTCTTTCATCTGAAAGTCCTCACCCGGGGTAATGACAGCCATCGGATGATACCCTGTTTTAAAGGATTGCATCGCCGTGGCCGACACATAATCAATATCTAAACGACCATACCAGAGGGGGTGTGTTGTCAGAAAAGATTCGTGCATTTGGTTCAGCGTCTGAAACTGCCCTGCGTTAACGGTATCGGTGAGGATAACCACCAGGTCTAAATCGCTGCATTCCAGATCAAAATCGCCAATCACCAGTGAGCCATGCAGGTAAACAGCCAGTAAATTCTTTCCGAAAATCTGCTGTATTCCCGTGAGCAGTTCATCAAGGAGGGCATTAATGCCAGGATAAGGGGTGGGTTCTATCATCTTTACCTCATGAATAGGGTATCATCTATCATGAATGACCGAATAGGGGGAATAGAAGGGAGATTTTTGTAACTTCATTTCTCCGGCTGCAAAGACTGTTAAAATATCCCCTGTGAACGAAGGAGATATATGTGAAAAAGCTGCTGATAGGATTACTGTTTTTGGCGCTGCTGGGGTCAACCAGTCTGCTGGCGCAGGAGGATGATCTGGAAGCCGGAGTCTGGAATCAGATTAAACCGGGGGGCGATACCACCTGTGCGTATGGTGAAGCATACAGCTTTTTTGTACGGCCCGGTGATGAAAGCAAACTGATGATTCACTTTCAGGGCGGCGGGGCGTGCTGGAACGGCGTCAACTGCCGCGACGGAGGCGCGTTAAAATCCTTTGACTCATCTGTAACCGACGATGAACTGGCGCTGTATGAATTTGGTCTGTTCGACACGGAAAATGAGGAAAATCCGGCCAAAGATTTTACGACAGTGGTCGTGACGTACTGCACGGGTGATGTCCATGCTGGCAATGCAACAGTCACTTATGATGAAGTCACCGTTGAACACAATGGCAACGTTAACGTTAAAGCGGTGCTGGAGTGGGTGTACGAGCATTACCCGAATCCGTCAGAAGTATTCGTAAATGGATGCAGCGCAGGCGGCTATGGCGCGATTTTTTATGCCCCGTCAATTTTTGAACACTATCCTGATGCCCGCCATACCCATTTAAGTGATGCGGCAGTAGGAATTTTTGCTGATGGCTGGAACGGGCTGGAGTCGTGGGGCTTTTTTGATGTGCTGGCGGAATATTATCCCGAACTAAGCGACGTTTCCCATGCCGATTTTGCGAACGCGCTGCTGTATGAAACGGCGGGGGCGCGGCTGCCGGAAGCCAACTTCGCTCAGTACACCGCCGTTGAAGATGAAGTGCAAACCCTGTTTTATCAATTTCAGGGCGGCCTGCCGGAAGATTGGTCGTGGCTGGCACAGGACAGCCTTACCCGCCTGAACACGAACATGGATAACTTTTCCTCATTTACGGCAGCAGGCGAACTCCATTGCATTATCCCCCTGCCGGAATTTTATGAATATGAAACGAATGGTATCCGGGTGCGGGATTGGACGGCAGACCTGCTCACCGGAGCTCGTGTTCCCAGTGTCCGCCTGATAGGGCAGTAAATTTTTGCCCCTTTTTAAAAAAGGGGCAGGGACATCATGTTCAAGGAATTGGATAGGGTTGTGCTGACTGCTGACTTTCCAGAATATCGTCTAAAGGCAGGCGACATGGGAGTTATTGTGATGGTGCATCGAGGAGGAGCAGGCTACGAAATTGAAGCTTTTACTGTGGATGGCAAAACCTACGATATAATTACTGTAAACGATCATCAGGTGCGTCCTATTGGACACCTGGATATTGCTCATGCCCGCCCGCTTGAATAACGTCGCCTATAATGCACACTCCCAAAGCAGATGCAAGTTCTTTGAATAAGACCCCCCGCACCGTGAACCCACCTGCCTGAAAATTTCTGGAAATTTTATCTACGATTTCCTGTGCTTTACTGGCGGGCGGCTCATAAAAAAGGTACAAAATGCCATCGGGGGACAGCAGCTTTTTGAGAACGGCCAGTTCTTTCGTGGGCGTTAACCAGAACACATTCACATTAACAGCGAATATTTTATTGAATCGGATGTCTCCAAAATCGGCCTCATGAAGTGAAGTGGTATGAAATTCGAGCTTTCCAGAGGAAAGATGATTTTCATTTCTTTTGATGGCCGTCTGGATGGCCTTTTCTGACCGGTCTATGGCAACGATTTTTCCGGTGGTGAGTTTTTCCGCAATTAAAGCAGCAGCTATCCCATGCCCGCAGCCAATTTCCAGGATGGACTCGTCCGGTTTCACGCTAAGGGTTTCTACTGCCCAGCGCAGGCGTTCCGGTACTTTTGGCGTCATTTTTATCCTTCAAACAGGCGGGCAACCTGCACTTCAAACCCCGGAATTACGTCCTCGCCACTGAGGGTATCGGTTTCGGAGAGACTGGTCTGCTGGCTGCCGCGATACATATCCACGGTGCGATATTTGGGGTCAATGACCCAGACCATCTGCACACCATCTTTGAGATATAATTTCACTTTGCGGTTCAGGTCACTATAAGGGTCATTTTCTGAAACCACTTCGACCACTAAATCAGGTACAAGCATCAGGGGTTGGCCTGCCCATGCTTCATTTTCCGCTTTATAGGCACTTAAACGTTCTGACCGGATAAACATGACATCCGGCACACGCGACCCCTTCACCCAATTTTTGAGGTTGGCATCCGGCAGCACAAATACAGTTTCATGATACACTTTGCCTAAATTTGCCCCTATTAAAAAAAGAAATAAAAGCTCCCATAACCGATGAGCAATTTCACTATGCCCCTGTACAGGTGGCATAAGGGCTATCCTTTCCCCATCTATAATTTCAAAAGGCCCTTCGGTTTCATACAGGTGGATAAAGTCCTCAAGGGTGAGTTTTTCCGTGTGAATCGTGACCATCAGGTTTTCACTCAAAAATACTGACAATGGCTATTGATAGTCCGGGGATGATGTCCCCTGCGGTAAGGGTATCATTTTCCGTCAGCGTGGTTTTTCGACTCCCCTGATACACTTCCACCACCCGCCGACGTGGGTCAATCACCCAGACGATTTTTACACCGTCTTGCAGGTAAATATCAACTTTTTGAGAAAGCACCGTGTAGCTGTCTGTTTTGGAGACTACTTCAACAGCAATATCAGGAATCAGCGCATACGGTTTTTCATTTTCATCGGGATTTTGTTCGCGGTAAACTTTCAGGCGGGAAGCCTCAAAAAACATGACATCCGGCACACGCGACCCCTTGACCCACTGCGGCTTATCGACCAGTACAAACGGCTGTTCAAAAAAGACTTCGCCTTTTCCTTCTTCTTCACACACCAGCAGGGCTTTTACGAGCCGTTTGACAATTTTGCCATGTTCGGGCAGGGTCGGACTCATCGGAATCCTTTCCCCGTTGATAATTTCAAAAGGCCCTTCGGTTTCATACAGGTGGATAAAGTCCTCAAGGATGAGTTTTTCCGTGTGAATCGTGACCATAGAGAAGTTCCAGCAAGCCTTAGTAAAACTTTACCACAATGTGGCTGATGATGTTGCCTGCTTCTTCCGCGCCGCGCATGGCATAAAACATCTGGCGGTAGGTTTCACGCAGTTTGAGGATGTTCATGACATCGTTCATGTTTTTAGGTTCACCCTGAAACAGCTTTGCCAGCGCATCGGTATAATATTCCTCAACCGCATTTTCCAGATTTTTAATCCGTACCACATGCGCGTTGGCGACACTGGGATGATTTTCCAGCCGTTGAATCGCCAGCAGAATTTCCTCCGCCCCTTTATGCAGCATTCCGGCCATATCCCGCAAACGGTCATCCGGCTGCACGTTCAGCGCATCCATTTCCTTGATGGTTGCCTCAGCCAAATCCAGCACATCATCAAGTGCCTGTGACAGGGCGAATAAATCTTCCCGGTCAATAGGCGTAATAAAGGTATGATTGAGTTCATCAATCAGGATGCGGCGAACTTCATCGGCTTCTTTTTCCAGCGCACTCACCCGCTTGGTATTTTTTTTATTGGGCTTTTTCATATAATCCTGAAGCGCGGCTGTTCCCTGCACCAGAATCTGCGCCTGCTGTTCCAGGCGTTCTATAAAACGGTTCGGTTTACGTTCAAAAAGTTTATTCAGGCGTTCCTTTAAATACAGAACTGATCGTCTCATGCCACTAATCCTATCACCGTGTAAACGAGCGCACTAAAAAGGGCTGCTACTGGAAGGGTTAATCCCCATCCCACCAGAATACGCTCCACCTGCAACCAGCGTACTTTTTGAATCCTGTCACCACTGCCCACCCCTACAATCGCGGACGTAACCACCTGTGACCCACTGACTGGCCCGCCAAGCAGCCCTGCCCCCAGAATCACCAGACTGGAGGTAAGCTGTGCGCCGAATCCTTCAATCGGACGAATTTTATAAAATTTACCCGCCAGCGTATGAATCAGCCGCCAGCCGCCCATCCACGTACCAAAACCCATCGAAAACGCACTTAAAATCATGACCCACACTGGCACGGTAAACACATCCGAATATTCGGTCGCCACCAGCCCTAACGTGATAATGCCCATCATTTTCTGACTGTCGTTCGCCCCAAAGCTCATCGCCATAAAAAATGAAATAATCACCTGCCCACGCCGAAACCAGCCGTTAATGTGCGGCGTAGCGGAAGCAGACAGCCGCAGAATCAGCCGAATCAGCAAAAAGCCAAATATCAGCCCCAGGATAGGCGAGAGAAATAACCCTGCCAGCGTGGTTTTTAGCCCGCCTGCTAAAATAGCATTATTCCCGTAGCCAGCCCATGCTGCCCCGATAAGGCTGCCAACCAGCGTTTGCGAAATGCTGGACGGGATGCTCAGCCGGAAGGTGAGACTGCTCCATGCCAGCGTGCTGATAAGGGCAGCCACCACCACCGCCGCCGTTGATGCTTCCCGGCTGATGAGTTTTGCGCCAATCGTGTTGGCAACGGCGACGCCGAATAAAAACGGCCCAATAGTTACCCCCAGCGCAGCCAGCATCAGCGCCCCGCGCGGGTTGAGTGACCGCGAGGAAATGAGCGTAGCAACAATGCTGGCAGAACCATGCAGGCCGTTCAGGTAGCCGTAACCTATGGCAAGCATAAGAATCGCGGCCATTGTCCCAAAATGCATTGTTCCTACCTGTCCAACTTTAAAGTTCATTTTAAATTGGATTTAAAAAAATTTAAACTCCTAAGATAAACAGGAGATAAATTGAAGCTAACGGGTCGATGAGCGTGGGAAATGCAGTATGGGAATGGTGGTTAGCGCATCATGCGCGAAGTATCACAACAGGGATTTGACCAGTTTCTCGATATTCTCATACACCTGATCGGAGGTGGGCTTCTGGCGTAAACTCTGTTGGGTAATATGGAGGGCAACAGCTTCGGTGGTCGCAATACACATGCTGTGTACTTTGCCTGCTTTCCAGCCAACACCCAGATAACGGTCAGCCGTCAGCATAATAATGTCAACAATACCATCCATTTTTAATGTCCTCACTTCTAAACTGGAAAAACCTAACAACTGGGAATACCGACTATCTCCTGAAGCGGATAGCCATCGGGTTCAAGGGCCAAATAAGCATTCACACCTTCGCCTCTTACACCAATATCCCTATACTGGTTGTCGAGTAGGAGATTAAAACGAAGCTGCTGGCTCATCAATTTTGCAATGGCTTCCTGAGCGCTCAAGCTCCAACCAACGCCACCAATTCTAATAATGATGCCCTGAGCATTTTTATTGATGCAGGTAATTTCAAAGCCCGAAGCCATGTTTTATCCTGGATTTGCCTGGGTGAGGGTTCAGACTTGGTGCAACCCGGAGCTTATAACCACACAATTAGCCAGGGAAGATGAAAATCGCATTTGTCTATAGAAA
Source organism: uncultured Anaerolineae bacterium (assembly GCA_964557285.1). Taxonomy (GTDB): domain Bacteria; phylum Chloroflexota; class Anaerolineae; order Aggregatilineales; family J027; genus SB15. The sequence continues at coordinate 4,028 of CAZKZS010000059.1, read as the reverse complement.
GTATATCACATCTAACAAACATCTAATGGAAATTAAATACAATGACGTGTATACTGCCTCTACTCAGGTCTTTCGCCTGAATGGTTCTCGTATCTGCATAAAGGCTTCTTGAAATCAGGTGGGCTTCATGTTGTGTACAAAACCATTCA
>CAZKZS010000059.1:0-3869 GCA_964557285.1 uncultured Anaerolineae bacterium | reverse complement strand
GTACTCATGGCACAGTCAAGTGGTTTAACGAAGAAAAAGGATATGGATTCATCAGCCAGACCGATGGCCCCGATGTTTTTGTCCATCACTCAGAAATTCGCGCCACTGGCTTCCGCACCCTGCGCGAAGGCGACAAAGTAGAATTTAGCATTACGCAGGGTCAAAAAGGTAAACAGGCCAGTTCTGTGACCATCGCCAGCTAAAACGCTACAAATCAGAGAAGCGCCCCTCCACAGAGGGGCGTTTTTATTTCAGCAGGATATTCAGTTCGGGGCGGGCGGTCAGGATGGCAATCAGGGCATCGGGCAGCAGCCCTTCCGTCATCACTTCAATCCGATCGGGGCGGCCACCATGTAAAAGGTCATACGCATAATTGATATGAGTCAGCACATCGGCACGGTCCAGCGCTTCAAACACGGGCAGGGTTTGGGCAGTTTCCTGCCAGACCTGCTGCACAAAGGAACGGTTAAACGTATCGGCCTGTTCCACATACGGATTTTCCTCATCGGGCGGGGTCAGGGTGCGCCCCCAGAGCAGCACCAGCAGCGCAATCTGGTCGTGGCTGACCACATCTTCCGATGCCACAATCAGAGGGGTGTCCAGCGTCAGCGCGTAGCCATGATCGGGGCCAAAGGTCGTCAGGGCGTAATCGACTAAAGTCATAGTCAGGCGCATTTTACTGGTGAGCTGCGGAATTGCGTTTACTTCCGCGATTTTTTGATGGAAGGTTTCTGCGTCCCGATGCAAAACCATGCGGCTGTGGTCGCTAATCCAGCCGATGGCACTTTTTAACCCCAGCGATGCTCCCGCCAGCACATGACTGCCCAGGCGCGGCAAATTAATGATATGGTCTACGCGGTCTACTATTTCAGCTACATGCAGGTCGTCGCCCCAATGGTGCGCTTCCGGCGGAATCCCCTGAATGTAGGCGCTGTCAAAAGGCACTTCCTCAAAACAGTGAACCACCGCGCCCGCCGATTCCGCCGCCGCCAGCAGCCCGTTAATTTTCATCACACTGCGGGTAGAGCCATCGGTACGGGTCGGCAGATGACGCACATAATACGCACCACTCATATCCCCCACATAAATTGTCCCCGCGCCGGACTCTTTTAAAAGTTGAATCACCCCTTCCAGAATACCAGGGGAGGTCACGGCGGGCGGCGCAAAATAGGAGTTGCTGGCAACCTTCAGGAAAACCGAGTCGCCCGTTTTGAGCCAGCGTAAATCAGTCGCGGCAGACATAGCTGTTTTAACAGCCGTTGTCAGGTCGGAGGGGTCGTACTGATGTAAATGCACCCGCGCCGTTTTTTCCTGTGCCAGCCTGAGATTGGGCAGCAGGGCAGATACCCCCAGCGCCTGAAATAATCGAAGAAAATTGCGTCTTGAAAGCTGCATGATGCTTGTCTCAATTGATTAACCGGATTCTAGCCTTCCAGTGGCAGCCCTTGAAGTGACGTTTGGCATTACTTTTCAGGGGAGGGCTTTGACTCCCCGCTTACGCTGAGGGACGGTCAGTAGGGGCAGGAACAAGCAACCACAGTGAGCGACACCTGCCCCGTAAGCCCCTCTCTGATTTTCGGAGAGGGGTTTGGGATGAGGATAAAAAGGGCGGGTTTTCCCGCCCCAGAAACTTACTCCTCAAAATCAACCCGCACGATTTCATAGACCTCTTGCGGGGTGGGGCTGCCCATTCGATCCAGATGAGCAAAAAGCGCATACACGCTGCCATCGCGGATGGTGGCTGTGGTGGCCGCATCGGAAAGGCGGGCGGTCTGCTCGATGGTGGCGGTTGCCCACTCATCTTCACTGGTAATCCGGTACACCGCATTGGTTGAACCGCTGACCACAATCAGGCTGCCATCCTCCGGGTGAATAGTCATGCCGTCGCCAATCACACCTTCTTCCATTTCCACCAGCGTGATCCCTTCTGGGTCGTCGACAGGAATCTTATAAAGTTCGCCCGACCCGCCCACATTGGTCAGCAAATACTCATGGGCATGATAGGCAATTCCGTTCAGGCCAAAAAAGGGATTCTCGAAATATTCACTTTCCAGAAAAATAGAAGCGTTGCCTTCGACATCTACTTTATAAATCACAGGGGAAAACGAATCCGTCACGTAGGCGTTACCTTCGGCATCCACCGCGACATCGTTGGCAAAATGCCGCCCTTCAGGGTACAGGTCGGAGAGGGGAACTAAAAACAGCCGTTCGCCCGTTTCAAGGTCGTAAATTCCCAGCGAGATATTGCCCTGAATACTTTCATCGGAAAAAATCGCGGCTTCGGAATTGGCAACCAGCAGGCGGTCACGTTCGGCATCCACTTCGATGCCTACGGAGGACAGCAGTTCCTCATCTTCGATAAACGGTGTCAGCGTGCCGTCGTCTGTCACCTGAAAAATTGTGCCTTCGACCAGTGACCCCACCAGAAAACGCTCCCGTTCCGCGTCCCATTCCACCCCTTCCGGCGTGAATCCGGGGCGCTCCATTTCAATGACATCCGGCAGTTCCTGTGCCAGTGTAATGCCTACCATCAAAATTAAACTGAGCAGCAGCAATTTTCTGAGCATGTTCTATCCTTTTTGTGTTCGATAGCTTAAGCATAGCGCAGAAAACGGCGGTTTGACGAGCTTTCAGGCGGCGTGCGCGTTGGAAACCATATTCAGCACAAACACTCCTGCCAGAATCAGCATGATACCAAACACGCGCCACAGGTCCATCGTTTCCTGAAAAATGAACGTGCCAATCAGCACCGTTCCCGCCGTGCCTAACCCCGCCCAGATTGCATAGGCAATGCTCAGGGGAATGTGTTTCAGGCTGAGCGACAGCAGATAAAAGGTCAGCCCGTAGCCCACCAGCACGAATAAACTGGGCAGGGGACGGGTAAAGCCGTGAGACATGCGTAAGGACATTGTGCCTATAATTTCGCTCAAAATTGCCAGCAGCAGCAGTAAAAATGGATTCATGTTTTTCCCTCATCGGTCAACTTGAGCAGCGCATCCAGCACTTTCTGGCGGATTTCTCCTGTCGGAGGGGCAAACCCCAGCAAATCCGCCATCCATAAGCCATCGGCGGCCAGCCGGATAATCGTGCCAATGACCGGATCAATGCCATCCTGCTCAATGCGAGTCTGCCAATCGGCAAAACTTTCGCGCAGGGGACTCAGCAGTTCCGGGTTCATCGTGGCCGCCGCCAGCAGCCCCGCCGCCAGATTGTTGGTTTGCTGGTCCAGGGCAAAGGTCATACGGACATACGCCCGCAGCCAGCGCCCCGCGTCCATGGGTTCTGCCCCCGATTCGCGGTCAAGGGTGCTGTTAAAATCCTCTGTCAACTGCCGCATCAGCCCTTCGACCAGCGCTTCTTTGCTGGGAAAGTGATACAACAGCCCGCCTTTGCTGAGTCCGGCTTCCAGCGCGACATTTTCCAGCGTCAGGTTGATGACCCCCTGCTGCAACACAATGCGGCTGGCTGCCCGTAAAATGCGCTGTCGGGTACTTACTTTTTCGTTGTTCATCATTCGCTCCTATTATACCGTCCAGACGGTACAGTTTGCAAGGCCATAAACAAAAAAACACCCCGATGGGGTGTCCTGAAAAACGTGAAAGGAATGAAACGCAGGAGACTACACTCGAAACACTTACATAGAGTAGCCCTCAGTATACCATTAATCGTAAGAAACGCATAAATATAACCGTACATTGAAACAAAATTATAACAATTCAGGTTTTTGTAGGGGCGGGGACGATACCCGCCCTGTTCACCCTCACCCCAAACCCCTCTCCCACTGCTACGCGGGGAGAGGGGCTTACCTGGGCGGGCATCACTCCCGATGGTCGTTTGTTCCTGCCCCTACACCCGACTCCCGCCTCTGT
>CAZKZS010000058.1:0-19408 GCA_964557285.1 uncultured Anaerolineae bacterium | reverse complement strand
GTTTCTCTGGACGAGTTAAAAAATTTCCGTCAGTGGGGAAGCATTACGCCGGGACATCCTGAAGTAGGTCTAACCCCCGGTGTAGAAACCACCACCGGACCGCTGGGTCAGGGCGCGTCAAACGCGGTTGGCATGGCAATTGCGGAAGCCTTCCTTGCCGCAAAATACAATCGGGAAGGACACACCATTATCGACCATTACACTTATGCGCTGGTGAGTGATGGCGATTTAATGGAAGGCGTTACAGCAGAAGCGGGGTCGCTGGCCGGACATCTCAAACTTGGCAAACTGATTTATCTCTATGATGATAATCTGGTATCGCTGGCAGCTAAAACCAATGTGACTTTTACGGAAGATGTGGGCAAACGTTATGAAGCCTATGGCTGGCATGTGCAGCGTGTTCAGGATGGCAACGACACGGCAGCGCTGGAAAAAGCGATTCAGGCTGCCCGTGAAGTGACTGACCAGCCCTCCTTAATTATGATTCGTACCGTCTTAGGGTTTGGCAGCCCGAACAAAGCCGGAACGCATGAAGCGCATGGCTCACCGCTTGGCGCGGAAGAAGTTAAACTGACCAAACAGGCGCTTGGCTGGCCTCTTGAACCCAATTTTTATATTGAAGCGGACGTGCTGAATCACTGGCGGCAGGCGGTAGAAAAAGGCAAATCAGCAGAAACAGAATGGCAGGCCAAATGGGATGCCTATCATCAAGCCTATCCCGAACTGGCTGCCGAATTACAGCGTGCCATCAACGGCGAACTGCCTCCTGATTGGGAGTCGGCTGTTCCCGTATTTGAACCGGATGCCAAAGGGGATGCAACCCGCAATTCGTCCGGCAAAGTGCTAAACGCGATTGCCCGCAAAGTCCCAACCTTCATGGGTGGAGATGCCGACCTTGCCCCCAGCACCAAATCGCAGATTAGCGGCGAAGGGTTTTTTGGCAATGACGGTTTTGATAAACGGAATATCGCTTTTGGGGTGCGGGAACATGCAATGGGCGCAATTACCAACGGTATGGGCGTACACGGTGGCATTATCAAACCGTATACGGCTACATTTTTAACCTTTTCCGACTACATGCGGCCTACGATGCGTTTGGCCGCGCTGATGGAACTGCCTGTTGTGTTCATTTTTACCCATGACAGCATCGGTTTAGGCGAAGATGGCCCTACCCACCAGCCCGTTGAACATTTTGCTGCGCTGCGCGCAATTCCACAGATGGTTGTCATCCGTCCGGCCGATGCGAACGAAACGGCGGCTGCGTGGAAAGTGGCGATGCAGATTCAACATCGGCCTGTCACGCTCATTTTCTCTCGCCAGAACACTCCTACCTTTTCACCGGAAGGGGTGGATGAAGGGGTGGCAAAAGGAGCATACATCCTATCGGACTGCGAGGGCGAGCCGCAGGCAATTTTGATGGGAACAGGCACGGAAGTTGCTATCGCTTTACAGGCGCAGGAACTTCTAAAACAAGAGGGGATTCGGGCGCGGGTGGTCAGTATGCCCAGTTTTGAACTGTTTGAGCAGCAGGACGCGGCCTACAAAAAACACGTTCTGCCGGATTCGGTGAAAGTTCGCGTCGCAGTGGAAGCGGCGGTCAAACAGGGCTGGGAAACCTACCTCAACGGCGGGCGATTTGTAGGTGTGGTGAACCGTTTTGGCGCATCTGCACCATATCAGATCATCTACAAAAATTATGGCATTACGCCGGAAGCTGTTGCACAGGCCGCACGCGAACAAATGTCCTAAGTATTGGGATATACCTGATTCGCGCCCGCAGTTATCCTGATATAAGATGATTAAATTGGTGCTTCCGGGGAAGAAGCACTCAGGATAATTGGGGGAAAAATGAATCTTGATCATTATATCCAATTGTTAGGTCATAAGGATTCCGCCCAGCGTCGCCAGGCCATCATCGCGCTGGGCAAGTCCGGCGATAAACGCGCTCTGCAACCCCTTGCCAGGGTCTACAAAACCGACCCTGAGCCTGAACTTCGTGATCTTGCGCTCAAAGCGGGACGCAATATCCAGAAAACCGCTACTGCCAGCGTTCCCGAACCGAAACCCGAACCAACGGACTATTTTCAATTCAGCTTCAACGAACCCCCATCATCGCCGCCCAGGTCCTCCTACAGCCCACCCGAAGTCACACCGGATTGGATGCAAATGGCCGCCAGTTCAGCCATTGCTGCTCCCATCAAAAAAATATCGCCTGCGGACAAACAAAAGGCCAAATCCTCTCTCGACCGTGCGCTGGATATGTCCCTGAAAAAAGATTGGGAGAGTGTGGCGTATTATCTCAAAGAAGCGCTGGAACGCGACCCGGACATCGAAAAAAACACCACTTTTATCGGGCTGGCGGCTCAGGTCACACATACCGATTCGACTCATGCGGCTGAGGCTTTGCGACAACTGCGTCCTCAAAAACCGGGCAGGAATAAAAAAGCCAGCACGACCTCTTATGGGGGCAGCGAACCGGGTGCTGCTGAATTTCTGGTCGAATGGCCGATCTGGTTAATTATTCTGGGGTTGATTTTTAGCGGGGCAGCCTTTTTTGTGCTGCGTGCAGCTACCGACCTGTTTGACGACGATTTTCAAGTCACCAGCGATACCGGAGACACAACCTACGTTGATGAAAGTGGAGAACTGGTGACGGTTACTCAGCAGGGTGAGGTCATTGAAAGCGACCTTTCGATAAAAGAAATTGAAGAATTTGTTTCAGAATACGGCCCGATTACCTCACTCGCCTTTGGATTCGGCATCAGCTTTTTGACGATGATTTTTTCTGTGTTTAACAACTACGTGACCTGGTTCATCGGGGGCTTCATGGGCGGAACGGGTTCACTCTCTAATTTTCTGATTGGCACCATGCGCGTGGATGTGGTTGGCAATCTCCTTACGGCGGTGCTGTATGCCCTGATTGTGGCGGCGGTGGCCTCCTCAGCCGATGACCCGACCGCCGACCCGTCACAACTTTCCTCCCTTCAATGTGGCTTAGGAATATTGGGACTGGTGCTGTTCGGGGCTAAAAGCTGGATAGTCGGGCAAAAACATGAGTTTGGCCTCGGCATGGGGGTTGCCAATGTGATTGTGGGGGCAATTGCATCGGGCATTGTCGGCGGGTGCTGCTACTGCGGCCTAATTAGTATGCTGGCGGGTGCTGCCTGATAATAAGCATTAAGTCTACGGGAAAAATGGGCGGTTTGCCGATATAATTTGTCGGATAAACTGCCCAACGTTTAAAGGAGTTCCGGGATGTCTGATAATCCCCCCGTAGATGTACAAAAATTGGGTCAAAGTATCTGGTACGACAATATCAGCCGCGACCTGCTCAACAATGGAGAAATCCAGCGCCTGATTGAAGAAGATGGCGTCGTTGGCATCACCTCAAATCCGACTATTTTTATGAAAGCCATCAGCAAGGGGCAGGCTTACGATAAAGCCATCAGTACCATGCTGGACTTAGACCCCTACGCCATTTATGAACGTCTGGCTGTAGCCGATATTCAGGTGGCGGCTGACCTGTTGCGTCCGGTGTATGAACGCACCGGAAAACGGGACGGGTATGTGAGTCTGGAAGTTTCCCCCACGATTGCCGATGATACCGAAACCACTGTTCAGGAAGCCAAACGCCTTTTTGAAACGGTTGGCCGTCCCAATGTTATGATTAAAATTCCGGCTACTGAGGCCGGTCTGCCTGCTATTGAGGAATCGATTGCCAACGGAATTAACGTGAATATCACCCTGATTTTTTCCGTCAAAAATTATCAGGAAGTGGCTGAACGGTACATCCGGGGGTTGGAACGCCGCCTGCAAGCAGGTCAAAAAGTGGATAGCATCGCTTCGGTAGCCAGTTTTTTTGTCAGCCGGATTGATACTGCCGTTGACCAGCAGTTGGAAAACAATCTACGTGCTGCTCAGGGGCGTGACCTGGAACGGGTACGGCAGAATAATGAGTTACTTGGCAAAGTCGCCATTGCCAACGCTAAAGCTGCCTACATTGCTTACAAAGCTATCTTTCACGGGGAACGTTTTCAAGCGCTCAAAGAAGCGGGTGCAATGGTACAGCGGCCTCTCTGGGCCAGCACAGGCACGAAAAACCCACGTTATTCGGATACCCTATATGTCGATAACCTGATTGGCGCGGAAACCGTCAATACCGTTCCACCGGAGACTTTAAAAGCCTTCAAAGATCATGGCAGGGTAGCGCCCACCCTGGAACAGAATTTAGAGGAAGGGCTGACCCTGCTGGATAAACTGGCTGAAGTAGGGGTCGAACTGGATAATATCACCCATATGCTTCAAGTGGATGGGGTAGAAGCCTTTGCCGATTCTTTCCGTCAACTGATGCAGGCTGTAGAAGGCAAACGCGAAGTCCTGCGAATTGGGGTCATGCAGCGTCACGAAACCATTATTGCGGGGTATGAAGTAGGATTTCGCCGGACGCTGGAAAAACTGGCAGATGTCAAAGCGAATCAGGCTGTATGGAGCAAAAACGCGGCTTTCTGGAAAAAGGAAGCCTCTCATCAGGAAAGTATCCGCAATCGGCTGGGCTGGCTGTTCTGCCTGCAAACCATTGACCGCAGCCGTCTGAAAGCCCTGCAAGAAGATTCTAAACGCTGGTCCCATGCGGTTGTGCTGGGGATGGGTGGCAGCAGCCTGGCGCCGGATGTGTTCCAGAGAACATTTGGCAAACAGGAGGGTTTCCCACGGCTTCTGGTGCTGGACAGCACTGAGCCCGCCCGCATTGAAACCATCGAAAACAGCATTGATTTAGCCAACACGGTTTTTATTGTCGCCAGCAAATCTGGTACGACCCTGGAAACCGATTGTTTTCAGCGTTACTTTTTTGCCCGCGTATCGGAATTGCAGGGCAAGGAAAAAGCGGGTCAGCAGTTCATTGCTATCACGGACGAAGGTTCGGAACTAGCGAAAAATGCGGAAGCCGACAATTACCGTCACATTTTTATCAATCCGTCGGATATTGGCGGGCGGTATTCTGCCCTGAGTTATTTTGGATTTGTTCCCGCCGCCGTGATGGGACTCGATTTAGACCGCCTTTTTGCCAGCGCTGAACGGATGCTGCAAGCCGTCAGTGAAATTATTCCAGTTTCCGGACATCCCGGCATGTGGTTGGGCGCATTGATGGGGTACATGGCGAAAAAAGGTCATGACAAACTCGTGTTGCATGGTTCAGAACAAATTAATAGTTTTGGCGATTGGGTTGAGCAGCTTGTGGCGGAAAGCACGGGCAAAGAAGGCGTTGGGATTTTGCCACTGGCAGGCGGCACGGTGGGCAATCCGCATGATTACGATGATGACCGTTTCATTGTGTACCTTCGGCTGGATAATGAAACCGATGAACTGGATGCCAAAATTCGCCGCTTCTGGGAAGCCGGACATCCGGTTTACATTATCCACCTGCGAGATGCTTATGACCTGGGCGGAGAATTTTTGCGGTGGGAATTTGCTACCGCTATCGCTGGCCACATTTTAGGGGTCAATCCGTTTGACGAACCCAACGTGACGGAAAGCAAAAAAAACACCAACGCGATTCTGGACTATTATCAGCAGTACCATAAACTTCCTTCGCAGAACATGATTCTGGAAGAAGGCAACCTGAAACTGTATACCGATACAGAAATCGGGGAGGTGCTGCGGAAGATTTGCGCTCAGCGTCAGTATAACAGCAGCCAGTTAGCGGGGCTGCTGGCGGCCGGAATGAGTTTTGCCCGTTCTGGCGACTATATTGCTATCATGGCCTACCTGGAGCAAAACGAAGAAAATGATGCCATTTTGCAGGATATTCGGCGGCGGGTGCGCCATTCTACTACCCGCGCCGTTACGGTAGGGTATGGCCCCCGCTTTTTACACTCGACAGGCCAGCTTCATAAAGGCGGGCGCGACAATGGTATTTTCCTGCAAATTACCGTAGAGGATGCGATTGACCTGCCGATTCCGGGTAAACCCTACAGCTTTAGCGTCCTGAAAAATGCCCAGGCCATGGGCGACCAGGAAGCCCTCATGCGGCGGCGGCTGCCCTTTGTCCGGTTGCATATTCATGGGGATATTCCTGCCGGACTATCCAGGATTCTGGAAGCGGTTCAGGCTGCTGACGAAAAACAAATTTAGATACCGGGGCGGTCAGAAAACCGCCCTCTCCAAAGAAAACGAAGTCTGCTATAACAGAGGGTTGATTGCAAGGTTGTGGAGGTCAGTTGTGAAAACCGTTCTTCTGGTGGAAAGCCCGCGTGCGAATGGCACTTCATTTGCGAACCACCTGAGAAAGCGTTATGACTTGCTGGTCGCAAACACGGGAAAGGACGCGCTGGATTTAATTCAGGTCAAAACTCCACATATTCTCATTCTCGATGCCGCGTCAATGCGGACCTCCGGCGATCGTATTTGTTCCAAATTAAAAAGCGAAGTTAACCATATTCCTCTGATTCACATTAAAGAAGGCCCGATCCGGGAAGTTGAGGAAAGCGAAGCCGATTTATTAATGTATCTTCCCTTTACTTATCGCAAATTATGGAATCGTATTGAGCGTTTTACCCGCGCTCACGAAGGCGAGATTTTACACGCGGGTCCGTTTTCGTTAAATTTACAGCAGGCGCTTTTAGCCACCTCCCGGGGGGAAACCAAGTTAACCCCTAAGCTCACTCGCTTAATGGAACTGCTGATGCGGCAACCCAACAGAATCGTGGCACGGTTAACGCTGATGCAGGAAGTATGGCAAACCGATTATATGGGAGATACCCGCACGCTGGATGTCCACATCCGGTGGCTGCGGGTGGTCGTAGAGGATAATCCCAACAAACCCTGTTACATTAAAACGGTACGTGGCAAAGGATACATGCTGGTAGTCTAAGGTTTAGGTGGACACCAGCGCAGGGAAGGGCGAACTTCCTGGAAGTTTTGTGGGCGCAGGCGCAGTTCCGCCATGGCGTCATCACGGGCCAGGAAGTTTCCTGTTTTAATAAGCTCGTCGCGCATCTGTGGGTTCGCCAGCATTTCCATCAGAAGCTGGCAGCCCCGATTGACCCCAATCGCCGCAATTGTATAGGTGGTAGTGTCATACAGTTTGAGCGCCATTTCCCAGAAAATATGCTCAATATGCAGCAGCCCTTCGTTGGTACGCTCTGCTGTAACATTACTGAACATCTTGAGGGGAATGGTTACGGAAACACATTCAAACAAAGAGCGGGTAATCCATACTTCAGCGCCGACCTGCATCTTCGGTTCTACTTCTACCGCCGCAAACTGGCACATGGCCGCCGTAGGGTCGGGAACAGTCATAGGGATAACCGGAGGGGGTTCAATGCCCGGCGTGTAGCGGCTTTCCAACGGGCCAAACATGATGGGGTAAGCCCACAGCGCTTTAAGCAGCCGTTCCCATTGATAATCCCGAAGGGTATCAAAAGACATATTCAATTCAATGCTGTCGCTGTCCCAGGGATTTTCATTTAAGGATAAGGTAAGCACGGCCAAATCTCCCTAAGCAGAATGAAGACACCGTTCACAGACACCGAAAAACTCCAGCAGATGTCCTCCTATACGACAGTTATATTTCTTTTCAAGCGTTTGCACCAGTTTTTCCAGGTCACAGTCCGCAAATTCAATCACCTGCCCGCAGCTCTGGCAGACAATATGATGATGATGCCCATCGTGCATCAGGACGTACACGATTCCATTACGCACATCGGCAGCGTTGCGGGTAGCAGGTCGGATATAACCCAACTGAGTAAACAATTCCAGAGTACGGTAAACACTCATCCGGCCTATTTTGGGGTCAATCTGGCTGACCGCTTCCCAGATTTCATTGGCTGAAAGGTGTCCATCGTGAGCTTCCAGCACTTCGCTGACCATCTGGCGGGGTTTTGTGTATTTGTATCCAGCTTTATGAAGCTGCTGCATTAAATTTGACATGGGTTGAGTATAGCCTGTTTCCAAACAAAAAGGGCGGCTTGACGGCCACCCTTTTCAAAAAGTCCAGAATTCCGTTTAAGCCATCAGTTCGTCGTAAAGCTGACGGGTTTCTTCTTCTGGCTCAAGTTCACGGTGATTGAGCGTTTCGACCAGGGTTTGATAGTGGGCGGCGGCTTCGCTGCGGCGTCCCAGTTGGGCATAAATACGCATAATCTCACGGTCAATCGCCTCCACTTTTTCATTTTCATGCGAGGCTTGAAGCAAAATTCGCAGCGCACGTTCGGGTTTCCCTGCTTCCATCCGAATCCGCGCAATCGCCAGAATCGCTTCCAGATACCCCGCCCGATACGCCTGTCGCTGCCGTTCAATCCATACCTCGCGGTGGCCTTGCAAAAACGGTCCGGCATACAAATCAATGGCGGTTTGCCACGCTTGCGCGGCATCTTCACCGGTAGAGGTACGTCCTCTGACCAGCGCTTTCATAAACTCGCTGACATCGTACTGCACGCTGAGATGGGGATTGACCTGATAATAGCCATCGTTATGCACCAGCGCGTCAAATCCAAGCGCCTTATGCAGCCGCCGTTTGGTGACATGAAAAACATTCACCGCCTGGTCGTTATCCAAATTCGGCCAGAAAGCCCGACAAATTTCAGCGCGTGTTACCTGTGGGCGTTCCAGCGCAAAAATCAGCAGCAGGCGGGGGAGATGCCCTTCCCATTCATCAACGGAATTTTCGTTGCAGGAGATATACCCCGGCCCCAGCCCTTTGACTTCGAGAGAAGCAATCGCTTCTGGTTTTTCGACCCGGTAGCAGTAGGGGTTTTCTCCTACGAGCTGGTCATCATCCAGGATAATCGCCCGATTCTGAGCGACCAGCCCCAACCAGGGCAAACGGGGCAGGGTGCGACTATTGATAATCACCTGACAGTTGGCAGGCAGATTGAGTAGCACATCCTCCATAAACTCCTGAACATCGTCCGCGTTTTCGCTGGCATCATATTCATCCAATACCAGAAAATACGGCTGGTCAGAGAGTTCTTCCAGGTCGTGATACATGCTTTCCAGCAGCCGTCCATACTCAATCTGGTTGGTTTCAATGCCAAGCTGGTAGAGATGACGGCCAAAGGTAGGGTGCTGGTTCGCTAAATCATGCGCGAAACCCGCCAGAAAAGAGTTTACATTAACGTCGTATGGCCCCATAGAGTAGTAAAACACCGGTCTGGGCGCTTCTGCCAGCAGTTTCGCAATGACCAGTGAACGAAAGCGACTCTTGGGGTGCAGGAGGATAATCTTAACATTCTGTGCATGACTCAAAAGCGTATCGTAGCTTTGCTGCACAAGGACGTGTAAGTTAGTCATCGGTGAATCCCTTCAAATATACCTTGCTCATAACAAATTCCCAGGCAACCCCTCACCATTCTCAATTATATCGCTTGAGTAAAAGCCTTTTCAATAGCTTTGTATGTTCTCATTTTGTATTGAAGTAATTTTTTGTACTAATTCACATGGGCGATTGGTAAATCGTGGGATGTAGTACAGTAGGACTCCCAGGTTGTAGTACGCCTCTAACTCTATTGTAGATAAGAAATGAAATCCATTACATTAAGATTTTATGAAAAATTACCTTTTTCTAAAGCCGCCCTCACTTCTTTTGTGAATTTTATCACAGCGTCCATACCTCCTGTTTTTGCCAGAGTAATATATTTACTGCCGATAATGACGCCCTCAGCAAGTGCGCCTACTGCCCTGGCTTTTTCAGGGGTGCCAATCCCGAACCCAACTGCCAACGGTTGAGAGGCGTATCGCCGCACACGCTGAATAAATTCCTTTAAATCCTCTGGAACAAGCTCCCGTTCTCCGGTAACACCTGTCACAGAAACCAGATAGATAAAACCGCGTGCCATGGATGCCGCCAGTTTCATGCGTGACTCGCTGCTGGTGGGTGCGAGAAAATGGGCAAAGGCCATGTCATACTGTTCCGTCAGCTTTTGAAATTCTCCAGCTTCATCGGCGGGCAAGTCTGGCACAATAAAACCACTTGCTCCCGCGTCAGCCGCATCCCGAACAAAATTTTCCAGCCCATAGGCCACAATCGGATTCAAGTAACTCATGAGCATTAAAGGGATTCTAACCCCACGCTGGCGAAGCTCCTGTACGGCTTGAATACAATCTCTCAACGTTATGCCGTTTTCAAGCGCAGTCTGAGTAGCAGCTTGAATCGTAGGGCCGTCGGCCAGGGGGTCAGAAAACGGCACGCCGACTTCAATCGCGTCTGCACCCGCTTTCGCCATCGCTTCCATAATATTAATTGAGGAGGGCAAATCGGGATAGCCGACCGGAAAATATGGCATCAGACAGGCACGTTTTTTAGCACTGGCAAACGTTTCCTGGATCAGTTGTAGCCCACTCATTAAATCGCTTCTCCCAATGCTTTGAATACCGTATCCAAATCTTTATCTCCCCGGCCGGATAAATTGACCAGAATCATCGAGTCTTTGGACAGGGTAGGGGCAAGTTTAACCACTTCAGCAATCGCGTGCGCCGATTCCAGTGCGGGGATAATACCCTCCATACGGCATAGCAGTTGAAACGCATCTAACACTTCAGCGTCGGTTGCCCAGGTGTATTCGGTGCGACCCATGTCCCTCAAATAGGCATGTTCTGGTCCCACGGATGGATAATCCAGACCGGCAGAAATGCTGTGGGTTTCCGAAATTTGCCCATCGGCACTTTGCAGCACATAAGACCGGGTGCCATGCAGCACGCCGGGGCGGGCTTTGCTATCTCCGGCGAATCGCGCTGCATGTTTTCCCGATTCGATGCCTTCGCCGCCCGCCTCAACGCCAATCAGACGCACGTTCGCATCCTCTCGAAAAGCATGAAACATGCCTATCGCGTTGCTACCGCCGCCCACACAGGCCACCACCGCATCGGGCAGTTTTCTGGTACGTTCTAAAATCTGCTGGCGGGCTTCTTTCCCGATAATCGATTGAAAATCCCGTACCATCTGCGGGTAAGGATGCGGCCCCAGGGCTGACCCCAATAGATAAAAAGTATCCCGCACGTTTGTGACCCAATCGCGCATGGCTTCGTTAATGGCATCTTTCAGGGTTTTACTGCCCGTTTCGACAGGACGCACTTCTGCCCCTAAAAGTTTCATCCGTAATACATTGGGTTTTTGCCGCGCGATGTCTACACTGCCCATGTAAATCACACATTGTAGGCCAAGATAGGCGCAGGCGGTTGCTGTCCCTACACCGTGCTGCCCCGCACCTGTTTCCGCAATAATCCGCTTTTTCCCCATACGTTTTGCCAGAAGTGCCTGTCCCAGCGCATTATTAATTTTATGAGCGCCGCTGTGGGCTAAATCTTCGCGTTTCAGGTAAATTTGCGCCCCACCGAATCGTTCTGTAAGACGCTGGGCAAAACTAATGGGCGTCGGGCGGCCTGTATAGGTATGATGCAGAAACATCAATTCCGACTGGAAAGCCGGATCATCTTTAAATTCGCCATAGGCTTCTGCCAGGTCATCCAGCGCGGGGACAATGGTTTCCGGTACGAATCGCCCACCGTATGCCCCATAATAACCGCGTGCGTCGGGAACATTGCTGTTCGGCTGCATCGTTATCTCCCTTTTGCCCTTGCGATAAAAGTTTTGACTTTGGATGGGTCTTTTTTACCTTTGGATTCCTCGACCCCACTGGCTACATCGACGCCAAAGGGCTGAAATTTCCAGACGACATCCCCCACGTTTTCAGGCGTCAATCCCCCTGCAATCATCGCCCGTTGCGAAAGTGAAATGACCTGTTGAATAATTTCTGGATCGCCTTCCTCACCTGTTCCGCCGTGAAGGGTGGGATGATAGCTGTCAACCATGATTTCCGGTAAAAAGTGTTCGCTGGATGCAGAAGCCGTATACATCTCAAACTGTCTGACTGCTTCTTCCCGACTGGCAGGGCGAATCGCTTTGTAGGCGCGTCCCTGTAACTGGTCTAAAACATCGGGCGGTTCATCGCCGCTTAACTGGGCTAAATCCAGTCCAACCAGATTCAGGGTACTTTCAATTACTTTAGCCGAGTCATTCACAAAAACCCCCACCAGAATCGGTGTATCGTCCCCAAATTCCACCTTGAGCAGGTTGATAAGCGACTGGGCTTTTTCGACGGTGACATGGCGCGGGCTGGCCGGATAAAAAATAAACCCCAGCATATCCGCCCCTGCCTGTACCGCAAATCGAGCATCATCAATATTCGTTAATCCGCAGATTTTCACCCGCACGCCCATTATCGCTCCTTACGCGGCACAGCGCTTAATGCTTTCATTTTTTCACTGGACTTCACCAGCGTTTCTCCCACCAGAATCGCATCCACACGCCACTGGACATCTTCGGCGGTCTGGATTCCACTTTCGCTCACCAGCACCGTTTCCGGCGGAATCAGGGCCGCCAGCCGCACCGTCGTCTGTAAAGCTACCGAAAAATCATGCAGATTCCGGTTGTTTATACCGATGATAGCAGGGTTGATACGCAGAGCGCGTTCCGTTTCGGCCTCATCATGGACTTCAATCAGCGCCGACATTCCCAGTTCCAGCGTCAGGGCATGGAGTTCTGCCAAAAGGCGATCTTCCAGCGCAGCCACAATCAGTAAAATCGCATCCGCACCTGCCGCCCGCGCTTCATAAATCTGATAGGGCGAAATGATAAATTCTTTTCGCAGCAGGGGCAAATCCACTGCCGCCCGAATCTGCTTGAGGTAGTCCAGATGCCCCATAAAAAATTGTTCATCCGTCAGCACCGAAATGGCCGCCGCGCCGTGTGCCGCGTACTGCTGTGCCAGTTCAACTGGATGAAAAGGATCAATCAGAATCCCTTTGGAAGGAGACGCCCTTTTAACCTCAGCAATCAGCGCGACCGTATCTGGTTTTCGCAGCGCACGGCCAAAATCGCGCGGGGCGGGTATCTCGCTACAAATCTTTTGCAGCGCGGCCAGTGGAATTTTTGTTTGTGCTGCTTC
Organism: uncultured Anaerolineae bacterium; assembly: GCA_964557285.1. Lineage (GTDB taxonomy): Bacteria > Chloroflexota > Anaerolineae > Aggregatilineales > J027 > SB15. Next base: position 6,464 of record CAZKZS010000058.1, on the reverse strand, counting down.
GACTTCTGTGTGTTTGTGGGCGAGAATCTTATCCAAAATCGTTCCCGTTTTGAGGACACTCATTGGGCAATATCCTGAGAATAAGATACCAGCGCTTCTAATTTTTCCAGCGCTTTGCCGGAATCCAGAATCTGCGCTGCCAACTCTAATCCCTCCTGGATATTTTTTACCCGATCTGCCGCCGTAAGCCCTGCGGCCGCGTTGAGCAGGACAATCTCACGCTGGGCGGGCGTACCGTTACCAGAAAGCACCGCCCGCGTGATTCGTGCATTGTCGGCAGGCTCACCACCCTGAATATCGGCTAACCTGGTCGGTTGTAGTCCCAATTTGGCGGGGTCAAGTGTATATGTTTTGACCTCACCCTTGTTTAATTCGCTGATAAAATTAACACCGGTGGTTGTTAGCTCATCTAAGCCGCCCTCACCATGCACTACCAGCACATGCTCTGACCCCAATTCCTTAAAGACGTGAGCAATACTTTCTGTTAAATTTTTGGCGTAGACGCCCATCACCTGCCGCCGGACGTTGGCCGGATTGGTCAGGGGGCCAAGCACATTAAACACCGTTCGCACACCCATTTCCCGACGCGGCCCAATCGCATGTTTCATAGCAGGATGAAAAGCAACCGCAAACATGAATCCAATACCCACTTTTTCAATACACTGAGCGACTTTTTCCGGCGGAAGTTCCAGATTCACTCCCAGCGCGCTCAGCACATCGGCTGAACCGGATTTGCTGGATGCGCCGCGATTCCCATGTTTGGCAACCGGAACACCTGCCCCCGCCACAATAAAAGAAGCAGTAGTAGAAATATTAAACGTATTTGACCCATCGCCACCTGTGCCGCAGGTATCTACCGCGCCTTCAAATACTATTGGAAGCTGGCGGGAGACTTCGCGCATGGCGGCGGCGCTGCCCGCGATTTCAGTTACGGTCTCGCCTTTTAACCGCAGCCCCATCAGGTAAGCACCAATCTGCGCCTGTGTTGCCAGCCCTTCCATGATTTCCCGCATGGCTGCCTGCGCTTCTTCAAATGTTAAATCTTCTCTCTGGGAAACTTTACGAATTGCCGCCTGGATACCCACTTTAAAAACCTTTTTCAGCGAACGGTTGGATTCTTTTCTGCCTGTAGCACGGCGTCAAGCAACAGATTGTACAAACCCTAATAGGGCTGTGCAATGCTTGTCCAGACCCCCGGCACACCTGCTACCAGCACGTAGGTTTGCCCATTTTGCGGCACGTATATCATTTCACCGCGTTCAAAAGACAGCACAAATCCTGTCCCGCCGATTTCTTGACTGGTTGCCCATCCCATCGACTCGCTCATTCCGGCGGTTTCACGCCAGACCTTCCCAAAGCCGCGAATAGGTTCTATACGGCCAACAGGCGGATTTAGCCCGACAGAAACCGGATCAACACCGTCGCGCCACGTATCATTAAAACGCTGAAACGTGCCATCGTTAAAAATGGCAAAAATGCCCGGCTGTCCGGTAGCGCCGACAGAGGAAACCCAGACCATCAGGCCACCTTCATAGGTCTGATACGCATTATTCACCGGAATAGCGCTGCTTGACCCCAAGGGGCAGCCAATTTGCGCGGCTACATCGGGATTGTTGGTATATACAACCCCAAATCCGCCTTGCGGAGCGCTGGTACAAATTGACAGCCCCCCACCTGCTGGAATCCCGCCCACGGGTCCAAGAATTGCGCCGGGGGTCACGGGGGTATCGGTAGGGGTCGGGGTAAAGGTAGGGGTTTGTGTGATGGCCTGAGTCGATGTGGCCGCCGAAGTAGAAGTCCGAAAAGGAGTCAGTTCCTGGCCGGGCAGAGTGGGCGCAAGCACAGGACTGGGTGAGGGTGTAAAGGTGGCGGTGACAATTAAAAAGCGCGGCTCCTGGGTGGCTGTCACCATGATAGGCGTCAGAGTGGGGTCTGTGCCAATCAGGTCACACGCCCCCAGAAAAAAGGTGAGTAAAAACAGGCTGAGCTTTCGCATTACCCGCCAATGATAAAGAAAAAACGCCTGTCCGCAAGTGGATAGGCGTTGAAAATTGAAACTGGGGAGCGATTACTGACGGCGGTTGAATGACCCCATGCCGCCAAACAGCCCTCTGGGGAGTTCGATTTTTTGTTCTTCAAACCGGGTGTAAAAATTAGGCCGGAGGCCGGTCGGTTCAAGCTGGCCGCCGCCTTCATGACTGGGCTGCGAACCCGTATGTCCGGGTGTCTTGTACACAAAAAGATCCTGTAGAGTGATTTGCTGGCCTTCCATGCCCTGCACTTCGGTAATCTGGATAATTTTACGGCTGCCATCTTTCAAACGCGCCTGCTGGATAAACAGGTCAACCGCGCTAGCAATCTGAGTCCGCACGATTTCCACGGGTAAATCCATCCCTGCCATCATCGCCAGCGTTTCCAGACGGGCAACAGCATCACGTGGGCTGTTGGCATGAACCGTCGTGAGTGAGCCATCATGTCCGGTATTCATGGCTTGCAGCATATCCAGCGCCGCCCCATCTCGAATCTCACCCACGACTACGCGGTCAGGGCGCATCCTCAGGCTGCCTTTTACAAGGTCACGAATCACCAACTGACCTTCTTTTATGCCTTGCATGGGTGGGCAGGTTTCCAGACGCACCACATGGCGCTGCGAAAGCTGCAATTCTGCTGAATCTTCAATCGTGACCACACGCTCATCTTCGGGGATAAAACTGCTGATAACATTCAGCAGCGTTGTTTTTCCTGAGCCTGTACCACCGGACACCACAATATTTAAGCGGATTCGCACACACGCCTTCAGGAACATAGCGACTTCTTCCGTGAACGACCCAAACCTGACCAAATCCTGCCAGGTAAGGCGTCTTTCGGGGAATTTACGGATGGTGATGGTTGTGCCACACAGCGCGGAAGGCGGCATGATGAGATGGACACGGCTGCCATCTGGTAGACGGGCATCGACCATCGGGTTACGACGGCTAAAATCGCGCTGCATAGGACGCACTACGCGCTGGGCTGTCCATTGAATATGTTCGTCATCATCAAAGACTATTTCAGTTTCCTGAAGTTTTCCCCGGCGTTCCGCAAAAATGATGTCTGGCCCGTTGACCATGATTTCGGACACGGATTTATCCATCACGAGAGGTTCGATAGCCCCAAAGCCCAACAAATCTTTAATTAGCGCCTCTTCTAACTCCGCATATTCGTCCTCAGAAAGCTGAATATTGGAGCGCTGAAGCAGGGTTTGTAACCGGTTTTTGACCATCTTCCGATGTTCCGGGTTGGAAGCGGACATGCCATCAAATTCATCGGGAGAAGAAACCAGCTTAGGGCGTAACTGCGCCCGCAGTTTAGCGATTTTAGGTGTAGTACGACGTTTGGGCGGGGGAACATATTCTTCGCTGCCTTCAGCTAGATAGCTGTATTTGGAGGCAGGCGCAACTTCTACGGGTTTGGGCGGTTCAGAAACCACAGGCTCAGGTTCACGAAGTTCTTCAAGCATCCTGATATGTTTATCTTCAGGCGGCTTGTTATTGCTGCTACCAGTTAAACGAGACAGACGCGATCCCATACCATCACCTTCACTAGATCAATAACGGCTTCTACCCAGTGTAAGCGAATTTCTAACGAAAACAAACCCATCTGCCCTAAAAATCATGGATTATTCACAAGCAGTTTGGTATGATAAACCTTGAAAACGACTGGATGGATAAAACATCTATGGCAACCAACGCGACCACCTGGTTTTATGCAGAACCTGAAACTGGCCGTCCCTACCTGATTGCGGAACGAGTGAACCAGACTTTCTGGATGAATCGGATGAACGACATTTACTTTACCTGTGTTTCAGCAGAGCCGCCGTATCGTCTGGTGGGCAAATGGCAGAATAGAGTAGATGTGGAAATCGAATTTGAAGTGAAGAAGGTGTTTATTCTCCGCATGAGCGAAGAGTCCCTGCCCTTTATTCGTGGCTGTTCAGAAATTTTAGGGTTTGACCCGACTGTTTCTTATATGGACTCCGATAAACGTTATGTGACCGAATGGTATGCCCAGGACGCAGACCGCCGTCTGAAAGAAGTGCAGGGCAACCCCACTTTTCAGAACATTAAAAGGTACAAGAAAAAGTAAGCCATCATGGAGTACGATCCTGCCTTTGATTTACGTGCCTTAGAAGCCATGGCGTCCAATTTGACGCCGTACCTTTACGAAAAAGACCTCTACGGTGTGATTTCTAACGATTTACCCCGCCTGACGGTGGGAGGGCTGCTCATGCGGCTGCATCGATTGGAAGGGCTGCAAGACAAACTCAGCGAAGAACAGCGCCAGCGCCTGCACGATGCCCGGCTGAATTTTGAACAGCTTCGTTCCGAATGGCGCAGCCATTATGAGGATAAAATTGGGCAGGAACTTCACGCCCGATTGAACAATCTGAGCGCCTTTCTGGAAGATTATACCGACGACCAGCAGCGTGCCAGAAGTGCCTATCCCGCCGAAGCGACTCACCGCATTATCATCGAGCAGCTACGTCGGGAAGCCCAGGAACTTGAAATCTGGGAAGAAGAATTTGAAGATAAACTGACGCGGCTGGATCGGCGTTTACGGGGTATTTTGGAAAGAAACGGAAAGACATTTGTACCACCGGACGGCCTTCAGGAAGTGTATCCTGAGGAGCAATACTGGTGGCTGTATGCATATCCCGCGCTGGATAACTAAATACTAGCCTTAAAAAATTGAACGGTCTGGTCGATGCCTTCTTCCAGACCGACCTGTGCCTCCCACCGCAGCACAGCATTGGCATGACGGCTGTCTAAAATAATTTTGTAGACTTCTCCCTCTTTGCGTTCGGCATGATGGCGAGGATGGGGATAATACGCCGCCCGGCTGACCAGTTCATAAATCCGGTTGATAGTCGTGCCGATTCCCGTCCCAATATTAAATGTGCCTTCAATTTGTCCCTCTAACGCAGCAAGATTCGCAGCTACTATATCCGATACATAGACAAAATCACGTTCCTGATTGCCATCCCCGTAAATAACGGTATCCAGCCCTTTTAACATACGTTCAGCAAAAATAGCAATCACGCCTGCTTCCCCATGTGGACTCTGACGCGGCCCGTAGACATTGGCATACCGTAAAATCGTATGGCTCAGGCCGCTGATTCGCAGATAGTGTTCAAAAGCCAATTTGCTAATTCCATAGGGACTCAGGGGCAGCAGGGGCGCGGATTCATCAACGGGCAAATAAGCAGGTTCACCGTAGATAGTGCCGCCGGAAGAGGAAAAGACAAAGTGCTGCACCCCCGCATTTTTGGCTGCGTTCAGCAGGTTAATCCCCCCCAGGATATTGGTTGAAGCATCCAGCAGGGGTTTACGCATTGAAATCAGAACGCTCATCTGGGCAGCATGATGACACACCGCATCCGGCTGTTCAGCTTCAAAAATATCCTCAATTTTCGGGTCGCAAATATCAGCTTCATAAAAGGTGGCCTGGGGTGGAATATAAGCGCGTTTACCCGTTGCCAGATTGTCTATAATCACAACTTCATGACCGTTGGTTAGCATGGCTTCCGCCAGGTGCGAGCCGATAAAGCCTGCCCCGCCCGTCAGCAGTATTTTCATTTTTTCCCAAATCCTACTGTATAAAGCTGCGCTTCCGTAATGGGACCAGCGCGTAAAATTTCAATGCTGCTGCCCCGCACCTGTGCTACGGTAGACGCCTGCCCACCCGCACACCTGCCACCATCAACGTAAAAAGATACACTTTCCCCTAATTGCAGCCGGGCTTCCTCTACCGTACACGCGGCGGGCTGGCCGGAAAGATTCGCGCTCGTAACCGCCAGCGCCCCGCCCGCCTGCTCAATGATAGCCCGGGTCAGGGGATGGTCGGGGATACGCACTCCAATTGTATCCGTTTGAGACAGCAGGGCGGGAACATCTGGCCTTTTGGATACAACCAGCGTCAGCGCCCCCGGCCAGAAGGTATGCATCAAAAGGCGTTCAGGGTCAGAAATTTCGGCAGCCACCTGATGAATATATTTTGGGTCGGAAAGCAGCACCGGAATGGCTTTGCCCAGGTCACGCTGTTTAGCTTCGTACAGGCGCAGCAGGGCAGTCTCATTAATCAGCACGGCCACTCCGTACACGGTATCGGTTGGCAGCACCACCAGCTCATTTCGCCGCAGATATTCAATGGCGGTTTCAACAATCATAATTGAATGGACACAACCCGATCATGGTGGGCTAAATCTTGATCAACCGTGATTTTTGCATCGGGGAAGGTTTGCCGCGCCAGTTCACTGACACTGTATCCCTGAGTCGCGCCAATTTCCAGCAAAATGCACCCTCGTGGACGTATTATTAACGGGGCATCTACCAGCAGGCGGCGGAAATAATCCAGCCCATCCTCACCGCCATTCAGCGCGATAATGGGTTCATATTTAGCGACTTCAAGCTGTTCTAACTCATGAG
>CAZKZS010000057.1:5763-19642 GCA_964557285.1 uncultured Anaerolineae bacterium | reverse complement strand
CACGGATTTCACAATGGAAAGCCCCAGCCCCGTACCTGTAATAGAAGATGCCTGCACCGGGGGTTCGCGGTAAAAATTGTCAAAAATACGTTTCTGATTGGCGGTAGCGATTCCTGGACCGTTATCCTGCACCTCAAGCACCACCTCTTTCGCACTTTCGTCAAAATGCGCCCGCAGGATAATTTGCCCCCCTTCCTGCGTGTATTTGGTCGCGTTGCTGAGCAAATTCACAATGGCACGGCTGAGCCATCGGCTGTCCCCCATGACCTGTGGAAGTGAAGGAGTCACTTCCTGCGTGAACTGCTGATGTTTATGCTGCATCGGTGGTTTGGCTTCCAGCACCACGCGCTGAATCAAATCCAGCATATCAACAGGTTTCATCACGACTTCCGCGCCAGTTTGCACCCGTTCCAAATCCAGCAAATCATCAATGAGCATTTGCATTTGCTGAACGCTGGCATTTGCCAGTTCAAGAAGTTCTTTTTCCTGCGAGTCGGGTAAATTGCGGTAAGTATCCGAGAGCATATCCAGCGCGCTTAGTACCACGCCTAACGGATTGCGTAAATCGTGGGCAGCTGTTTGAATGAACCGGACACGATTTTTTTCTGAATCGCGCAGGTGGGTAATATCCTGAATGACCAGCACCCAGCCGCCCCGTTCCACTTTTTCAAGCGGCTCTTTGGATTCTACAGGTGAAAGGGTCACGGAGAGATAACGGCCGCTTTCAAGCGTAATTTCAAACGCGGAGTTATCATTCGGGGCATTGACCAGCGCCCGTTGAATTTCGCCGCGCAAAACCGGATGCAAAATGGCGTCTTGCAAGGATTTGCCTAGCAGACTTTTTGCTTTGATTTCAAACATGTTTTCCGCCGCAGGGTTGACCAGATTCACCAGCCCACGTTTATCAGTAGCGATAATGGCATCGGCGGTGCTGCTGATGACAGCGCTTAATCGGCTCTGTTTGGTACGGGTATCTTCAAACAATTTGGCATTATCCAGCGCGACCCCTAACTGGTCGGCTACTGCCTGAAGAACCCCCGTTTGTTCTTCGCTAAATGTATAGGGTTCGTAGTGCATGACGCTGACAATTCCAATGATCCGCCCGCGTGCGTGCATCGGTGCTAAGGCCATCGCCTGTACAGGTTCATTCATAAAAGCAGGAACAGCAATCCGGGCGTCATTCCGCACATCCCCTGTCACAACCAGTTCATCATTCTCGATCACATAGCCGGACAGCCCTTCGCCCAGTTTCATCCGCATCGGTTCAGTGACAAAATCGTGTTTCCAGCCGCGCGCCGCCCGCAGCACCAACTCTCCTTCGTCCTCATTAATCAGGCTAATGCCTGCTGCTTTGACCGGAATAATATGCAGCACCGAGTCCAGCGCATGAGACAATGTTTCTTCCAGATTCAGGGACTGGCTAACCATTGCCGCCACACTGTTAATCGCGGCAAGCTGGTCAACACGGCGTCGAATTTCTTCGGTTAAGACGCGATTCTGGAATAACAGCCGTGCGGTTTCTTCCGGGGGTGTCAGATTGACCATGTTTAAGTATCTCCGTGTTACAGACTCAGCACTGATAGTAAAACAAGGATAAACAGCACAAGAAGCATCAATAATATAATAGCTAGAAATTGTCCACTTTCCTGAAGCAGAGTCAGCGGTTTTTCCTGCATTTCAATCTGCCCCAGCAGGTCAACCCACACGTCCAGATTGACCCGTTCTCGCGTTAGCCGTGCCGAATAATCGGTCGCCGAGATAATTTTCCAGCCTTGTGCCTGCAAATCCTGTAATTTTGGCTCTATAATGGCGGCTGCCTCGTCTGGCGGAATGGGTTCAATGTCCATAGGGAGTAAACCTTATTATGAAAAAACGCACCAATCGCAGAACGCTTGCCTTCTATATCCTGATGGCTGTTGTGCTGGCTGTTGGCACATTTGCAACCGTCATTAATCCTGATTTGGGAACTTCGGATGACGCTGCCAGCACCGTTAGCCCTTCCACGCCGCGCCCAACCCCTTTTACTTTTCCTACCCCCGAACCCAACGGCCCTACCCTCAACCTGCAACCTCCGATGGTGAACAGTAGCGGCCTTTTTCAAATGGCCGTTCCTGAAGGGTGGGAAGTCACCTCAAACACCTATGATTTTAACCTGCCGGGCGCGAGAAGTGCTTTTTTGAACAGCAGCCGTCTATCTGTGATTGATGCTCAACTGCTGGTCGGGATTAATTACCCCTCCCATCAGGCACTGTCTGATGACTATTTTACTACCGATTACTTTTTTAGAGCATGGGGTTCATATGAAGGATTCACCGAAACCAGCCGCACAGTAGGCGACAGCATTATCATTGATTTTGAACTGGGGCTTGGCGGGCAGACTTATCTGGCGCGGCAAATTGCCTGGATGGATGAGGATTGGGTGCCGTTGGTGCGGCTGGTGGTACCGGATAATCATCCGGCGCTGCTGGATAAATTGCAGGAACTGATTGTGCCTACCCTGATGAGTTACGATGACCAGCGCGGTACTTCCCCGACCTGGGTCGCATATTCGGATACGGAACGCCGCCTGTTAATCCGGCATCCGAACTGGATGCTGGTATCGGGAGGCAGTGTGCCAATTCTGGAAGCGCCACTGCTGGCGGCCAGTATGATTTTGCGGGTTCAGGAAGATACCCTGCTGTCGTCTTTGGATGAAGCTGAAGCCTTTGTGCAGGAAACCCTGCGGCCGGAAGCAGAAATTTTGTCCTCTCAGGCCACGAATCGAGAATATGGCAATGGGTACATGGTCAGTTTTTCGCATCGGGATAATGAAGGCAATCCGGTGTCCGCGCTGGCCGTGCTTCTCAACGACGACGCCAACAATTTATATATCGCGGAAATCCGGCTGACCCAAAGTGGTATTGACCTACTGCAACCCGGCGAAGCCCCTGAATATCAGGAACTTCGCAGTATCGCCGACAGTTTTATGATTCTGCCGCCTGAAGGTGCGGTGGCTGTTCCCTCTGAAAATCCGCCTGCCGTTCAGCAATCCACACAAATCCCAACGGAAGGAGCCACTACCGAAAGTACCAATTAGGCTTTTTAGCCCCCTGAAAGTGATATAATAGCACCAGTGGTGTTGTTTTTTTCAGGGGGCTGCCTCCTATGGATGTGCCATCTTTATCTGAAAATCTTAGCTATTTGCCTTCGGATGTATCACCGGAAGAAGCGGATGCCCTCCGCGAACTGGCCGATCTTGCAGTTCGGGGTGTTGTTTCTGACCTGGAATCGACGGTTGTGCCGGAAACCGTGCATGAAGTTGCTCAAACCCTCTTGAATGGGAAGTGTGACATTCGCACCGTCATGATTTTTTTCATGAGTCTGATTAACAAAGATGACCTGGCAGCCATTAAAGACAGGTATCCTGAGGATTTGCTGCGGGCGGCGCATAATGTCTCGATTATCCGCCTGCTGAGTCCGGCCGATAATCCCAAACATCTCCCCATTCGTAAGGTGCTGCTGCGCCAACTGGTGTTAAAAGTCACCCATGATGTGCGGGTTATCCTGGTCAAAATTGCGGGGCGGTTAGTGGTGCTGCGTCATGCTGCCCACTGGCCGGAAGCCCAGCGCCAGCGTATGGCACAGGAAACGTTAGAAGTGGTCGTTCCCTGGTGTGATGCGCTGGGGCTGGAAAACTGGCGGCAGGAGCTTCAGGAACTTTGCTTTAACTATCTCTCACCCCAGGAATACAACTTTGTCCTGGGGCTGATGAAAGACCATCGCGCCACGCTGGAAGCCATCAAAAATCAGGTAATCGATGAAGTAAACGCGCTGCTGGAAAAACATCAGATTAAGGCAACCGTGAGTGGGCGGGTCAAAACCCACTATGCCGTTTATCGCAAAATGCAGACCTACAAACTGGAATATGAGGAAGTCTGGGATCGTTTAGGCATCCGTATTCTGACTCATTCCATTTTTGAATGTTATTACGTGATGATGGCACTTGAGGAAGAACTTTACCGTGACCGGCGGCGGTTTGTGGATTACATTGAAAAACCGCGCCGCCCCTACAACTATCAATCCCTGCATTTAACCGTCTGCGGGCCACAGGATACGATGGTCGAATTTCAGATTCGCACCTATGACATGCACATTCGGGGCGAATTTGGCGTCGCTGCCCACTGGAAAATGTACGGCGGCGGGGAAAGGGCAGGCAAAGGGGAAAATGAAAAATTTGCCTTTCTGAGAACGCAGGCTTCCAAATTGTTGGGCGACCCGCTGGTGTATCTGGGCAATACGCTGGATGCACTGCTGTTTAACAATTCCATCATCCCGATGGATACCGAAGGGTATATTCTGGACCCGGATACGGGGGAACGGGTTAAAACAAGCCAGGAGAGTGACCTCTACTATCGAGAGGTGAAAACCGACCAGCAGGGATATATCCTTGACCCATACACCGAACAGCCTATTTTCAGCCGGGGCGGGGAGCGAATCTGGTATCAGTCGGATATCCTGCCAGATAGGGTGATTGTTTACACTCCAAATGGTGATTTAAAAAGCCTGCCTAAAGGGGCAACCCCGCTAGATTTTGCTTATTACATTCATGAAGATGTGGGACATACCTGCATCGGGGCGAAAGTCAACGGCAGGTGGGAAAAACTGGATTACGAACTCCAAATCGGTGACCGGGTACAGGTCATTACCCGCAAAGGCACCAAACCCAGCCGTGACTGGCTTTACAACGGCATGACCCGCACCCCCCGCGCCCAGGAAAAAATCAAACGGTTTTTGCGGGAAAAAGAACCGGATATTGAACTGCCGGATGTGCTTGAACTGGGCAGAGTCATTATCCAGAAACGGTTGAACGCTCAGCGCATCCGTGACCTGGATATGGAGCGCCTGATGGAACTCCTGAAATTTAAATATGAACGGGACTTCTATGAAGCGCTTGGTTCAGGTGAAATCAGTGTAGAAGCACTGGATGAAATCCTCAGGCAGTACGTTTTAAGAGAAACGGAAAAGGATTATGAAACCCCGATTCAAACCCTGTCAGAAGATGATCTGGTTTATATGCAGGCGCAGTGCTGCCTGCCCCTCCCCGGGGATGAAGTGGTCAGTTATATCTCTCAAGGAAAAGGCTTCAGCTTACACCGGACGGACTGCCGCAATATTCAATCCCTTGACCCTTCCCGACTTCGGCCTTTTGAATGGTCGGCGGCAGCGCTGGGAAATCGAACCTTGATGCCTTACCTTTCCCGGTTAATGCTGCTGGTGGTTGATCCCTCCAAAACAATCGCCCATGTCAAAGATTTGGTCAGTCTCGAAAATCTGCTGTTTGAATTTATCAAGATGCGGGGCATGAACCAGATTGGTACGCATCTGGAACTGGTCGTTAAAGTCGCCCACCGCGAACAAATAGAACGGCTGATGCGCCGTTTAAACGCTTCTAATGATATATTAATGGTACGACGCACGACAGGTTAGGATTTTCATGGCAGACATCATTGAGGAAACTTACCAGCAGCTTGCCACCGTTTGTGAAAGTTATTTACCCAGTCCGGCACGCCATCGGATTCATCAGGCCTATCTGTTTGCACGGGACGCCCATACCGACCAGTATCGGGTTTCCGGCGAACCCTATATTACCCATCCCCTGACCGTCGCCCGCTATATCGCAGAGCTTTATCTCGATGAAACTACCATTATCGGCGCGATTCTGCATGATGTAGTGGAAGACAATACCAGTATTTCCGGTAAAAAAGTGGAAAAATGTTTTGGCAAAGAAGTGTGCCATCTGGTCATGGGAGTGACTCATCTGGCAGGGGTCAACCAGTTAGAGGACATTGCTAATTTTTTCACTTCGGCTGCCACAGATGTACGGGTTATTCTGATTAAGCTGTATGACCGCCTTCATAATGTGCAAACGCTGACGCCCCTGCCTCCTTACAAACAGCGTGCCAAAGCGCTGGAAACCCTGCGGATTTATGTTCCGCTAGCAGCCAAACTTGGCATGTGGAAATTAAAAACCGAACTGGAATCCCTCATTTTTTACTATCTTGACCCTGCTTCCTTTGCATTCATTTGCAATGGCATCGAAGAGAGCGCCAGTATTCACGAATCCCGTTTGCAACTTGTAGCCGCTAATATTCAGAAACTGTTGCGGAACAAGGGGCTGCCCTGTTCTATTCGGATTAAACGGCGCAGCCCGTACAGTGTATTTCAGAGCGCGGCCAAAAACGCCTTAAAAAGTCACAATTTTTCCCGTGCTTTTCGGCTGATTATTCAAGTGGACAGCATCGCGCAGTGTTATCTGGCGCTGGGGTATATTCATCAACATTATTCCCATCTGGGTGGCAGTCTGGCAGATTACATCGGAAACCCTAAAGATACCTTTTACCGATGCCTGCATACGACGATATTTGTGCCGGATTATAGTCCGGTGGATATTCGGATTCGTACCTATGAACTTGACCGCCTTTCCGAAATGGGCATTGTGGCGCGGCTGCAATTTTCCAACGGTGAGGAAGTTAAACAGCTTAAGGATGCAACCTGGCTGCCGGAACTGACTAAACTGTACACGGAATCGGAAAGTGTCAACCGCTTCATTGATACGGTTTTTCATGATGTGCTGGAACATCAAATCACCGTTTTTACGCCGCGTGGCAAAGAAATTTCGCTCCCCTACGGGTCAACCGTGCTGGATTTTGCCTATCATGTGCATACCCATATTGGGCATGAATGTCGGAGCGCAGTGGTGAATGGCAAACCCGCCGAAATTGATCAACAACTGGATGACGGCGACCACGTAGAAATTATACGAGCGCGGCAAAATGACGGTCCAATGTTTGAGTGGATGGATGAAACATTAGGATTTGCCACCACAGATCGCGCCAAACGCAAAATTCGGGAATGGTTTAAAAAACAGGAGACTCGTCTGATTATCCGGCGTGGGAAAGCCGTTTTAAAAGAAGAACGCCACCGCCTGAATGTGAATGTCACTGCCAGCACCCTCGCTAAGGATTTTCAACTGGAAGATGACAAAACGCTGGTAATGCAAATTGGCAGTGGTACGCTTTCTATTCATGAGGTGGCGCTGGCGCTGCTGAAACACGTACCCAACCTATTTATGCGTTCCGATACCCCCTACAGTCAGGTGGTTGACCGTCTGGGGCAGGTGGGGCTGCTGAAAGGGGTCAATGGGCGGGAAGTCCGGTTAGCGCCCTGCTGCTGCCCCGAAGTGGATACCGACGTGCTGGCACACGAACGGCGTGGACGAGTCATCGCACACCGTTCGGACTGCCCGCGTGTGATTCAGGTGAAAAAATTGGAAAATTTCATCAAACTGGAATGGGTCAAGCTGAATGAAGTGCCTTCGGTGGTTTATATTCTGCTGGAAGCCTACAACCAGGGCAGCCTGATTCGTGACCTGTCCGTCCCGATTGCTGAAATTGGGGTCAGCATGGTAGAAGTTGAGATGTTTTATACTGATAAAAATCTCATGCTGCGGCTTAAACTGGAACTTTCTAATGAACAGCAGCTTATCAGCGTGATTCATCGACTGGCGCTCATGCAAAATGTGATCAGTGTACGGCGGCTGAACTTTGACGAAGCGAAAAACTGGCGTAAAAATTTACCACCCTTCCGCGATGAAGATCGTTTTTTGGGTGAGTGAGGGGTCAACCGGAAAACGGCTGAAAATTGGGCGTTCCTCCGGCACAGCCTCAATCAGTTCAGACAGGGTAACATAGCCTTCAGGAAGTGGCCTTAAATCACCGTACAACCGCGTTAGATTATCCACGTACCAGCCCCACTGCATCATCCGTACATCAATGATCCACACATCCGGGCGCTGTTTTTTGACGTGAATGGCGTACCAGAGAGTAAAGGTTTCTTTTTCATCGTCCGTCAGCAAAACCGCATTTTCTGGCAGGGGCAGCAGCACATTTTTTACAAAAGTTTCTGGCTGACGGTCGTGCCGCAGATTCATATCATCAAAATGGATAATCAATAATACGAGGGGAAAAATGAAAATCAGCCAGACCCACCGTTGAGGTAATATGCTGAACCATTTATATACCCCCGCGCTTATCCAGAGGGTGAGCAGCGTATTGGGCAGCAGCCAGTAAGCGTCAACGCCTTCTGCGGCATATCCCAGCCGGTAAAAGCCGATGCAGATAAAAGACAGCAGGCTTCCCAACAAAAAAGGGCGGTTATTTTTCCAGAAATGCCATACTCCTATTGGCAGCAGAAGCAGCAGGGGTCCGAATCCACGTCCGATTTCTGTGAGCCACGTTATAAAATGGGTACGGTAGTCTCCCTTAAACTGGTAATCACGGTAAATTTCTCCGGTGATATGCTGATGGAAACGTTCCCATGAATCGGGATTGCCCCAACTGCTTGCCGGAACATCTCGTAAAGGCAGCCACAAATAAACAGACGTTCCCAGCAGAAACAGCAGCACCATCACGGTTAATTGTCGCCTATGGAGTGAAGGCCACCAGACAAAAATTCCTGGAAATCCAAGAAAAATAATGAGATGATTTCCTAAGCTCAATCCCATGATAAAACTGAGCCAGTAAGGTTTGTCTGAAGCAGCCAGCCATAAAATCACTGCCCACAGCATCAGCGTCAGGCTGTAGACTTCAATAATAACCGCCTGTGACCAGGTAAGCCGTAAAAAAGCAAAGGTCAGGATACTTCCGGTAAGGAGTAGGGGATGGGCATCGGGTAGAAGTTTAGCGGCTGCACAGAACAAAAATGCCATGCCTGATGCCATCGTGACCGCGCTAAAAATAGATAAAGCCGACGGCTCAAAAAACAACAGGGTCGTGAAAATTTTTCCGAGAATGACATACAGGGGATAACCGGAGGGGTGAGCAATCCCGCCCAGGTGGACGGCAGTCGCCAGTTCGCCGCCGTCCGTGCCACCAAATTTCCAACTCAGGCCGGGGGCGCGAGTCGCAAAATAAACGCTTCCGGTGATGAGAAACAGAAAAATAGGTGTGTTATGCCTTTTTAGGATAGGCACTATATTCGGCGTAAGTAGCGACCTGATCTTTAACACGGTTCAGCACGATTCCCAGAACATTCGCACCCACACTTTGCAGTTGATCCAGCGAACGACGGGCATGGCGAAAGCCTGTTCGTCCCGCTTCCACCACAAAAATCACGGCATCAACCTGGGTTGAAAGTACCGGAGCATCGGCCAGCGCATACACGGGCGGGCTGTCCAGAATCACAAAATCAGCAATTTCTTTTAAATTTCCGATGACTTCCCTCATGCGTGCTGACCCAATGAGTTCTACAGGATTATACGGCAGGGGGCCGCTTGGCATCAGCACCAGCCCCGGCACGCCTGTATTTTGCAGGACAAGATTGCTGCCATCCCGCGACTTGATAAATTCGGAGGTCAGCCCTGCCCGGTTATCGACCCCAAAATAATGATGCAAATCCGGTCGGCGAAGGTCGGCATCCACCAGGATCACCCGATAGCCTGCCTGAGCCAGCACCACTGCCAGATTCGCGGCAGTCAGGGATTTTCCTTCCGAAGGGCCTGAACTTGTCACCATGACGGTACGAAGCGGGGCTTCATCTGGCGCAGCAAACAGGATGTTGGAACGTAATATTCGGAACGCTTCAGCGATGGGGGAACGCGGCTGGGAGAGCGCCACTAATTTATCACGGCGGTCCTCCCCCCGCAGGCGGGCAATTGTCGCCAGTGTGTTTAACCGAAGCTGTGTATGAATCTGATCGGGGTGGCGAATGGTATCATCAATATATTCCGCCAGAAATACCCCGCCCGTGCTTAAAGAAAGCCCAACCAAAACCGCAAGGATTGTATAAAGGGCTATATTACGCGATACCTCTTCGCCAATAGAGGCAGCTTCTACAACTTCTATCGCGCTGGGATCAGAAATTTGTTCCAGAAAAGTAGTGTAGGAAGTTTGCCAGGTATTGAGGGTACTTTGTTTTTGAATCCGGTTGGCTTCCAGTTCGGACCGCCTTTCCGAGGGAATATCTGCCCGCAGTTCTTCATCAATATCCTGGATTTGCTGTCGTAACTCATTGATGTCCTCTGCCAGGGCTGCAAGTTCCCCCTCGATAAAAGCTACCTGCTGCTCATCCAGGCTGCTCCCGGGAGCAAGGCGCAGCACTTCCGCGAATAACTGCGTATTGATGGCCTGAGCGCGTTCGGCATTTTCATCCGTCACCACCACCTCAATGAGCTGAGTTCCGGTAATCGGACGCACGTCAATTTTGTCCTCTAAATCCTCCACATCCATCGTGAGGTTCAGAGCGAGCAGGGTATTTTCCAAAACGGGGCGGGTGGTAAACAGTTCGGCATAGGTGCGGGTGAGTTGTTCCCACACTGCTACATCACTCTGGCTGACATTTTGCGGGTTTCCCAACACTGCACTACCAATGATGATTTTTGAGGTGGATTCATATTGGGCAGGGCGGGTAAGGGTAAATAAGAAGGCTACTCCTCCAGCAATTACTGAGACTAAAAGGATGAACCACAGCCACTTCCGCAGGGTTCGATAGTACAGCAGGAGTTCATTTGGTGGTTTTGTCTCGAGCATAAAGATTATAGGCTTTCTGGAAAAAAGACCCCGTGTAGTGTATTACACCCGCTTCAGATAAACAACTTGATTTTACCTTATGAATGAATAAAGAAAGGCTATAGCTTTTCATAGGACAATTGACTGAAGAAAAAGATATTGTTATGATTAGAGATAAGTGAAAATGTTTCTATTAGTATTACTAATACAATTTAAGAGAAGGGGGCGACCAAAAGCAACATGCAGATGAAGCAATTTAAGCCTCTTGGACAAGAGGTTTTTGATCTTCAGCAATATTTATTCAAAGAGGTGGAGTTTTATGATAGGAAACATACGATTTCGGGCTAAGACGGGGTTTATCCTCTTAGCTATTGTGCTGCTGCTGGCCTCGGCTTCGATGAGCCTGGCTAATAACAGCCCAGGAGAGCGAGAATCACTTGATTATTCGCCTCTCGCCGTGACGGAAGTCTTTAGTTACCAGAACGATTTTGAAACCTCGGCCGGTGCTGAGTGGTCAAATACCACTATTGTGGATGCCCCTGCCGCCGGACCTCAAAATTTCCTCGGTGATTTTGTTAATGATACAATTACGCTCACTTTAAATATTCCTGCTGCCCACGATACGCTGGAGGTAGAATTTGATCTCTATATCATCAATACCTGGGACGGTGGCTCAGGTACAGATGATCGATGGAGTTTTTCTATTGATAGCACTGTTCAAATTGACGATACTTTCCATGCGGGTGCCACCAATGACACTTATCCTAATCCGCCTGTAGCTTCTGGCAACCCGCTTGGGTACTTTGCAGATAGCTCCATTTATCGTATCACCTTCAACGTTCCCCACAATGCCAGCACGGTTACACTGTCTTTTACAGGATCAGGCTTACAAACCGGAACTTTATCAAACGGTGAAAAAGACGAATCGTGGGGGCTGGACAACGTTTCTGTAAAAGCCTTTAGTAGTGCTTCCGTCGAGACAGAAGTCATTGTAAAACACTCTGACCCGCAGGGCTGGTCGGCCAATAACGTCCGCGCTGATGGGTTTGTCGCCATTACAGGCGAAAATCCGCGCAGTGGACAGGGATCACTGACATTCAAAACCAATTTTGCCTCACCATTTGTTTCTGGTAAAGACAAAGCGGATTTTGAAAAACTCTGGAATGACCCAACCCGCACCCTGGGCGCATTAGATACGCTGCGGTATGAATATTACCGTTCCAGTGCCAGCACGGTGCCATCCCATCTCCATCCAGTGCTGCGCCTGCTTATTTACGACTCGGACTCCAACAAGTTTGCGATTCTCATCTGGGAAGAAGCCTATCAGGTGGGCTATTCCGGCAGCATCGCTACCGATACCTGGGTATCCCGCGATATTCTGGAAGGCCGCTTCTGGATGTTCATTCCAGGGTCTGGTGCTGTCCAAAACTTCCATATGACTCTGGCCGATTGGATTGCCAATACCGACCCCACTACCGGACAGCCGCCTGTCGGTCAATCAGGCGATCCGACTCCGCCCGCGCTGGATGCCAATACCTACGTTTATGGGGTGAACACCGGGGTAGGTTCGGGATGGAGCTCAACCCTGTCCTTTAAAGGCTTTGTTGATAACATCGCTATTGGGTTTAACGGCGTAGCCACCCGCTACAATTTTGAACCCGACCTCATCAATGAAACGCTCACGGTCATTAAGTTTAATGACCTGAACCAGGATGGTGATCGGGACAACGGTGAAGGGGGTCTGCAAAACTGGGAATTTAAGGTTTATACCGACAATACCCAGACTACCCTTGTGGATACTCAAACCACCAATGCGAACGGTGAAGCCACCTTTACGCTCCCCGTTGGAAGTTACTATGTGTGCGAAACACAGCAGTCTGGCTGGGTTGCCAGCACACCGGTCTGCCAGACCGTCACAGTTTCGGCCAGCGGCAATCTGGCTGCCACACCGACCTCCAATGTGATTTCCATTACCGATACTCAAAATTCGATGTATCGGATCACGTTTGTTGGCAGAACGGGCAACACCTGGACGTATCAAGTCGATGAACTGGCAGGCAGCAGAGATCTGAGTCACTGGGATTTAGGGATTGAAAGCTGTCTGGATCATATCATCGACTCGTCTCCTGCCGGGGCGGAACTTGGCACCGACGGAAGCACCGGATTTGTCGGCATCAAGTGGAATACGGCAAGCAACTTCACTTCCGGTCAATTTTCCTTCACGCTGGATGGTAACTATCCGGCTGGAACAGTTTCCGCGCTGGTCAAAGCTGGCAACTTCTCTAATACAGGCGATATTGTTGGCCCCGTTTGTGATGTTCCAGCGCAGCCGCCCGTCCTCTTTGGCAACTACCAGTGTACGGATACCGACGGTGACGGCGTTTGTGACGATGTAGACAACTGCGATACTACCCAGAACCCCGACCAGGCCGATACCGATAACGACGGCGTGGGCGATGCGTGTGATAACTGCCCCACTGTCGAGAATCCTTATCAGGAAGATGCCGATAACGACGGGGTAGGCGATTTCTGCGAAACCAGCAGCGTGACCATTGTTAAAGATACGCAGCCGGATAACGGGCGCGATTTCTCCTTCAGTGGGCCGTCTGGCAACTTTATTCTTGACGATGATAGCAACGCCACCCGTCCCAACAGCCAGGTCTTCATCCTGGCGCCCGGCCAGTATACTTTTACAGAGACGAATCCTGTTGACAATGGCGGATTTGACCTGACAGGCATTTCCTGTACTGACAACGACTCCACTGGAAATGTGGCTACTGCAACTGCTACGGTGAATCTGCAACTGGGTGAAGAATTAACCTGCACTTTCGTGAACCAGCGGCGGCCTTCGATTGATGCCCGCAAGTACAATGACCTGGATAAAGATGGTACGCGCGACGGCGGCGCCAATGCCGAACCCTTCTTGCAAAATTGGAGCTTTACGCTCTATGACAGCAACGGGAACGTGGTCGATACGAAAACTACCAATAGCAGTGGCCGCGCTGCTTTCAATGGTCTTGTGCCAGGCACTTATACACTTTGCGAAACTCAGCAGCCAGCATGGGCGAACAGCCAGCCGGGAACACTCGACCCGACCTACAACGCGCCATGTTATACGGTGACGGTGAACTATCAGGACGACCCGGAATTCCGTTTTGGCAACTATCAGTGTACAGATACGGATGGGGATGGGGTCTGTGATAATGTAGACAACTGTCCAAACACCGCTAACCCCGACCAGTTAGATGCGGATCAGGATGGTGTAGGTGATACCTGCGATAACTGCGTCAACACGGCCAACCCCGACCAGTTGGATGCGGATCAGGATGGTGTGG
>CAZKZS010000057.1:0-5663 GCA_964557285.1 uncultured Anaerolineae bacterium | reverse complement strand
ATGCGGATCAGGATGGTGTAGGCGATGCCTGCGACAACTGCGTCAACACGGCCAATCCCGACCAGTTGGATGCTGATCAGGATGGCGTGGGTGATGTCTGCGACAACTGCCCGAATGCTTCCAACCCGGATCAGATCGACTCGGACAACGACGGTGTAGGGGATGCCTGCGATGTACCGTCCGATGTGACCGTGACCATTGTCAAATTTGAGGACAAAAACGGCAATAAGGTTCAGAACGGGAATGAAGGGTATCTCGCAAACTGGACGTTCACGGTCTACCAGAATAATAGTGTTGTCACTAGCGGCGCAACAGATGCCAACGGTCAAGTGACCTTCACTTTACCGCCCGGTGAATACACCTTTACGGAAACGCTGCCCACAGGCAACTGCTGGGTATCCACTACAGGCATCAGCCAGACGGTTGTGCTGGAAGAAAATAAACCGGTGACTCTCAAGTTCGGGAACAAAAATACCTGCCCGCCTGTTCCACCCGAATGTAAAAACATCAACATTCAGAACGTCATCTATGGCACGAATAAGAGCGAAGTTATTCAGGGGACTGAACTGAACGACCTCATCTTTGCCAAGAAGGGTTCTGACCTGGTGTACGGCAACGGCGGCGACGACTGCATCTTCGGCGACAGCGGCGATGATGAAATCTATGGCGGCGAAGGTAACGATATTGTCCACGGTCAGGGCGGTAGCGACCTGATTGAAGGCAACGCTGGCAATGACTGGCTGGATGGCGGACTCGGTGATGACTGCATTTTTGGCGGCGCTGATGACGACTACATCAATGGCAGTCACGGGAACGATGCACCGCTGGTCGGAAATGGTGGTAACGATACCATCTACGGCGGCGGCGGCCCCGATACGGATACGGCGACAGACTTTAACCTGTTCCAGGATGAATGCGAAGAAGTGGAGATTGGCTGCTAAGTAGCCTGTCTTACAAGAAAAACTCCCTGGTTTGCGCCAGGGAGTTTTTTTATTTTGAACACCCGCACGACTTACGGATAACCAGTTCGACGCTCAGGGTTGTCACCCCCCGAATTGCCAGCCCGTTCATCTGGCTAATCAATTGATAAGCGGCGCGGCGTCCTAATTCGCGCACGTTGGCAGCCACCGTAGTTAGCCCGTATTTTTCGGCCTCCGGTGCATCCCCAAAACCTACCACAGACACCTGTTCCGGGATTCGGATATGGTGGGCTTCCAGCGTTTCCTTCGCTGCAATTGCCATCAAATAATCTGCTGCCAGTACCGCGTCAAATTCTGCCCCTGTTTTGAGAAATTCTTTTAGCACCAGCGCGGCCTTGTTGGGAGAAAACTCTCCTTCCAGAAAGTACGATTCTGGCACATCAAGATTATGACGCAGCAGGTCACGGCGGAAGGCATCTTCACGCTCATAAGCATCAATTTGTTCTGGAATCCCACGAATAAACACAATTTCTCGGCGCTGACATCGGGTGACTAGATGCCTGACCAGTTCCGAAATCCCCTGAGCATTGTTGGAAATTACTGCCGGAATCGGGAGATGAGGAAGCCAGTGGCTGATTAAAGAAATGGGAATCCCTGCCCGATGTGCTGTTTCTAAAAACGACTCGGGCGCGGCGTTGGCAATCCCGATTAAACCATCCAGTTGGTCAGGGACAAGGGAAATAGGACGCGGCGAGGCCGGATTTTCCGCAAAGGAATCGACCACCAGACGGTATTTTTTCTTTTCAGCAGTTTCGCGGATACCTTCTATCACATGACGCTGAAAAACGGCGTGCTGGTCGTTGGTAATGACTCCAATCGTTCGCATTACACCAATCCTAACTCGCGCCGCATGGCTTTGGCCGCCGCCCCGACTGCAATCAGATTATGCGTGGTGTCCAGTGAAAAGACGGTGGCTTCAATTAAATCGGGAATGACCCGTTGGCGGGTTTTTTCAATGGCGAGACTCAAAAACTCCGGCCCCATATCGGCCATGCCTCCCGCCAGCGAAATATGTTTCGGACGCAGCAGCGCGATAATCCAGCTAAAAATGTGAGCCAAATGGTCGGTTAGCTCATCCTGAAGACTCAGTGCTGCCGGATCTGCACGAGTGATGGCGTGCCGGACATGCAAATACAGCAGGCGTTCACCCCGTAAAAAAGGGCTGTTATGCTGTTGTCCCAGTTCTAGGGCGCGTTTTTTAACGTTTGACCAGCCTAAAAAATTTTGAATCTGCTGCCCATTCACCCTCAGATAGCCGATTTCGCTTCCCGTATGAAAATCGCCTAAAACGACTCCTACCCCCACGCTTTCGCCAATTAACACCGTTGCCAGGCTGGCCGCATTGCCCGTATTGCCAAACGCAAACTGTGCCAGCGCCGCTAAATCGGTGCTGTTTGAAACATAGGCAGGCACGTCATAATGCTGAGTGAGTTTTTCGGCAAGCGGGAAATTGTGCCATTCAAACTGCGGTGTATACCGCACAATGCCCTCATCATCATCGACGACTGCCGAAATTCCTACTCCAATGCACAGCAGGGGTGCGTCCAGTTGAGCAATTAGCCCATTAATCACTTCTATCAGCAGGGAAAAAATATCTTCCTGTGGCAAAAGGTCGCTGTAATGTTCGGCGATGACCTGCCCATCAAGATTCGTCAGTACACCCAAAATATAACGGGTATTGACGGAAATGCCTATCACCTGCCGCGACTCCGGCACAAATTTGAGCAGGCGCGGCCGTTTGCCACCGCTGTCTGTCGATTCGCCAAAACCTTCCTCAACCAGCAGCCCATCCTCAATAAGTTCTGCAATCAGGCTGGAAACGGCGGGTTTAGTCAGATCAGTTTCCAGCGCGAGTGCAGCGCGGTTTTCGGCCAGACCCGTATATACTGCCCGAAGCAAAAGCTGGCGGTTGTGTCGCTTTAACTGGCTTTTGGTGGCTTTTTTCATACGGGTCGTATTTTCTCCTAAACCGCAGCAGGCGAAATATTACACGGCAGGACGCCCTGTGCCTCAATTTCACCCCATAACACCCGCACCAGCGCCTTCATAGACACCGGACGAATACCATATGAACACAGGTAGGTTTCTACCATTGGAAAAGCATTTAAATCATACGGGGTTCGCAGCGCGGCCACAATCGGATTTTTGCCCCGTTGATAAAGCGCACGCACCAGCGCGGCCTGATGTTCATCTGCGTTAATCGTGCCGACAATGACAATGCTGGCTGCTTCTGCTGCCTGTACGATGTCTGCAATCTCACGCTCAGAAGCGTAAGAAGAAAGCTGTAACGCCATCGTGTGCGGGTGGCGCTGCTGGATGAAGTGCGCCAGTTGAATCTGCACCCGCGATGACGTATCGGCAGGGGTCAAATCTTTAGGTTCGGGGGTAATGACCAGAATCATGTCATCCTCAGACGGTTTTAAGGGAATTTGCCCCTGATTTTTCACCACTGTAATCGAATGGTCGGCAATGCGCTGGGCGATGTCCTGATGTTCTTTACAGCCCACCACCTCCAACGAGGGCAGGCGTGTGGGCAGGCTGCGCTGTGCCTTTTGAATACGGGCAACCGATTCCGGACGTTCCATAGCGGCAAACTGTTTCACCAGCCCCAGATGATCGGGAATCCCTGTTGCAGGAATAATTAAAT
Organism: uncultured Anaerolineae bacterium; assembly: GCA_964557285.1. Classification (GTDB taxonomy): domain Bacteria; phylum Chloroflexota; class Anaerolineae; order Aggregatilineales; family J027; genus SB15. The sequence continues at coordinate 2,036 of CAZKZS010000057.1, read as the reverse complement.
CCGCGCCCGCTTCAATGGCTCTGGTAATACTTTCCACGGTCCCGAAGCGTGCCACCGCGTACATATCCATTGCATCGGTAACAATCAGGCCGTTAAACCCCATTTGCTGGCGTAGTAAACCGCTTAACACCGCAGGCGAAATAGTCGCCGGATTCTGGTCGTCCAGCGCGGCAAACAAAATATGAGTGGACATGACCGCGCCTACATTGGCCTCAATTGCAGCACGGAACGGCAGCAGTTCAATTTCGTTCATCCGGTCAAGGGAATGGTTAACCACCACCCCGCCGTGATGCGTGTCCGTAGACGTATCGCCATGTCCCGGAAAATGTTTGGCGGTGGCAATTACTCCTTCCGCCTGCAACCCGCGAATCATCGCAACACCCAGTTCCGCGACTCTTTCAGGACTATCCCCGAACGCGCGGATACCAATTACCGGATTGGCCGGATTCACATTCACGTCCATTGAGGGCGCGTAATTCATGTTAATGCCCATTGCCAGCAGTTCGCGCCCCAGTACCCGTCCGGCCTGTTCAGCCAGTTCGGGGGAACGGGTCGCCCCAAGTGCCATATTGCCGGGGAGTTCCGTCGTGCCGCTAGTAATGGCAATCAGTTGGCCGCCCTCCTGGTCAATACCAATGATGGGAGGAAGCTGACCCCCTTCGGAGGCCGCGCGGTAAATCCTTTCCATAGATTCCCGCACCTGCGCCGGATCAATCACGTTATCATACGCAAAGAGACACACCGCAGCGACTTCGCCCCGCTTTATCGCTGCTAAAAATTCAGGGGGCGGGGTATACCCCTGATAGCTTATCATCAATTGTTTCAAGGTAAATTACCCTTTCGTTCCGGTGAGTGTAATCGACTCCGTGAAGTAACGCTGTGTGAGCAGGAAAACGACCAGCACCGGAATAACAAATAGCGTGCTGGCGGCCATAATCTCATTCCAGGGGATAGGTGACTCTTGCAAATTAAATTTTTGAGCCACATATACAGGCATGGTATAGAGTTCTGCCTTTTGCAAGTAAATCAGTGGCGACATGAGATTGTTCCACTGGCCGACGAATAAAAATACCGTAATGGTCGCAATCGCTGGACGGCACAATGGCATAATGATGTACCACCAGATTTGCAGCGGATTCGCGCCGTCAATCATGGCCGCTTCATCCAGTTCTTTGGGAATACCCATCATAAACTGGCGCAGCAGGAACACCAGCGCCGCCCCTCCCGCAAAGAAGCCGGGCAGGGTAATCGGGTTGAAGGTGCGAATCCAGCCCAACTCATGGAATAACACAAACTGAGGCACAAGCGTGGCCTGATAGGGCAGCATGAGCGTCCCCATCATCAGGGCAAAAACCACCCGTTTTCCCTTCCATTCCAGACGGCTGAAGGAATAAGCCACAAACGCGATAGAAGTCACCGTGCCAATCAAGGTCATGGTAACGACAAAAATGCTGTTCACATAGGAGCGATAAAACGAATCTTCTCCGGTGATTTTTTCGTAGTTTTCCCACTGGGCTTTATCCGGCATCAGCGAAAGCTGCGGCTGCCCGACCTCCTCAATCGACTTGAGGGATGTTCCAGCCATCCATGCCAGGGGGAACAGGAAAAAAAGGGAAAAAAGAATCAGCACCGCATACAGCAAAAACACCCGAAAACTGACCAGACCACGCCGCCGTGAAAAGCTGAAGGTTCTATTTTGCACTTTAACCATAGGGACAGCAGCCATTGTTTATACCTCGTAATTTACCCAACTGCTCCAACGGAATTGCAGCACGGTCAGCACCACAATAATCGTGGCTAAAATCCAGGAGGCGGCTGCCCCCTGTCCAATATCTAACTGGCGGAAGGTTCGCACAAACAGGAAAAACGCGGCGGACATGAGGCTGTCCTGGTTGCCGTCCGGTCGCTGCAAAATATAAATCGATTCAAAGGGTTGCAGTGCCGCGATAATGCCAATGACGATGTTGTAAAACATGGCTGGTGAAATTAATGGCAGGGTGATTTTGAAAAACTTCTGCACCCCGTTTGCTCCGTCT
>CAZKZS010000056.1:0-19717 GCA_964557285.1 uncultured Anaerolineae bacterium | reverse complement strand
AAACGGAGGACGAGTAAAAGCCTTGTCAACGACTGCATAACTGAATACAGATACAATAACGTCGTCTTTGTCATCATCAAATTCCAGAGGCGCCATATTATAAAGCGCACGACAGGCGACATTATCATAATACCTTAATCCGTCTTCTTCTTTCGTTTCTGGCCCAAAAAAAGCACCCGGAACATTGTCTTTGGGAGAACTGTAGTCGGCTTCTTCATCTGAGGGCAGCCGCCTAAAAATCCCGGGGTCTGTGTCGCAGTCCAGACGCTCATGGTTGCGTTCTTCATTGGCTAACCAGGTAGTAGGGTCGCCCAGCGCTCCCGCACGTCCGGCCGCCCGCACCACGTCCGTCATAATGAGATAATTGTTGGCGTACCATCCGACTTCCACCATCCCCACGATCATAATTAAAAAAATGGGAAAGGTAATGGTCAGTTCTACCAGGGATTGACCCCGTATTCCTGTCGGTGTCCCGTCCAGTATTGCCATGACCATCTTCAGCGATTTTCGCATAGGAGATAATCCTCAAATAACGGCATAGATAAGAGGGAGACCGGAGTCTCCATATAACATCATACCATGCCCTTTTGAGCAGACTTGATAGAGTTTTGTGAAGAGGAATTGAAAATTAGTTAAGATTGCAGCACAAGTGCGCGGATAGAATATCCACGTCCGTACTGTGAAACCAGCACACGGGGCCGGTCTGGGTCAGCTTCTAATTTAAGGCGCAAGTTACGGATGTGATTCCGTACCAGCGCCGTATCTCCGCCCTGCGGTGGATAGTCCCATAGGTGCTGTAGTAAATCCGGGGCAGTATGAAATTGCGGGCGGGTTTTGCACAAAAAGGTCAGCAGTTCAAATTCAACCGGAGTCAGTTCAACCGTTCGCTGGTTCACCTGCACCACATGATTCCGCGAATCGAGATGCAAGCGAACCAGATCATGTTGTTCCAGTTTTTGGGAACGCCGCAGCAGGGCGCGAACCCGCGCTTTCAATTCAGAAGGCGCAAAAGGCCGTTTTAAAACATCATCCGCGCCTGCATCCAGAATATAGGCTACCTGCTGAGCAGAAAAATGGAGAGGCACAACAAACAGGATGGGGCCTAAATATCCAGCGCTTTGAATCGCGCGACACAGCACTCTGGCATCGTGTGTTTCTAAATCCACATGGATAACCACCATGACAGGCTCGACTTCCCGGAGCGTGCTGGTAAACCGTTCCAGGTCAATACACGCGACCACAGCATACCCTTCCTGCTCAAGCGGCTCGTTGAGTTTAGGCAAATACTGTGGATTATCGTATAGCGTGAGAAGGGTTGTCATGCAAATGGCCCGAAATCATCTTTCACTCCAAAGTATACGCAAGGATAGCCGGACATAGTGTGAAAAACCCCTGAATTTTCGTTGAATAATGTGAAGCGAGCCATACAAGCAGGATGAAAGTAACGCACGGTAAGTATGATTACCGACCGCTTACCTTCGCTGCGCTTTACCTATTTTTCCAACTCATAAAAAAGGAGAGAACTTGCAACTATAGCGGCGGTTTCAGCGCGGAGAATCCGTGAACCCAGCGTCACAGGAAAAGCATCTTTTGCCTGCCCGATTTCTGTTGCCGAAAATCCACCCTCCGGCCCAATCAAGACCGCCACAGCGTTGACAGCCGTTTTTTGTCGCAGGACATCACGCAGCCCCTGTTTTTGCTCATTTTCATAGGGGATGAGGGCAGCATCATAGTGGGTAAGCTCCGCCACAACAGCTTCAAACTCAATCGGTTCGCGCAGATGAGGAATTTTCCCCCGCCGCGACTGTTCAGCCGCTTCTGTTAAAATACGCTCCCATCGGTCAAATTTGCTTTCTTTAACATCGCTGACGATGGTTCGTTCCGTAATCATGGGTACAAAACAGGTCACGCCGATTTCCGTACATTTTTGCAAGACCAGTTCAAAATTGTGTTTTTTGAGGATAGCCTGATACAGCGTGACTTCTACGCCTGGTTCACCGCCCGCCTGCCGTTTTTCGATAACCTGCCCTCTGGCATACTGACGTTCGATTTCCTTAAGTTCAACCACATATTCCCATCCCTGGTTATCCAGCACAATAATGGATGCTCCCGTTCGCATTTTGAGAACATTCCGAATCTGGTGAGCAGTGGAGGCGGGCAGTGTAACCCAATTTTCCTGAATCGCGCTGGGAGGGATAAAAAAACGGTGCATGGTCAGGATTTATCAATACAAAAAATCAGTTCATTGGGAAATTCGATTTCGGTCACACGCCAGGGCTGGCCTTCAATCAAATGATAGAGCATATTCCGATGGCCTTCCTTTAAATCGTGCCGTCCACTTAACCCGCGTACAGGCAGCGACACCACCACAAATTTCACCCTCAGTTTTTCCAGCAATGGCAAACTGATTCCACGCTGGCGGCGTTCAAAACGGTGAAGCTCTTTGAGCAGGAGAGCAATGTTGCCCGATTCTTCCGGTGGGTGAACCAGAATATCCTGCACTTTTGCCTGATGCGCTCCGCCTTGCAGGGCAAAAAAATGATTCAAAAATTCAACACGCGGCTGGTGTATATCATAAGCATAAAAAGTCACCTCATGTTCAATCCAGGGCAGGGTCAGAGGATTTAAACCACAGGCCACATCCAGAATGAGGTCAGGAATCCCTGTCACCTCAAAAATGCGCGGGTAAAAGGTGTCAATGATTTCCAGCCGTTCCCGTGTAGTATCGTGAAATTCCATAATTTTTGCACAGGTACGTCTAACAGCCGATTTATCTCCAGTCTGAAATGCCGCCTCTAAGTCCGCTTTTGCCCGTGCATAATCCGGGTCGCCCAGATAGGGCGCAACCACGCCGTGCAATTTTTTGCGAGCAGCCTTCACAGCATCCTTTGTTTTTTTGTGTTTTTTAAGTTCCGTCAGCAGGACATCCCGAATCGTATCCTCACAAATATCCACATCACGGTATTTTTTGGAGTTTTTGATTTCCTGAATGAGGGCTTCGATTTCGGTTTCGTCGATCATTTTTTCACCAGAAAAGCCAGTTCTGTCGTAAATTCATATCGCTGCACTTGCCAGTTTTTATCCGCGATAAGCTCCATAAAATAGGCTTCATAGGTTGCGGCCATACCTTTGTTTTTTCCGCCCAAACTGCGAACTGGAAACGACACCAGCAGGTAATTCGCGTGCAGTGACTCCAGTAGGCTTAAACTCATGGTTTTATCTACCTGTTCCAGGCAGGGCAGCGTTTTAAGCACCAGCGCCAGATGAACTTTTTCGGGCGGGGTAAATTGCCCAATATCCCGCGCCTGTACGTGACCCTGTACCCCCAGAATCGGCAGGCAGGCATGAAGAAAATCCGTCATATCCCGATAAATATCATATGCATAATAATCGGCATCAGGCTGTAACGGCATCCAGGGAATCGTAAGCGGATTCAGTCCGCAGGCAATATCCACCACACTGCTTATCGGAGCAATATCTGCCAGTGTGACCCGATAAAAGTCATCTAAAATCGGCAGGCGTTCCTTTGTAGAGGCATGATTCTGCATAATTTTTCGGCAGACCGCCCGCCGCGCTTCCTCATTATCCGCTTCAATCAAGCCCTTTAGCCACTTGGAATAGGGCATTGAACCGCCCAAATAAGCGCTGCCCACCTGATGCAGCTTATTTTTCACCGCTTTGATGGCCGTTTTGTCATTGGTATATTTGGGATATTCCTGTGAAGCAACCCGACGTACAAAATCCACACACAGCGATTTGTACTTCGGGCTTTTCAGGACTTCTTCAACTACCGATTCAAGGGTCATAACAATTCCATCAAACGGGTCATGAATCGTAAATTATGGATGGTAGCCAGACGCGGCAGCAGCATGTCGTTGATTTCAAACAGATGATGCAAATAGCCTGAGGAATAATGCTGGCACGTCCAGCAGTCGCAAAATTCAGAAATGGGCGTGCGTGTTTTGATATGTTTGTCATCCTTAATATAAAGGTAGGAAAACCAGTCGTTACTGGAAAAATTTGGGGTCGCTTCATTGAATACATACAGCCGCCCGTTGCGGGCATCACGGGTAGACATGGCGCTGTCAAAAATCGGATAGCCCAGCTGCACACACGCCACAATATTGGCAGGATGACCGACCCCCAGCGCGTGTAGAGGAAATTCCGGCGGAACAAGTTCTCGAATGTAGGCAAAAATATCTGTCAGCAGACGGCCTTCGTTATCTAGCGGCCAGCCGCCATATCCGAATCCATCAAATCCAATATCGAGCAAACTTTCCGCACACTGCCGCCGTAGTTCAAGGTAGTCGCCGCCTTGAATAACCGCAAACAAAAGCGGACGGTTTTCCTCCGACAGTTTTTTGTCTTTCAGCAGCCGTTCGTATTCCTTTTTGGAACGTTTTGCCCACTGAATAGTACGTTCAACGGATTTTTTTTGCTCCTCAAAGGCATCATCCACATGGGTGCAGTCATCCAGACAGATGAGAATATCCGATCCGTAGCCCATCTGAAGTTGGATACTTTTTTCCGGTGTCAGGTTATACTTGCGATCCTCAACCTGAAAACTTGCCCCTTTGTCATGAATACTGCCGTATTTGCTGTTCTGGCGGATTAAGGAATAAATCTGGAAGCCGCCTGAATCAGTAATGATGGGACGAGTCCAGGCGCTCATCTCATGCAGGCCGCCAAGTGCTTTGATAGTGGTTGACCCCGGATGCTGCATCAGATGATAGGTATTCATGACCAGCGCCTGCACGCCACACCGTTCCAGGTCGCCACTATCCAGCGCCCGAACCACCCCTTTGGTCGCATCCGGCAGATACACGGGCAGGTCAACTGTTCCATGGGGCAGTTTAAGCGGCTTCATCGTCATCGTTTTGGTCATCATCTGGCAGTTTTTTAGAATCCGCGCCCGCAATCACCACCACGTACTCACCCCGCAGGTCGGCTTGACTGGCATACTCAATCAGGGCGGAAAGGCTGCCGCGCTGCAAAGTTTCAAACATCTTGGTTAAATCATTTGCCAGCATCGCCTGTCTATCCCCATACACGGCCAGCGCATCCTCCAGAAATTTGACAATCCGGTGCGGGCTTTCGTAAAAAATTAGGGTATGCGGCGAGTCCCTGTCCACTTCCAGAAATCGGCGGCGGGGGCCGGATTTACGCGGCGGAAACCCGCGAAAGGTGAACGCATGGGTTGGCAGGCCAGATAGCACGACCGCCATCACCAGCGCCGCCGCCCCCGGAATCATAGTCATTTTTAAACCTTCATCAATCACCTGCCGCACCAGCGTAAAACCGGGGTCAGAAATACCCGGCGTGCCTGCATTTGTTACCAGCGCCACTGATTTTCCTTCTTGCAGCAGCGAGATGATTTTTTGGCCGGAACGTTTTTCGTTGTGTTCATAAAACGAAATCTGCGGTTTTTTGATGTCAAAATGCTTCAGCAGCAGACCCGTTTTACGGGTATCCTCACTTGCTATATAATCCACCAACCGTAAAGTTTCCAGCGCCCGCAGGCTGATGTCACCTAAATTTCCTATGGGGGTAGCCACCAGATACAGCATCAATTTCACTCCAACAGCGCCAATTATACCAGAGGTCGGATTGAGCAGGATTTTTAAGTGCGGTACAATGGAAGCCCAAACCCAATTTGATTCAAAGTTAGGAATACTGATGGCTCAACAACTTCAGGATGCTTTTGGGGCCTTAGATACCCTGCATTATGGGAGTGGTCTAACGGCAAATTATTATCGTCTCAGCAAGCTGGATGAAAGCGGCCTTGCCAATACATCGCGGCTGCCCTTTTCGATCAAAGTGGTGCTTGAATCCCTGCTCCGCAGCGTGGACGGCTTTTTCGTCCGGCAGGAAGATGTTCTCAATCTGGCGACATGGGATGCTGCCTCCCCTGCCCGTCACGAAATTCCGTTTAAACCTGCCCGTGTTATTTTGCAGGATTTTACAGGGGTTCCGGCGGTGGTTGATCTGGCGGCGCTGCGTGATGCAATGGCACGTATGGGCGGCGACCCCCGTATGATTAACCCTGCGATTCCGGTAGACCTGGTGATTGACCATTCGGTACAGGTGGATAGTTTTGCGTCGCCGGAAGCGTTGCAGATTAACGCCGATTTTGAATTTCGACGCAATCGTGAGCGCTACGAATTTTTAGCGTGGGGGCAAAAAGCCTTTGAAAATTTCCGTGTTGTGCCACCTGCTACCGGAATTGTGCATCAGGTTAACCTGGAATATCTGGCAAAAGGGGTGTTCCTGAAAGAGGGTGTTGCCTATCCCGATACGATAGTCGGCACGGACTCGCATACAACGATGATTAACGGGCTGGGGGTAGTCGGCTGGGGGGTCGGCGGTATTGAGGCCGAAGCCGTCATGCTTGGGCAGCCTTATTATATGGTCACGCCAGAAGTCATTGGCTTTAAGCTCTACGGCAAACTGCCCGAAGGCACAACCGCTACTGATCTGACCCTCATGGTCGTGCAGATGCTCCGCAAAAAAGGCGTGGTCGATAAATTTGTCGAATTTTATGGGGATGGCCTCAGCAGCATGAGTCTGCCTGACCGTGCCACCATAGCGAACATGGCGCCTGAATATGGCGCAACAATGGGATTCTTCCCCATTGACCAGGAAACGCTCGACTTCCTGCGCCGCACGGCACGCCCCGAATCGCTGGTGCAGCTTGTTGAAGCCTATGCCAAAGCACAGGGCATTTTCCGCACCGATGGAATGCCCGACCCCGTGTTTACCGATACGCTGGAACTTGACCTTAGCACCGTTGTCCCCAGTATGGCCGGCCCCAAACGCCCTCAGGATCGGGTTTCCCTGACAGATGTGAAAAAGGAATTTGAACAAAGTCTGAGCGCTCCGGTGGGGCCAAAAGGCTTTGGGCTGAAAGAAGACCAGATTCAAAAAACGGTTCAGGTAGAAGGGGATGGTAACATTACACATGGCGCGGTAGTGATTGCAGCCATTACCAGTTGTACCAACACCTCGAACCCCTCTGTGATGCTTGGCGCGGGGCTGGTCGCTAAAAAAGCTGTTGAAAAAGGGCTGCATGTTCCTTCGTATGTGAAAACCAGTCTGGCGCCCGGCTCGCGTGTGGTCACGGAATATCTGGATAAAGCCGGACTCACCCCCTATTTAAATCAGATTGGCTTCCATACGGTTGGCTACGGCTGCACCACCTGTATTGGCAACAGCGGTCCCCTTCCTGAAAATGTCGTCACGGCGATTCAGACGGGCGACCTCGTAGCGGCGGGGGTGCTGAGTGGCAACCGCAACTTTGAAGGCCGTATTAATCCCTATGTGCGGGCGAACTATCTGGCCTCGCCGCCGTTAGTGGTGGCTTACGCGCTGGCCGGAACGGTTGACCTTGACCTGACCACCGAACCGCTTGGCATGGGCAAAGACGGACAGCCTGTTTATCTCAAGGACCTCTGGCCGACCAACGCGGAAATTGCAGAAGCCGTGAAAAGTTCCATCACACCGGAAATGTTCGCCGAACGGTACGGCAATGTGTTTGACGGCAACGAAACCTGGAACGCGATTGCAGGTATCGCAGGCGATTTGTATCGCTGGGATGAAAACTCCACTTACGTGCAGGAGCCGCCCTTTTTTGTGAATCTTTCGCCCACCCCCGCCCCCATTACCAGTATCAACGGAGCGCGGGTGCTGGCAAAACTGGGCGACAGCATCACCACCGACCACATTTCTCCAGCCGGCTCAATTGCCCTGAACAGCCCCGCCGCTAAATATCTGATTGACCGGGGAGTCGACCCGCGTGATTTTAATTCCTATGGGGCGCGGCGTGGTAATGACCGGATCATGACACGCGGCACGTTTGCCAATATTCGCCTCAAAAATCAACTCGTCGGGGGGAAAGAGGGCGGCATCACCCGTTATCTGCCAACCAACGAAGAAATGACGATTTACGACGCGGCCATGAAATATAGTGACGAGGGAACGCCTCTCATTATTCTGGCCGGAGCAGAGTATGGCACGGGCAGTTCCCGCGACTGGGCGGCCAAAGGTACGTATCTGCTTGGCGTGAAAGCGGTGCTTGCCGTCAGTTTTGAGCGTATTCACCGCAACAACCTGATTGGTATGGGAGTCCTTCCCATGACCTTCCTTGAAGGCCAGACTCATGAATCCCTGGGGCTGACCGGAGAAGAAGTGTACGACATTGAAGGGCTGAGTGATGACATTCAGGTCATGCAGCAGGTCACGGTTAAAGCGACCAGTGCAGACGGCAGCGTCAAAACCTTTCAGGCCACCGTCCGGCTGCATACCCCCGTAGAAATTGAATACTACCGCAACGGCGGGATTCTCCAAACGGTGCTGCGCCGCCTGATTCAGGAAGCCCAGCCCGCCTAACAAATCTGTAGGGGCAGGAACAAGCGAACGCAGTGAGCGATGCCTGCCCGCGTAAGCCCCTCTCCGATTTTCGGAGAGGGGTTTGGGGTGAGGAGAAAAAGGGCGGAATCGTCCCCGCCCCTACGCACACTCATTTTTTTATCCAAAGCGCCCCGCAATATAATCCTCAGTACGGGAATCGGCAGGGCGGTTAAAAATGTTATCAGTGCGGTCAAATTCGACCAGTTCCCCCGCCCGGTCCTCGCGCACCATCATGAAGGCGGTGTAATCGGAGGCGCGGGCGGCCTGCTGCATGTTATGGGTAACAATCACAATCGTATACGCCTGAGCCAATTCGCGCATCAGTTCTTCAATCCGCAGCGTGGCAATCGGGTCAAGCGCGGAACAGGGTTCATCCATCAGGATAATTTCCGGCTCAACTGCCAGCGCCCGCGCAATACATAAACGCTGCTGCTGCCCCCCCGATAGCGCTAAGCCCGATTTTTTGAGGTCATTTTTAACCTCATTCCACAGGGCCGCACTTTTTAAACTGCGTTCCACAATCTCCTGAAGCTGGTCACGGTTGCGAACCCCCAGCAGACGCGGGCCGTAAGCCACATTTTCAAAAATGGATTTAGGGAAAGGATTCGGCTTCTGGAACACCATTCCTATCCGCCGGCGTACCTCCACCGGATCAACATAGGGGCTGTAAAGATTCTGGTCCCGGAAAAGCACTTCGCCTTCTACCCGGGCGCTGGCTACCAGGTCATTCATCCGATTCAAAGCCCGCAGCACGGTACTTTTGCCACAACCGGAAGGGCCAATCAGCGCGGTAATTTTACGCTGCGCGATTTGCATATTAACATCTCGCACCGCTAGAAAGCTGCCGTAATACACATGCAGATGTTTAAGCTCAATAGCGACAGGAAATCTTCCATTTTTGAGGGTCATCACTCACCACCTTTTACTGAAGCGGTTACGCAAAAAGATTGCGGTTGCATTAAACGAGAGCAGAATCACCAGCAGGACAAGAATAGCGGCGGCGGCAATACTGCGGAATTCATCCTGAGGCTGAGAGGTCCATGTATAAATTTGAATGGGAATAGCCGTAAAACGGGAGAAGGGCCCCTGTGGGTCAACCGTGATACGGGTAATCGAACCCACCACCACCAGCGGCGCAGTTTCTCCAAATGCCCGCGAAATCGCTAGAATCGTTCCGGTTAAAATGCCAGGCAGTGCGTTGGGCAGGATGACGGTGCGAATCATCTGCAATTTGGTTGCGCCCATGCCATACGCCGCTTCCTTTAGCGAAGGGGGTACGGCTTTGATGGCTTCCTGAGCGCTAATGATAATAATGGGCAGGATGAGCAGCCCCATTGTCAGTCCGGCGGATAGGATGGTGCGTCCGCTAACGGTAGCTTCATTGTCCACCAGTCCGAAGATTCTCCCACTGGTCACTTCATCCAGAAACCGGACAAACACCGCCAGCCCCAGAATCCCATAAATAATGGAAGGCACACCTGCCAGATTGCTAATATTAAGTCGAATCAAACGGTTGAACCAGTTATCAGCCGCATATTCTTCCAAATACAGGGCCGTCCCAATCCCAATCGGGAAAGCAAATGTCACTGTCACCAGCATCATCCACAGCGACCCCATCACGGCCGTGCGGAGGCCGGAAAGTTCCGGTCGGCTGTGCATCGGCGTGGTCAGAAAGTCAAAATTCAGCCAGACCTTCCAGGAAATTTCGGCATTGGGATGTTTTTCCGCGTTTTGGCGTTCAATTTCATTCCGGTTGAGCAGCGCTTCATTCAACGTCCAGCTATCGACCACGACAGGCTGAACCACTTCATCCACCACTGTACGCTGCAATCCCTCTCTGGAAAGGCCGTTCTGAAGAATGGAAACAATCTGTGCCAGTTCCAGGTCTTTAAAAGGCAGGTCGGCCAGTTCGTCGGGATATAAATCCGAGTCCAGCACCTGTTTTAGCGGCTGCTGATTCAGTGCCGCCCAATCCTGCTGCTCAGCCCCTACTACATCTTTTAAGATCAGCACTTTCATGCGGTTTTCGCTGATATTTTCGCTCAGGATGGCAGCAAGTTCCTGTTCAGAAAGCTCATCCAGAGGGCGATCTGCCAGCGTTTGCGGCTCAACAGTATTTTCAACCGCAATCAGGGTCACGGTCTGGCGGATAATATTGTAAAACAACAATACCAGCGCCAGCATCCCGACGCCGATGGTCAGCAGGAAAATGAAATTCCAGACCCGCGCAATCCTCTGGCGTTTTTGCAAATGCCTTTTAAAAACCTGTTCGTTTTGTAAGTTCATGCCTAATCGTAAGCCTCACGGAAACGATTCACAATCAGCCGGCTAATCATATTCAGGATAAGCGTAATAAAAAACAGGGTCAGCCCAATCGCAAAAATGCTGTTGTAATCCAGCGTGTTATACGACAAATCTCCTGTGCTGATACGGGCAATGTATCCCGTCATGGTTTCGGCGGCTTTGGTCGGATTGGCGGTAAAATTGGGGCCCGCGCCGGACGCAATAGCGACAATCATGGTTTCACCCACTGCCCGCGAAATTGCCAGAATCAGCGCGGCTACAATGCCAGAGGTCGCGGCAGGCAGCACGACGCGGGTAGTCATCTCAAAGCGGGTTGACCCCAACCCATAAGCCGCTTCTCGCAGGGCGCGGGGAACGGCACTCAGGGCATCTTCGCTGAGGGAAGCAACCAGAGGAATAATCATCACCCCCATAACAATCCCCGCCGACAGCATGTTATAAACCCCAATGGTATTTTTCCCTAACAGGCTTTGCAGTAGAGGCGTCACAAACGTTAAGGCAAAATATCCGTAAACCACCGTCGGGATGCCCGCCAGCACTTCCAGCACAGGTTTTAAAACGCTGCGGGTGCGGGAGGAGGCATATTCACTTAGATAAATGGCCGCCCCCAATCCCAGGGGCAGCGCAATAAAAATCGCAATAAAAGAAGTCACCAGCGTGGCAGTCAGCAGCGGCCAGATACCAATTTCAAGGATATTCGGCTGCCACTTTGTCCCCGTCAGAAAATCCAGCACATTCAGCCGTTGTAATCCATCCCGGCCGGCATATTCGGTTGTAAATAACAGAATCGACTCTTCCCCCAGCACAAACACAATACCCAGCGTCGTAAAAATAGAGATAAAACCGCATAAAAAGAGAAAAAGCCGGACAAAAAATTCACCTGGCCGCACTTTGTAACTTAAATCCAATGGCTGTGTTTCTGAAGTTACAGGATAAGGTACGCGGATTATTTGCTGCTGTTCCATCATTTTCCTTTCGGGCAAAAATTGAGGAGAGGGGAATTTCCCTCTCCCTAACGTAAATTATTCGGTCAATCCCATGGCTGCCAGCCAGTTCTGGCGAGCCTGATTCAGGGCCTCGTCACTGGCAGGAAAGTACCCTACGCTTAAAATTTCATCATTGACGGTGGTCAGGTAAAAGTTGATAAATGCGGCGACCTGTGGTTTTTCCTGCATAATGGTGGCATCGGAGTAGATGAACAACGGACGCGCCAGAGGGTACTCACCGGATTCGGCAGTCGTTTCATTTGGTTCAACACCTTCAACCGGAATAACCCGAATCACGTCGGCATTTTCTTCATAGTAGGCAAAACCGAAGTAGCCAATCGCGTTGGGGTCGCCCTGCACCCCTTCGACCAGCACATTGTCGTTTTCGCTGAACTGCGTACCCTCTACGCCTAAAATAGCCGCTTCTGCCGCAACTGCAATTTCATTGTCCTCAGTGGCTTCATCGTTCACCACTCCCAGCACATCTTCGGCATACGGACGCATCACAACTTCAACGAAATAATCAAACGTGCCGCTGTCCGTGCCGGGGCTGAACAACACAATCGGGGTAGCAGGCCAGTCCGGGTTGACCTGATCCCAGGTGGTATATTCGCCGCCAAAAATACGCCCCAGTTGGTCAATCGTCAGGCCGTCCACAAAATCATTTTCAGCGCTCACCACAATAGCCAGCGCATCCGTCCCTACCCGAAATTCAACGGGTTCACGACCGTTTTCCTGGCAGGCAGCGATTTCATCTTCTTTAATGGCGCGGCTGGCGTTGGCAATATCAATTTCTGCGTTCACACAAAAACGCTCAAAACCCGCCCCTGTGCCAATGCTGTCAACGGTGATGGTGTCTATGTAACCTTCTTCTTCAAAACGTTCAGCCATGCGGGTGCTAAGGGGGTAAACAGTGGAACTTCCGGCGGTGATAATGTCCCCTGTGACGGAAAGCAGGTCAACTTCCGGCAGTTCGACGGTTTCTGACACTGGTTCTTCGGTAGCTTCTTGTGCCATCACGCCCATCACAGGCATAAGCAGGACAAGTGCCAGAACCACGCTTACCCACATACGATTTGTTTTCTGCATCCTAAATTCCCTTTTAGTATCCAAAGGAACTTTAAACGACGCAGATAAAACTACCCCTAAGTTGCATTTAACCTTTGGTAATAGAAGCGTTAAACTTCTTTAAACAGAAAGATTTTCTGCCAGGGGGAGGGTAAAGAAAAAAGTCGTGCCTTCATGGAGGGTGCTTTCTGCCCAGATTCGCCCACCGTGCGAGAGAATAATATGCCGTGCAATTGCCAGCCCTAATCCTGTTCCGTCACTGCGGGCTTTATCCGCCTGATAAAACCGTTCAAAAATACGTGGTAAGTGTTCGTCAAGAATCCCGGGGCCATTATTCCAGATAGACAGGGTAACTTCTTCGCAGTTTTCCGCAACAGCCGCATTGACTTTAATCGAACCGCCAGCAGGGGCAAATTTGATGGCATTATGAACGATATTTTTAATCACGCGCTGCACCTGCTGAAAGTCGGCCAGTACCATGCAGTCCTCCAGCACAGCGACTGAAATCGTTTGCTGCTTATCTTCGCTCAGCGACAGCAGAGGGTCGATGCTGGCCTGCACAATCGGTAAAAGCGGGGTTGGCATGAGTTTCACGGGCATCTGACCGGATTCAATCAGCGATAGGTCGCGCATTTCCTGAACAAGCTGCGCCAGATGGTCAATCTGCCGCTTGATATTTTTAATCATCTTGCGTGTTTTGGACTTTTTAACAGCGCTTTCATCCCCTAATAACGTATCGACAATCAGACTGATAGCGGTAATGGGGGTGCGAAGTTCATGAGAAATATTGGCGACCATTTCCCGCCGCGCCCGCATCAGACGAATAAATTCGGTTTCATCCCGCAGCGTAAGTACCTGGACGGGTTTTTCCAGTTCCGTCAGGGTAGCCACCCGCGCCCGCAGCATCCGGCCTTTAAATTCCACAAGCTGCTCAAGATCCCCTTCGTCAGGACTGTAAATTTCCGTGAGCAGCATATTCAAGTCGTCGTGCTGCGTGACAGAGGTTACAGGTTTATTGAGCAGGCCGTATCCAAATAATTTTTCGGCGGCAGGATTGGTAAAAAGGATACGATGCTCTCCTTCCGGCTGGCAGACAAGGAGGGCATCCTGAGAAATGCTGATCAACTGGTCACGCAGATGAGAAGCCTGATCAAGTTTATCTAACAGTTTTCGTTTATCATCCGTAAGCTGCGAAATGCGTTTTCCCAGAATACGGAGTTCGGCGCGTGCATAGAACATTCCGGCAGCAAATCCAACCGCCAGCAGCACGAGTCCGCCCAGAACCACCTCCATGTTTATCCCTCAAACCGATACCCCACCCCTCGCACGGTCACAATCCGGCGCGGTTGAGAGGGGTCGTCTTCGATTTTTTCACGCAGCCAGCGCACATGCACATCGACGGTTTTGGTTTCACCACTGTATTCGTATCCCCACACCCGTTCCAGCAGCAAATCACGAGAAAGCACCGCCCCTTTGTTCCGCATGAGCATCGCCAGCAGATCGAATTCTTTGTGAGTCAGGCGCAGTTCTTCCGTGTCGCGGGTTGCTTTTCGACCAATTAAATCCAGTTTTAAATCGCTGGATTCAAGTTGGTCGGTCACGGCATGAGTGGAGGGCGCTCGCCGCAGTACCGCCCGCACCCGCGCCAGAAACTCCCCCAGACTAAACGGCTTCACAATGTAATCATCCGCGCCAATTTCCAACCCCACAATCCGGTCAACTTCACTATCGCGGGCAGTGAGCATCACAATCGGCACATCCGACTCGTTCCGCAAAATCCGGCAGATGGACAGCCCATCCAGATTCGGTAGCATAATATCCAGCACCACTAAATCCGGCGTATGTTCGCGGGCAAGTTCCAGCGCTTCCGGCCCATCTCCAGTCTGAACGACCGTATAGCCTTCTTTTTCAAGGTTATATACCAGCGTTTTCCGCATGGTGGAATCATCTTCAACCAGTAAAACCTTTTTGCTCATGGATTTCCTCAGCTTTTGATTCGCTAAACCTATCCTAAACCAGGACTCTCGCAAGACGCAAACATTGATTTTTGTGAGGATTATTTTTTAGAAGGCGGAGTCAAAAAACAACGCAGCAGGGTTAAAATGGCAATAATACCATCGCGCCACGACACTTTTTTACCTTCGGCGGGGGTACGCGGGTTATAGCCAATAGGAATCTCAACAATTTTTTGACCGGATTGCAGGACTCGCGCCGTAATTTCGGGGTCAATTTCAAAGCGGTTGGCCTTCAGCCGGAGATTTTGAATCACATCTGCACGAAACACTTTATAAGCAGTGTGCATATCTGTTAGATTCGCCCCAAAAAGCAGGTTAGCAATCGTGGTCGTGATGTGGTTGCCCAGACGGGTATACCGTGAGATTTTTTCATTCTGCCTCAAAAAACGCGACCCATAAACGACGGAGGTTTCCCCTGCTAGCAGGGGCGCAAGCAGTGAGGAATACTCATTCGGGTCAAGCTCAAGGTCAGCATCCTGAATAATGATAATATCACCAGTAGCCAGTTCAAAACCGGAGCGTACCGCTACCCCTTTGCCCAGATTGATCAGGGAATGATGCGCCAAAATCTGATGTTGATAGGGTTCGATTTCGCGGCCAATAATTTCCTTGCTGCTGTCGGTTGATCCGTCATTCACCACAATGATTTCTTTTTCAATGCCTTCTAGCCGCACTTCCCGCACCCGGCGCAGCACTTCGGCAATAGTGCTTTCTTCGTTATAAATCGGAATAATAATGGAGAGTTTCATTCACACAATCGCATCTACTGGCGGCAGGATTGTAATCAATTGGCCGCCTGATGAAAAGCGGAGATAAAACAGGCGGCCAGGTGTAACGCCCGCCGCCTGCGGTGAGGAGTGCGGCTTAGAAGCCCTCCATGGCTTCCAGAACGGTGTTGTAGACGCGGAAAAATTTATCGAAGCCAATGATTTCAAACACACGGCGCACCCGGTCATTTAAACCGACCAGACGCAAATCGCCGCCGTGTTCCCGATTGGTACTCATTACATCAGCCAGAATCCGCAGTCCGGCGCTGTTCATATAAGCGACCCCAGACATTTCCAGAATCATGTTATGTTTGCCTTCGGCGGCAGCCCGGTGCAGCACCGTGTCGAGTTCAACCGCACCACTGCTGTCTACCCGTCCGGTCAGGACAAATATGCTGACACCGCTTTCGTCACGTTCGACAATTTCCACCCCATGCTCCTTTAGCGCTGTACTAATCGCTGGTCAACATCATCTTCGCTGAGAATACGCCCGTCACGCACTTCGACCACACGCGGAATTTGCCCCGCTAAATCTTTATCATGCGTGACCATGACAATTGTTTTTCCATTGGAAACCAGTTCTTCAAACAGGGCAAACATAATACCCGCAGAAATAGTATCCAGGTTGCCCGTTGGTTCATCCCCCACAATCAGGGGCGGGTCATTGGCTAGAGCGCGGGCGATAGCTGCACGCTGCTGCTGACCGCCGGAAATTTGGCTTGGATATTTATGCGCCACCTCAGGTAAATCAACCAGTTCCAGAAGCTGCATGGCGCGTTCTTTGCGCTCCCCTTTGTACGTACCAACGTAGTTCATGGGCATCATCACGTTTTCCAGAACAGTCAGGGTTGGCAGCAGTTGGAAAAACTGGAACACCACTCCCACATTTTTGCCGCGCCACTTGGCGACCTGATTCTCGCCCATGGAGGTCAGGCGTTCGCCTGCCACATACACTTCACCATCCGTCGGGCGGTCAATTCCGGTAATCATGTTGATGAGGGTACTTTTGCCACTGCCCGAAGGTCCCACAATCGCCACAAATTCCCCCGCGTTAACGTTAAAGCTCACGCCTTTCAGAACTTCCAGAGGGCCGGCTTTGGTTTTATATACTTTTCGCACATTTTCCAGCGCAATCAGAGGTTTGTTATTTTTTCCGTTGTTCATGGTCTTAGCCCTCCTTAGTCGCGTGTGCCAGACGCAGCGCCTGGAGTTCCTGAGTACGACGGCGGGCGGCGGCTTCCAGCGTGGTGCGGCCAATCATGCCGTCGCTTAACTCGAAGATTTTAGGGACATTCTGCACCAGTTCGCGGTCATGCGTCACGATAATCACGGTTGAACCCTGGTCAGCCATTTCCTTAAACGCATTAAACACATTTTTGGCGCTCATCCGGTCAAGGTTGCCTGTAGGTTCATCACCGACCACCAGCTTCGGATTGTTCGCCAGCGCCCGCGCCAGCGCGACACGCTGCTGCTGACCGCCGGAAAGCATATCCGGTGTTTTATGCGCCTGATCTTTGATGCCAAAACGGTCAAGAATATCCATCGCACGCTGTTTGCGTTCACCGGGTTTCCAGACATTGGCAAAATCCATCGGCGCCATCACATTTTCCAGTACGGTCAGGGTCGGCAGCAGTTGGAAAAACTGGAACACGATGCCGATATTTTTTGCCCGCCATTTGGTGAGTTTGCGCTGCGGCGCCTGGGTAATATTGACCCCATCAACCGTAATCTCCCCACTGCTGGGGGTATCAATCGCCGTGAGCATGTTGAGAAAGGTAGTTTTACCACTGCCAGAGGGACCAATCAGCGCGATAAAGTCACCTTTATGCACTTCCAGATCAACCCCGCGCAGAATATTCAACGGTCCAGCGGGGGTTGCATAGGTTTTCACCAGATTTTTAACACGGATAAAGGGTTCAGTCATGTGCCTCCTCCTCATTTTTTCTTTCACAGTGTATACGTGTGCAGTTCTGTTCGGGTTGCTACTTCTCTGACTATAGAGGAGATTCATCAGAAAGTCTCTCTCCCAAAAGGGGGAGATTCTGCTCAAACTGAACCAAATCCTGCCAGGTCTCGCGGCGGCGGATGACCCGCCAGCTTCCATTTTCAACCAGCACTTCTGGCGGGCGGGTTCGCATGTTGTAATTGGAAGCCATGACCATGCCATACGCTCCGGCCATCATCACCGCCAGCCGTGCGCCGGGTTCAAGCGGCGGCAAAACCGCGTTCCGGCTGAGCATATCCGCTGATTCGCATACCGGCCCAACGACCATTGCTTCGGCGGCTGGCTCATCTGACTGCCGCACCGAATACACCGGATGTTCCGCCTCATACAGGGCAGGCCGGATGAGTTCGGTCATGCTGCCATCCGTAATAATGAACCGCCTGCCCTCCTGAATTTTGATGTACAGGGTCGAAATCACCAGCACCCCCGTATTGGCAACGATAAACCGCCCCGGCTCAAGTTTGACATTCCAGCCGTGCAGCAGAGGCACAAGCACATTCGCAAACTCCTGCGGCGTGGGATAGTGGTCATTTTCGGTATAGGGTACAGGAAAACCACCGCCGATATTCAGCGTGCGAATATCCGAATAGGGTTCGGCCAGTGCCTGAGCGCGTTTGACCGCTTCTACCGTCGCATCCACCTGCCCCAACTGGCTGCCGATATGGAGATGGAGTCCCTGAATCCGCAGGTGCAAAAAATCGCGCCGATTCGCCAGCGTGCGTTTGATGGTTTCCGCGCTCATGCCAAATTTTGCGCCGCCGTGTCCGGTAGCAATATGATGATGGGTTTGCGCCTGCACATCGGGATTCAGCCGCAGCGCTACCGTTGCGGTTTTGCCCATTTCCCCCGCCAGTTGGTTTAAGGATGCCAGTTCGCCGCCGCTTTCCACATTAAACCAGCCGACTCCTGCTTCCAGCGCGTAGCGAATTTCATCTGCTGTTTTGCCGACCCCCGCAAAAACAATATTCTCCGCCGGAACACCTGCTTGCAGCGCCCGATAAATTTCGCCCGCGCTGACCGCATCCATGCCGACGCCTTCCCCCTGCAAAAGCCGAATCAGGCTGAGGTTGGCGTTGGCTTTCAGGCTGTAATGAATCGTTGGATTTAATGCGGTAAAGGCTTCTTTAATCTGGCGGGCATTACTGCGGATTCGTGCCGCGCTGTATCCATAAAAGGGTGTGCCGACTTCTTCCGCAATTGCATCTAAGGAAACTCCATCACAGCACAAAACCCCGTCACAGTAGGAAAAATTTTCATTCAACATGGGGGACAACTCCTAATCCGGGGGTATCCGGCAGCGTTAGTTTGCCCTGCTCATCCACCCGCAACCCACGATAGGGGTCATGTTTTAAAAGCTGATTGCCGTCCAAGTCCAGATAATCCGCCAGTGGCGCAAGATGAGACATGGCTGTAATCGCAACCGACGTTTCAACCATACACCCCAGCATGATTTTCATGCCCAGTTCCCGCGCCTGCCGAATCATTTGCCGTGCTGCAAATAAACCGCCGCATTTTGCCAGTTTGATGTTAATGCCATCGGCCATCCCTGCCAGCGTGGAAATACTTTCCACCCCCTGCACCGATTCGTCAGCGATAAGCGGTGGTCTGTTTTTGGGCAGCGCAGACGCAATTTTACGCCAGCCTTCTATATCATACCTGCCTACGGGCTGCTCAATAAAACTCACCCCCAGGTCAATAAGCTGCGGGATAATTTCAAGCGCCTGGTCAGCAGTCCAGGCATTGTTAGCATCCACACACAGGATACTGCCCATTTCCGCGACAGCTGTTTTGACCATCCACAGGTCTTTTTCCAGGCTTCCGCTCCCCAGTTTCAGCTTAATCAGAGGAGAGTTGTATTTTTCTTGCAGCATCTGATAGTAGGTGGCTTCATCATCTGCCATCGGAATGGTATAGGACATAGGCGGGCAGTCGGCGAGATTCAATCCCCACAGGCGGTAAAGCGGCTGCCCCTGCTGTTTGCCCCACACATCATGCAGCGCCATGTCTACCGCCGCCCGTGCCGCGCTGGACTCTCCGGCGGGCAGTTGCAAATTGTCAATGGAAAAGTCATCAACGGCTTTTTGAACTTCCGGGCTGAGAACATAACTTAAAACACGCTGCGGAGTTTCGCCATAATACGGCACAACCGCCGCTTCTCCGACTCCT
>CAZKZS010000055.1:1403-19759 GCA_964557285.1 uncultured Anaerolineae bacterium | reverse complement strand
TCCCTACCTGTTTGATGACCGGGACCTTCAAATTTTTACGGCGCTGCAACAGCAGGCTGCCCCTGTTATTGACTCGGTGCGTCTGTTTGAGCAAACCCAGAAACGCGCCCTTGAACTGGAAAATGCAAAAAACGAAATTGATATTTTATACGCGGCCTCCAATAAACTGACCCGCGCTTTAAGCCCCGATGAGCTTCTGGAAGCGGTCAGCGATTATGCCCGTGAGCGCGGCGCAACGGCGGGGATTCTGGCTTATCTGTATACCAATGCGGCTGGCGAACTAGAATGGGCAAAGCTAGCGGCGGAATGGACAATCTGGCCGAGTGTTCCCTGGGGGGTAGGCAACCGTTTTCCGGTTTCAGATTATGCAACCGCCTTCTGGGAAAAGTCCTCCGATGAGCCGGTATTAATTTCTGACTCCTTTAATTCCGATTTATTTAACGATACCATGCGAACCAATGCGGTGTATTATCACATCGCAAGTTCGGCTTTTTTGCCCCTCAATAATCAGGGGCGCTGGATTGGCATCCTCATTTTTAACTGGAGCAAACCCTACCAGTTTACAGAACGTGACCAGCGTATTTACCGGTCGCTTCAGCAGCAGGCGGCGGCAGTTATTGATTCGGCGCAGTTGTTTGAACAGACGCAGCGCCGCGCTGTAGAACTCGAAAATGCCAAAAATGAAATTGACCTGTTATATGAAGCCTCTCATAAACTTACCCGTGCTGCGACTCCAGCAGAACTTTTACAGGCGGCCAGCGCTTATGCCCGTGAACGTGGAGCATCGGCGGGACTGCTGGCCTACCTGTTTACGGATACTTCTGGTAAGGTCGAATGGGCTGAATTGATTGCCGAGTGGACCGCCGGAAATGCCGTGCCAATGGGCATTGGCGCTCGCTTTCAAACGGTAGATTATGCGGCGGATTTTTGGGAAAACAGCCCGGATACCCCGTTCCTGATTTCGCTTTCGCCGGATGTAATGGGATATTCCACCTCCGATAAATCCGCGATTATCAGTTCGGCCTTTTTGCCTCTGAAGAATCGCGGGCGCTGGGTTGGGCTGCTGGTGTTTAACTGGAATCGCCCTTACCAGTTCACTGAACAGGATAAGCGGGTGTATCAATCGCTCATCCAGCAAATCGCGCCGGTCATTGACTCGATGCGCCTGCTGGAAGAAAACCGCGAACGCGCCGCCCGTGCCGAACATCTGCTGCGGATAAATACGGCGCTGTCTCAGGCCACGAACGAAATTGAAATTCTGGAAGCGGTTGCCCTGTATGCGAATCTTTATCACGTTTACGGGATGATTTTAACCTACGTCAATTTTGATAATGGAGTAGATGAGTCTTACAGTGCTGCCATTTATAAGGATGGCCGCGCTCATTACTTTGACAAAGACCAACATGCTGCCGTCAGTTTTGAGGACAGCAGCATTAACCAGTGGTGGTTTCATCAGCCCAATCGGGTGCTGTTTATCGAAGATATAACCTCCGACCAGCGTCTCTCTGAGGAGAATCGTCAGGTCGTGCAGGAAAATGCTGCTGCTCGTGCGGTTGCCATGCTGCCGTTATATAGTGGACGCGGCTACAAAGGGATTTTGACTATTTACTGGGATACGCCCCATGTTTTTTCAGAATCGGAAAAATATATTTACGCAGAGCTTATCCAGCCTATCTCATCCGTCATTGCCAGCCGCCGCGCTTACCTTGCAGAAGAAGAAGCCCGCCAGGAAAGCGACTTTCTGTACTGGATGAGCAAAAAAATCAACGCGGCCAGGTCTTTTGAGGAAATTGTGCGGGCGGTTGCCAGTATTGACGCGGCTTCTCAATGGGTGATTCTCACCGTCTGGGAAAACTATGATTATCTCAAAGCCTCTTATTTAAAAGTGGCTGCCATGATTGGCAAAGGCGGAAAAGAACTGCCCTATGTGGGTCAGCAGTACCCCAAATCGGCCTTTCCCATTACCGAAGTGATGCCGAAGGATGAAATCTGGGTTATTGAAGATATTTGGTCTGACCCGCGTGTGGATCCGGTCACGGCTAAAAACTGGGAATCAATGGACACACAGGCGATTATTGGGACCACCCTGTGGATTAACAATCGCTGGGTCGGCGCGCTGACCTTTCACAGCCGCAGCCGCCGTAAATATACCGAACGGGACAAACGCTTGACGGCCGCCATTGGTGAACTGGTGGTCGCTTCCTTTGAACGCATCCGTTTGCAGGCGGAAACCGAAGCCTCCCGGCAGCAGGCCGAAACACTAGCCCAGGTGAACGCTGCCCTGTCGCAGGCAAGAGATGAGCAGGAAATTCTGGCAGCAGTGTCTATTCTGGCGGAGCGTTACGGCGCAAAATTTTCTGGCCTCAGTTATGCACGGGGACAAAATCACACAGCGACAGAAGTTGAAATTGTGGCGCTGCGCTCAGAGGATGCTTTTATCCCACTGGACTCACTGCCCCGCCTCACCTATCGGATTGATGAACTTCCCTTTTTGCACATGGCACACCAGAATCCAGAAGAACTGGTGTTTGTGGAAAATGTATTCACCGACCCGCGTATTGAGGTCAAACAGGCTGCGATGATGCCTCTGGCCGGAGAAGCGCCCGCCGTCATCGACATCCCTTTAAAAGCCCGCGACCAGTGGCACGGCATCTTGAGTTTTGTCTGGACAGAACCCCAGACCTTCAGCCCGGAAATGCGGGCGCTGTTTAAAGCGATTCAACCCACCGCCTCCGCCGTTGTTGCTACCCGCCGCGCCTATCTGGTGGAACGGCAGCGAGCGCACGAATTGGAAACCGTCGCAAAAGTCAGCGCGGCGGCGTCCCGTCTGCTGGATGTCCAGGAACTGCTGGATACAGTGGTGCAGCTTGGACGCATCAATTTTGAACGATACCACATTTTTATTTACCTGCTGGATGAGCATCGGGATGAACTGGTGCAGGCGACGGGCGTTAAAGCCAAGCCTGTGCGTGTAGCGGTCAATTGTGCAACCTCGCTGATTGCTCAGGCTGCCTGCTCCCGCAAAGGGATGTTTATTAACGACATCGCCGCCAGTTCCGACTATGAACTCTCGCCCACCCTGCCCAATGCGCGGTCAGAAATGGCCGTGCCGATGGTGGTTGGCGAGAAATTTATCGGGGTGCTAGATGTGCAGTCGAGTGAGGCGGGTTATTTTTCTGAATCGGACATCTGGGTGATGGGCATTCTAGCCGATTTAACCGCCGTTGCTATCGAAAATGCCCGTCTGTATACGCAGGCGCAGGAACTGGCTGTTTTAGAAGAACGCAACCGCCTTGCCCGTGAACTGCACGACTCGGTTTCTCAGGCGCTGTATGGAATCGCGCTGGGCGCGCGTACCGCCCGCGCCCTGCTGGATCGCAACCCTGCCCGCCTGCATGAGCCGCTAGATTATGTGCTTTCGCTGGCGGAAGGCGGCCTCACGGAAATGCGTGCTTTAATTTTTGAACTGCGACCTGAATCGCTGGAAAACGAAGGGCTGATTACGGCACTATCCAAACAGGCGGCGGCCTTGCAGGTGCGGCACGGTCTGAAGGTCAATGTTGACCTGTGTAATGAACCCGATATTCCTCTGGATGCCAAAGAATCCCTATATCGGATTGCCCGCGAAGCCCTGCACAATACGATCAAACACGCTCAGGCTACTGAAGTAAATTTGTCCATCAAACGGACAAGTGTTGCCATTATTCTGGAAGTGTCCGACAACGGCAGTGGATTTGAAGTGCGGGATTTGTTTCCGGGGCATCTGGGTTTGCAGTCCATGCGTGAACGCACCCTTCGGATGAACGGGAACTTTACAGTTGAAAGCGCCCCCGGCAAAGGAACACGCATTTTTGTGAGTATTCCGGCGGATTATAAAACCCGTACCATGACCATGACGCCCGTCCGGGGGGACATCTGAGAGGTTACTTGTCCACTTCTCCGATGACAACCGAATCCCCACCTTCCACCAGGGGAATCCGTCCGCGTTCTGTATGGTAAAAGCCGACCCGTACTACATATTGACCGGACGGCACATTTTCCAGAGAGAGGGTGTGAGTATCTTCAATCACTTCCCCTTTTTCCCAGAGGGATGTTCCATACATCGGAGGGGCATCTCCCTGTGCCACAGGCTGAACATCATCCACCGGAGTCAGATGCACAAACACGGTATAATCAGCCTCAAATGTACTTTGCGCCCGCCATACTAAATTGACGAGTAAATTTTCGCCTTCCTGTGTGATATTTGCCTGCATGAGTTCAACCTGGTTATCAAAATTGGCAAGCGCGGGGTCGGTAAATGGGACTTCCGTAGGGGCAGGCAGTTTGACACTGGTCAGCACATGCCTTGCCAGCGTTCCGCCGTTATATCCCACAATCAGAAAGACATCGTACAGCCCCGGCTGTGCTTCTTCACTCACAGGCACAACATGATAGGTGGTTTTTTTTAAATGTTTCCAGCTTTCGGGGGAATACGTTTGTTCGACCCCTCCCAGTACAGCCTCCTGCGGATTGAGCATTTGCAGGATAAACAGCACATCGTAGACGGGGGTATATCCATTTTTTAGCTCCCAATCCAGTTGCAACCGCAGGAGTCCGCCCGCCTCTACCCGTGTTCTGTCGATGGTGACGGTTTTCAGCAGCATATCCGGCCCAAAGTCAAGATTAACCTCCCGGGCTTCCTGCCAGGGGAACACCTCTGAATCCCGCCGCCAGATGCCATTTTCCTCCCTGTAATTCAGAATTTGAATGGGTGCGGAAGTCGGGAGGGTAAAATTTTTATTTTCTGGCAGCAAAAAATCGGGCGCGGTTGCCAGCAGGACCTCCTCAAACGAGCCAGTTTTAAGCAGTTCAGCGAGATGTGGGTCGCGTTTCCCTTCCATCTGATAGGCAGTTCCCTCAATATCAAATGCCTGCTCATCATCGCCCCAGTAGCCGACGCTGCTGCCAATCTGTTCCGGCACATCCACAGATTTTGGAACCTCCGGCACAGCTATCAGCAGCACCAGCAGGCCGTAACTGACCGCCCAGACCATAAAAATTTGCATCAAAAAAGATGCCTGATAACGTCCCGCCCAAAAAATGATCCCGATACCCAGAACAAAAAAAATACCTGTTGAAAGGGGCGCTTCTACCAGTGGCGCAAGCTCCAGCCCGCGTAAATCATCAAAGTACCAGATGGCAAACCCATACCAGAGCAGGGCAGGCCATCCGACCCAGCGCCAGTAACTTTGTTTTTCTCGAGCCGCCTGCACCCCAAGCAGCAGGATAAAAATCAAAGCAAGCGGCGAAATTAAGGCCATGAGTCCGGCGGTCAAGGCGGCAAACGGCCACTTTTTCATGCTGGCAAAATCAAGAGCAACCAGTGAAAAGGCAACCAGCCACCAGGCCGCCCCACCCAAACTTGCCGCCAGGAAGATACCAACGGCCAGCACTGCGCCCCATTTCCAGCCTTCGCGTAAAAAAAGGCGTATCAGCGCGGCAGCCCCGACGCCCATAATCACCAGCAGCAGCAGTTCAGGAGGATTTTTGACTTCGCCCATAGGCAAAGACACGACCGCCTGAGTTAGAGCTATCAAGGGCGACCACGTAAGCAAAATTTTTTCATCGGGGTTGTATACAAATCCCTGCCCTTCAACCAGATGACGGGCATAACGAGTATTCAGATAACTGCTTTCAGCATGTGGATAGTCTGCATTTTGTGTGGCAAAGTAGAATACAACTGCCAGCAGGATACAGACGGGATATAACCATCCCTTATTGAAGGTTAAAGGCACGCAGCCATACCTCCAGATTCACCAGCCGCCACAGCCCGCTAATTTGATGGGCATCATGGGATTGCAATTTTCGGATGGCGGCAGGAGAAAGATACTTTTTCGAGCGTACCTCCTGCTGCCGAAACAGGTCATTAATCTGCGGGGTGAGTTCCCGCAGCCAGCGCGTTTGGGGGGTGGTATAACCTTCCTTATCCCGCCGCATCCGAATTTTTTCCGGCAGCAGACCTTTCATTGCATCCCGCAGCAGCACCTTTGTCCAGCCGTCCCGAATATGGGCGTCGGCGCTGGTAGAAAAAGCAAACTCCACCAACCGATAATCTAAAAAGGGTACACGCGCTTCAATCGAAAAAGCCATTGAATTTCGGTCCTCATAACGCAGCAGGGCGGGTAAATTGGTGTTCCACACGTCATCATAGAGTTTTTGTGCCAGCGTCGAATAAGCGTTGTGTTTGATTTGCTGTGTGCCGTTGGAATGAAAATCGGGCGCAATCAATTCCGGTGAAATGGGCTTGTTGGACTGCATTTTTGCACCTGCCAGCTTCCAGCCCAGATTTTGCAGGGGTAAAGGTGCAAGGTTGTAGCCTGTAATGGCAAGGGTGGGCAGCCAGGGAACATGAGCAATCTCACGCGCCCCGCGCAGTTCTTTCACAAAACGGTCAACGCGTCCGGCTCGCAGCGCATTTGCCAGATAGTACCCGTAATAAAAATGATAGCCGCCTAACACTTCATCCCCGCCCTGACCATCCAGCAGCACCGTGACTCCATGCTGGCGGGTGAGTTCCATCACACAGTATTGGGCGAAAATCGCGGTGGAATTAAACGGCTCATCCTGATGCCAGACCAGGCGCTCCAACTGCTGCCACAATTTTTGGGCGGTGGGATGGGTAAAATTGCCCTGTGCGCCCGTTTCCGCAATAACCGTATCCATATACGGCTTTTCATCAAATTTTTCGCCTTCATAAACCGCACAAAAAACACGCTGCTGGTCGCCTATCACATCCCGCCGGATGCCCTGTTCTTCTTGCAGCAGTTTATTTGCCAGCGTGACCACACTGGATGAATCCAACCCGCCGCTTAAGGATGTGCCAATGGCTACATCACTTCGCAGCCGCAGCCGGATAGAATCGGTCAGCAGTTCACGGAAGGCTTCCACCTGCTCCTGATAATAATTTCCCGTGAATTGAGTGGTGTATTCAAAATCATAATAACGCCAGACTTTAAATGTGCCATCAGCATCCAGAGTCAGGGCGTGGCTGCCCGGAAGCTGATGAATATCTTCAAAAAAGGTATCCTCATCGGAGACAATCGCGCCATTTACCAGATAGTTGTAAATTTTTTCTGAGTTCGCACAGCAGGGAATTTCCGGGTTGGCAATCAGCGCTTTAATTTCGGAAGCAAAGGCAAAATACCCTTCCTTAAAGTAATAATAAAAGGGTTTGACTCCGAATCGGTCACGCACGCAGAACAGCCGATTTTTTTGTCTATCCCACAGCCCGAAGGAAAACATGCCGTTCAATCGCGGGATGCAGTCCGTTCCCCACTGGCGATAGGCCGCGACGATGACTTCTGTATCTGTTCCCGACTGGAAAACATGCCCCAATTTTGCTAATTCGGCGCGAAGTTCAATATAGTTGTAAACCTCACCATTGTAGGTAATCCACAGATGTTCGTCGGTGGTGGTCAATGGGCCGTGTCCGGCAGGGGAGAGGTCTAAAATCGAGAGGCGGCGGTGCGCCAGGGCTGCATCACAGGCATATTCTTTTAAAGTGCTAATCGCAGGCAGATACGCCAGTTCGGGTGGGGTATCCTTACCGCGTGCGGTACGAACGTCGCCAGTGGAAATCTGAAACAGGGCGAATCCTTCATCATCCGGCCCCCGATGGGCTATCGTGTCCGCCATTTTCCCGATATACCGTGCCGCCTGCTGATATTTGAAATCAACAATTCCTGCAATTCCGCACATGCTGACCTCCTCAAAATATCTAGCTTATCCGAAGAAAGGAGTCCGTAATAGGGCGATTGTTCAATGCTTGTGCTACAATTCGCGCCGCTATGCAGGTATTACATATTCTCAAGGGACTTGGCTTAGCCGGCGCAGAAAATCATCTGATGATTCTGCTGGCCGGATTACGTGAACAGGGGATTGATGCGCGTTTGCTGCTGTGGGTTTCTAAGGACACATTAGCAGAGGACATCGTATTAGAAGCCCAAAAACGCGGCATCCCAATTGAACGGTGGGTCATGCCGGGCAATTTTGCCCCCATTTTTTTCTTCAGGCTGGTACGCTATTTACGCCAGCAAAAACCGGACATCGTGCATACCCACCTGGTACACGCCGAAACCTACGCGATTCCGGCTGCAAAACTGGCGGGTGTACCTGTAGTGGTCAATTCCAGCCATAACGATGACCCTTTCCGTCACCACCCGATTTTTAAAATTCGCAGCCGGATTCTCTGGCGATTGACCCATCGGGGGATTGCTATCTCAGAGGCGATTCGCCAGTTTTTAGTGAACATAGAAGGCGCAAAACCGGAACAGGTGCGGACGATTTATTACGGGCTGACTCCTTTGCCCACTTTGAAGATGGAAAAGGGAGAAAATACCCGACTCATCGGGTCAGTCTGCCGACTTGTGCCGCAAAAGGGCATTCGCTACGCGCTGGAAGCAGTCCGTAAGCTGCTGCCCCTTTATCCGAATTTACAGTATGTGATTGTGGGGGATGGGATATTAAGAAGCGAGTTGGAGCAGCAGGCAAAAAATCTTGGTATTTCAGAACATGTTCATTTTATGGGCTGGCGGCATGATGTTAAGGAACTGATGACACAATTTGAGATTTTCCTTGCGCCGTCCCTCTGGGAGGGGTTTGGGCTGGTTTTTCTGGAAGCCATGGCGCAAGCCCTACCGATTGTTGCCAGCCAGGTATCCGCAATTCCCGAAGTGGTAGAAGATGGGGTAACAGGCATTTTAGTTCCCCCACAAAATTCGGATGCGCTGGCAGAGGCCATTAAAAAGCTGCTGGATAACCCCGATTTGGCGCAAAAGCTGGGTGCGGCCGGACGCGAACGATTAGAAACGGTATTCACCCCTCAGCGTATGATTGAACAAACTGCCGCTTTATACCATGAGGTGATGCGGTCATGAAAGTTATGATGATTGTGGCAAGGCTGAATGTGGGCGGTGTGGCGCTGAATGTGCTGCAAACGGTGGATGCATTGCAAAAACATGGTGTTGAGGTCATTCTGGTCCATGGCAGGGTCGGCCAGCACGAAGGAGATATGCAGTATCTTGCGCGAAAGTTAGGGATTCAGTCGATTATTTTGCCTACTTTAGGTCGTGAGCTTTCCCCCCTCTATGACCTCAAAACGCTGTGGCAGCTTTACCGTCTGATGTGCCAGCATCGGCCTGATGTGGTGCATACCCACACTGCCAAAGCCGGATTTGTGGGACGGTGGGCGGCATGGCTGGCACGGATTCCGGTGCGGGTACATACCTTTCATGGGCATGTTTTTCATGGCTACTTCAGCCCGCGTTACACCCAATTTTTTTTGTGGATGGAACGGCTTTCAGCCAGAATTTCTTCCAGAATCATCACTCTCAGCGACACCCTTCGTACTGAACTTAGTGAAACCTATCAGGTTGCGCCTTCGGATAAAATTGAGGTGATTCCCCTGGGTTTAAATTTGCAGCCCTTTAAACATCTGGAAAAAGGTATTTTCCGGCGGGAATGGTCGCTGCCTGCGGATACGCCCATCATTGCAGTGGTGGGGCGGCTGGTGCCAATTAAAAATCATCTGCTGTTTTTGCAGGCGGCCAGGTGGGTGCATGAGCGCTGTCCGGCGGTGCGATTTTTCATTATCGGGGATGGAGAACTGCGGCAGGATATTGAACAGCACATCCATGAATGGGGATTGCAGGAAGCAGTCACGATTACGGGCTGGATTCAGGACATGACTCCGGTGTATGCCGATGTGAATCTGGTCACGATTACTTCTGACAACGAAGGCACACCCGTTTCTTTAATTGAAGCCATGGCCGCAGGCGTGCCGGTGGTATCCACCGATGTAGGCGGTGTGCGGGATTTATTCCGGGAGGATTTTTCCGCGCAGCTTGTCCTACCTAATGAGCCGGAAAAACTGGCTCAGGTCTGGCTGGATACGCTGACAAATCCGCCAGAAATGCCGGCGGCACAGGCGAGGATGTTCCGCGACTATGACATTTTTTCCCTCTCTGCTCGACTCATCAAGTTATATTCGGCGTTAGGCAAGCGTGAGGAAAGTGCATTGTAGACTTTTACTACGTTGGGCTACAATGCTGGTCGATGAACGGACAGGCACTTTCCTTAAAAAAACGCTGGAGAACCCCCCAGGTTGTGCTTGTGGTGATTCTCCTGATTGGGGCAGTGATTCGTATTCATGGTCTGGTCTGGACACTGCCCTGGTTTTTTCATGGGGATGAAACTCGCCTCATCAATAACGGCATTTCCGTCTATAACACGGGCGGGATACAATCCTACGTGCTGGGTATCAACGACATGACCAACTACCCGCCCCTGCGCTCGTGGGAAATCGCGCTGACTCATGGGGCGCTGCGGCTGTTTTTTGGGGATGTTCCTCTCTGGCTGCAAGTCCTTCTTGGGCGGCTGTTCAGTCTGTTATATGCCCTGCTGACCATCACGTTTATTTACCATTTAGGCCGCCGCGTAACTCATATTCCTCTGGTAGGGCTGCTGGCTGCCCTGCTGTTTGCCGTCTGGCCGGATACGGTCATGTTTGGGCAGCGCGGCGTGGCGGATGGGGCGGGACTGATGTTTTTTACCGCATCGGCGTGGCTTTCCGTGGAAGCCTACCGCCGTTTTTCCTATCGACATCTAGTTTTTGCGACGGTTTTTGGGATTCTGGCGGCGCTTGGCAAATACAATTATGCGACGGTGTTAATGCTGCCTGCGCTGGTGCTGCTGGTATTTCTGCTGCGGGCTTCCCCCCGTTATCTGGTCACACGGGTGATTTTACCCAGTACGATTCTGGGACTCCCACTGATGTACCTGGCAGTTCGCAGCGTTTCCAGCGCGGATTTTTACTACGATTACCTGAATCATACCGCCCATCTGGAAGGCGAAGTGCGGGTATTGCAGCAGCAGGGGGTTTCGCCGGATTCCCCTGAATTTCGGGCGATGGTTAATCAATTTCCCCTGACCGTGCCGACTCGTCTGGAACGGAATTTTGAAATTTTTTCCGCCTTTTTCCCGGATGTTGCCGTTCCGGTTGTCCTTTTTGGCATCGGATATGGTGTTCTAAAACGCGGCCATCAATTTGACTCGCTTAGTCTGCTGGCACTTGGGATATGCAGTTTGCTTACCTTGCTGGCTTTCAGCCTGTACCGTGTAACCGAAGGCCGTCAGTTGATGGGTGCAATGGTGCTGCTGCTGATTTTCTGGGCAGTGGGTCTGTATGGGCTGATTCAGTATTCCAGCATGGCGGGCGCTGTGGTGACGGCTGTACTTTTGCTACCCCTGGCGGTAGAAGCATGGACACAAAATATCGAATTTACCAAACCAGACACGCGGCTCGAAACCGTTCGCTGGTTCAACGAAAATGCTCAGGAAGGCAGCGGCATTGCGGTTGAAAATATCCCCTACGAATTCTGGGAAGCCAACGGATACGAAAATCCAAAACGGTTTAATGCGGAACGGGTGTATCGGCTGAATGACCGTTCCCCAAAGGATTGGGAAAATCAGGGGTTTTATTATCTGGTAGCGGATAGAACATCGGTAGAGTATGGCGGCTATTACGCGGGTCACGAATTGCAGGACATTTTTGATGCCGAAGTAGAAGTGTTGGCGCAGTTTGAAGGGGAAAAGTACGCCGGCCCTGACCGCCTGATTATGCTGGCTTTTCGGCCTCAGGTCATTGTGGATGCCCCTTATGGGGAAACTATTCTGCTGCATGGGTACGATCTGGAAGCACAGACTGTCCAATCGGGAAACCCCTTAAAATACAAATTTTACTGGAAAGCCCTCCGCGCACCAGACAGGGATTATATAGTTTTTAACCATCTTTTTAGTATGCAATCGGGGGAACTGGTCGCCCAAATGGATCGTCTTGCCGGACGGGAGGCCACTTTCCCTACATCCCAATGGCGTGAATTTGAATGGGTATTTGACCAGTTTGAACTGTCTCTGCCAGAGGATTTACCCCCGGGGGAATATATGATGAAAGTTGGGCTATATGATGCCCAGACGGGTGAACGTCTGCCTGTCAGTGATGGGACAGACGGTATTTTTGAACTTTTCAGGATTACAGTAGAAGGCAACTCATGAAAATTCACGACTCCGCAGTGGTCGAAGGGGATGTACAAATCGGAGAAGGCACGCGCATCTGGCATCTGGTTCAGGTACGCCCCGGCGCCGTCATCGGGAAAGAGTGCATTATCGGACGCGGTGTTTATATTGATCAGCATGTTCATATCGGCAATCGCGTCAAAATTCAAAATTATGTGTCTGTGTATGAAGGTGTCACGATTGAGGATGGGGTTTTTGTGGGGCCGCACGCCGTTTTCACCAATGACAAAATTCCGCGTGCTGTCACGCCTGAAATGGAGCTTAAAGGGGCGGACGACTGGCAAATCAGTTATACGCGCGTCAAAAAAGGGGCAGCGATTGGCGCAAATGCGGTTATCGTCTGCGGCATTACCATTGGTGAGTGGGCAATGGTCGGCTCTGGCGCGGTTGTGACCAGAGATGTCCCCGATTATGGACTGGTGGTGGGAAATCCGGCGCGCCTGCTGGATTATGTGTGTGCGTGCGGCCAGCGTTTGCATGTGGATGCGAACCAGCCGCCTGCTGCTATTATTTGTCAATTTTGTAACCGGGAAATCAGGTTAAATGTATGAACATTCCAATTTCTAAACCCAATGTGGGAGAACGGGAAATCGCGGCCATCAGCGACGTGATTCGCAGTGGCATGATTGCTCAGGGGCCAAAAGTTCAGGAATTTGAGCAGCGATTTGCAAGGTATATCGGCGTCAAACACGCGGTTGCTTCTACCAATGGCACAACCGCCCTGCAAATGGCGATGCTGGCAAACAACATCGGCGCAGGGGATGAGGTCATTATTCCGTCGTTCAGTTTTTTCGCTACCGCATCCTCAATTTTGTTTACAGGAGCAAAACCCGTCTTTGCGGATATTGACCCGAAAACCTTTAATCTTGAGCCTGCTTCTGCGGAAGCGGCTATCACGGAAAAAACAAAAGCGATCATGCCCGTACATCTTTATGGGCAGGCGGCGGATATGCCTGCCTTTGAAACGCTGGCACAACAACACGGCCTGATTCTGCTGGAAGATGCCGCGCAATCACACGGCGCGACCCTCAACGGACGCTGTGTGGGAACATGGGGAACAGGCGGATTCAGCTTTTACCCGACCAAAAATATGACTACCAGTGAAGGCGGCATGTTAACCACCAACGATGATGAAGTAGCCGAACGTGCCCGCATGATTCGGAATCATGGCATGAGCCAGCAGTATCTCCATGAGATGGTCGGTTTTAACTTTCGCATGACTGATATTATGGCGGCTATTGGTCTGATTCAACTGGACAACCTGCCGGAGTGGACGGCCAAACGCTGTGATAATGCTCGTTACTACGATACCCATTTGAAGCACGTTATCAAACCTGTGGTGCATGATGGTGCGACGCATGTTTATCACCAGTACACGATTCGGGTGCCAGAAGGGGTCAACCGCGATGAGGCTATGAAACAAATTCAGGCAAAAGGAGTCGGGGTGCGGGTGTACTATCCCCTGCCTATCCACCGCCAGCCGATTTTTGAGAAAATGGGCGGTTACAACCATCTTGATTTACCAGAAACCGAAAAAGCCACCCGCGAAGTGATGAGCTTGCCCATCCACCCGTTGTTAACGGAAGCCGAACGGGAGCGCGTGGTACAGGTCATAAACGAGGTTATTGAATCATGTTAAAAGCGGCTGTTATTGGCGTGGGGTCAATTGGACGCAACCACGCCCGTGTTTATCGAGAAATTAACCATGACATTCAACTGGCTGCTGTTGCGGATACCCATCCTGAAACGGCGACCCAGGTGGGGAATATGCAGCATGTTCCTGCCTACAGCGATATTGAAGCCATGCTAGATAAAGAAAAACCGGATATGGTATCGGTGGCTGTTCCCACCGAAGCCCATCTGGAAATTGTCAAACTGGCTATCGCACGCGGGATTCATGTACTGGTCGAAAAACCTATTGCCTCTACGGTCGAAGAAGCCTATGAAATGATTGAGCTGGCAGACCGGGCGGGGGTTGTGCTGGCCGTGGGGCATGTCGAACGGCATAATCCGGCCATCACCGAACTCAGCAAGCGGGTACGGGATGGGGCGCTTGGGAAAATTTTCCAGATGACCGCCCGCCGTGTAGGGCCTTTTCCGGCGCGTATCCGGGATGTCGGCGTGGTGCTTGATCTGGCAACACACGATCTGGATGTGATGTGTTCGATTGTGCATGAACCCGTCGTGCGTGTAACCGCAGAAACCATTTTTGGCATCAACACGGACCGCGAAGATATGGTCAACGGCATGATTCGTTTTGCCAATGGCGTGGTCGGGGTGCTGGATATTAACTGGATGACCCCAACCAAAATTCGTGAGTTTTCCGTCGTGGGGGCGCTGGGCATGTTCCGCGCCAACTACCTGACTCAGGAGCTTTATTTTTACGAAAATGATGACGCGCCCGGCACCTGGGATCAACTCAGTGTGTTAACAGGGGTGGGTGAAGGCAACATCACGGGCGTTAAAATTAACCGGACTGAACCCCTTCGCGCCGAAATTTTAGATTTCATTCAGGCTGTGAAAACCAACGGTGAACCGCGTGTCACCGGACGGGATGGCCTGCGGGCGCTGCAACTGGCGCAGGCGCTGGTCGATTCCGGTCAAAAAGAAACCCCCGTCGTTTTTGAGGTGGAAAAAGCGTGAAAACCTATCAGGTATGTGTGGTCGGTCTGGGAAAAATTGGTCTGCCTCTAGCAGCACAGTTTGCCAGCAAAGGCGCTCGCGTTTACGGCGCAGATATTCTGCCGGAGGTGGTGGAATCCATTAATGCAGGCCGCGCCCATTTTGATGAAGAACCGGGCTTGCAGGAACGAATCGTAGAAGCCCACCAAAAAGGACTCATCAGCGCGACAACAGACACAGCGGAAGCGGCGAAAAAGTCCAATGTGGTGCTGATTGTAGTTCCGGTGCTGGTGGGGAAAAATCCACCGCATGAGATTGACCTCAGTTTGATGAAAGCCGCCACCCGTGACGCCGCCAGAGGGCTTCAGACCGGAACACTGGTTTTGTATGAAACCACCCTGCCCGTTGGCACGACCCGCCAGGTGTTAACGCCCATTCTGGAACAGGAATCCGGCTTAAAAGCAGGCGTTGATTTTGAAGTCGCGTTTTCGCCGGAACGGGTGTTTTCCGGCAGAATTTTTGCCGACCTGACCAATTACCCGAAAATTGTCGGTGGGCTGACCGAAAAAGCAACCCGGATGGCCTGCGAATTTTACCGGACGGTGTTAGATGCGCCGGAAGTGCGGGCGATGGCAAGCGCGGAAGCCGCCGAACTGGTGAAACTGGCCGAAACCACCTATCGGGATATTAATATCGCTTTTGCCAATGAACTGGCGCGATATGCCGATAGCGTGGGCGTCGATATTTATCCGGTCATCGCGGCGGCCAACACACAGCCCTTTTCCCATATCCACCAACCCGGAGTCGGGGTCGGCGGGCATTGTATTCCGGTGTATCCGTATTTTCTTGCCAACCAGACGCCGCCTACCGAAATGCGCCTGCCGCGTTTGTCGCGTCAGATTAACGATGAAATGGCGGATTATGCGGTGAAAAAATTAGAGGCTGCCGTTGGCAGTTTGCAGGGTAAAAACGTTCTGATTCTGGGGCTGGCCTATCGTGGCAACGTGAAAGAATCGGCGTTTTCTTCAACCTTTAAACTGGCGGAAGCGCTGGTCAAAGTCGGGGCGTGTCCTCTGGTACATGACCCCCTGTATACACCTGATGAAATTGCCCACTATGGCCTGACACCCGTATCTCTGAACGCGCTGCCAGAAGTGAAGGCGGTCATTTTGCAGGCCGGACATGAACAGTACAAACATCTGGATTGGTCATCTTTTACTGGTTGTGAGGCGGTTTTTGATGGCCGCGCCGTGTTGACCGATTCGCCGGAAAACATCAAAGTGTTGTGGGTTGGGCGATAGATGGACATCCAGCAGGCGGCAAAGCGGGTCGCACAGGCCAAAAAACTGGTCATTTCTACCGGAGCAGGAGTCAGCGCGGAATCCGGCGTGCCAACGTTCCGTGATGCCCTGGAAGGGTTGTGGTCAAAATATGACCCGCAGATGCTGGCAACCCCGCAGGCGTTTCGTGCCAATCCTAAACTGGTATGGGATTGGTACTGGTATCGCCGCGAACTGGTAGAAAAAACGCAGCCGAATCCCGGCCACTACGCGCTTGCTGACTTGGAAAATCTGCTGCCGGATGTGACGCTGATTACCCAGAATGTCGATAACCATCACCAGCAGGCAGGAAGCAAAAATATCGTTACCTTGCACGGAAGTTTGTTTGCTTACAAATGTGCGGATAACTGCCGGGGTGAACTAACTCCTGTTGACCTGACTCACCTCACATGGCAGGACACCCCGCCCACCTGTCCTCATTGTGGCAAAGGCAAAGTGCGGCCGGATGTGGTCTGGTTTGGGGAAGCGCTGCCAGAAGCGAATCTGAGCCGTGCCTTTGAACTTGCCCGTACCTGTGATGTGATGATTCTGGTGGGAACTTCCAACGTGGTATATCCGGCGGCACGCCTGCCTATTGAAGCGCTGTATCAGGGCGCGTTTGTTATTGAAGTGAACCCGACCCCTACAGAATTGACCCCCCGTATGAGTGTGTTTTTGCAGGGCAAATCGGGGGAAATTTTGCCTCAGGTAGTAGAAGCAGTACGTCGGGAATTGGGGGTGGGATGAAATTGCTGCTGCTGTGTGGATGGATAACGTTCAGCGTATTTTTTTCGCTGGCACACGCGCAGCAGCCCCTGCCCGGAGATGTGTTTGT
The DNA here is from genome assembly GCA_964557285.1 of uncultured Anaerolineae bacterium. Taxonomy (GTDB): domain Bacteria; phylum Chloroflexota; class Anaerolineae; order Aggregatilineales; family J027; genus SB15. The sequence continues at coordinate 2,872 of CAZKZS010000055.1, read as the reverse complement.
TGAACATGACCGTACCGCCCAGACCGCCAGCATTTATTTTACAGATGCGATTTCTGGCTTAAGTGCGCCTGTGGTGATTCAGGGATTTCTCCCGAACCTGCTGGTTTTGGAAGAACTGACTCTGACCCCAAACGGGGTCATTTTTAAAAATCCCGTCAACGGGCAGGTGCAGCTTGCCCTCCCCGGTGGGCAGATTATCCCCCATCCATTTATTCCACAGCAGGCGGAAGGGTTGCAGGCGGTGAACTGGGTGCTGTCACCGGACGGCCAGAGTATCGCCTGGGTGGAGGTGTTTATTTCGGGGGTCAATTGGCTCTCTCATGCCTATATCGCGGACATCAACGGCAGCCATGTGATTCCCCTGCCTGCTGAAATTGGGAATACTATCGCGTCGCAGCGCCGACTGATGCCCTTAGCCCTTTCTAATGACCGCAATTTTTTCTTTTATGACGGGGCTTTCCCCACCTTTCCGCCCAGCCTGACCGATTATTTTGACGACTATTCCGATTTGTATGTGTATATTGCGGACCAGCAGAGTTTTCAGCATCTACCCAACGAACCCTTATGTGACTGCGGGGCAGGCATTGGCGGCGGTGGGCAGTATTATCTGCGTCTGGAATCGACATCGGCAGGATTTAAAGTTCACCTGTGGGATTTGTTCGCCAGCACCCATCAGGAGATTGATCCGGTAGGGCAGCGCTACCAGCAGGCGGGCGATATTGTAATCCGGCTGCCCTATGCGTTTTATACACAGGCGGAAAATCTGGAGGACGAGTCGCCAGAAGCGCAGTTTGTGTTAATGCGCGTCCATTTTTTCGATGGCACGCAGGAAATCCTCATCGGGCCGTCCAGTCAGCGCTGGCGGGTGGCGGCAGTCATTGATGACGGTGCAGCACTGCTGCTGGATAATGTTTATAGTGGTGGAACCTATAAATTCGATTTAAACACCCGCACACTGGTACAGGTTTCCGCGAAAACGTGGCTTGGAACAGTATATCCTCCATGAAAGGACATTAGCATTGAAAGTGGTTTTACAGCGTGTCTCACGCGGGTCGGTCACTGTAGAAGGGCAAATTGTGGGGGCGATTGAGCAGGGATATGTAGCGCTGGTAGGCGTAACCCACAGCGATACCGAAGCAGAAGCCGAATTGCTGGCAAGAAAAACCGCCCAACTGCGTGTGTTTGAGGATGAGATGGGCAAAATGAATCTGTCAATTCAGGAGGTAGGCGGCGGGGTGCTGGTCATTTCTCAATTTACCCTGTATGCCGATGCCAGAAAGGGAAGGCGTCCGAGTTTTATTGACGCGGCACGCCCTGAACAGGCTTCCCCCCTGGTAGATTTTTACGCCGCCAGACTGCGTGATTACGGTGTGACACGAGTCGAAACCGGTGTTTTTGGCGCGATGATGCTCGTAGAAATCCTCAACGACGGTCCGGTAACGATTATTTTAGATACTGATACCCTCAAC
>CAZKZS010000055.1:0-1387 GCA_964557285.1 uncultured Anaerolineae bacterium | reverse complement strand
TCCGGCGGCAGGCCGCGGCTCTGGTGATAGTTGCCTATTGGGTCGCTAATTTGGCTGCTGCCCAAAAGGGCGTTGGCAATATTCACCCAGCCGTGACTCAAAACTTCCAAATCATACCCGCCTTCCATCACAAAGATGATTTTTCCGCCGCAGAGTTCCTCCGCCATTTTGATAAGCTCCCGTGAAATATGGTCAAATCCCCCCAGCGAGAACGTCAGGTTGGCAAGCGGGTCGCGCCAGTGAGCATCAAATCCTGCGGAAACCAGAATCAACTGGGGCTGGAAACGGCGTAGTAGCGGCCACAGGAATTTTTCGTACAGTTCCTGAATCCCCGCATCGCCTACGCCGGGGGGAAGCGGCGCGTTGGCCGTGAATCCTTTGCCTGCCCCCCGTCCAATTTCATGCACTGCGCCCGTACCGGGGTACAACGGCGACTGATGAGAGGACATGAACAGGATAGTCGGGTCATCATACAGCGCATCCTGTGTGCCGTTGCCATGATGCACATCAAAATCCACTACTGCGACCCGTTCTAATGCGTGGGCAGCCCGCGCATGACGCGCCGCAATTGCGATATTGCTCAGTAGACAGAATCCCATCGCACGGGCGGGCGTGGCATGATGTCCCGGTGGGCGCACCGCCGCGATTCCATTGGCTGCGTCGCCGCGCATCACCGAATCCACGACCGCCAGCACCCCTCCGGCAGCCAGCCGCGCCAGTTCATAGGATTCTGGAACGGCATAGGTATCCATTTCCAGCATGGCAGGTTGATTAACCGATTTTAAAACTTCCAGATGGCGGGGAGTATGAACCCGTAAAAGCTGTTCTTCGGTTGCCGGAGATGCCGCAACCCGAAATAAATTCTCCCAGATACCTTTTTCTTTATACAGCCGAATCACTGCCTCTAAGCGGCCTGCATGTTCGGGATGCCCTTGCAGGGTATGGAGGGAAAAACGTTCATCAGTAAAAAATGCGGTTATCATACAAAATAGACCTTTCTATTCCTTTAATTTTAACATGCCACCCGCAGACGTTTTTTTACATTTGTTCATTGAGTGAGGTAAAATCTTTGCCTGTTGAAATTGCTGGCAAGTGAAGGGAAATAGTTATCGAATAGTCTGATTATTATACAGCCTATTACAAAACAGGCGCATTTTTTCCTTGTTCATTGAACACCCCCTGTCCAACTGCCGGGCTTCCACGTTGAGAGGCCTGGAAAAATACGTCTGTGTAGAAACATGAATAGTCTTTAAGGAGAGATTTTATGCAACATATGGATGCAACCAACCTTGAATGGGTTATGGTGCTGTCGGTTCTCGGAGTCGCTTTACTGGCTCTGGCCTACGCTTATATGCTGGCACGTCAAATCCTGGCACATCCCAAAGGC
>CAZKZS010000054.1:0-19917 GCA_964557285.1 uncultured Anaerolineae bacterium | reverse complement strand
CTTATCCACGCCCGCCCACACGCAGGTAACGCAAACCGTTAGTTTTCTTGTCCCATGCTCACGGTTGCGTGAAAATCCGAGTAAACGAGTTTCCTGTTTACCCTTGACAAAACTATACCGATGTCGGTATAATATCTCCAACAGTTAGGAACGGTTCCTAACATCAACAAATACAGGAGATAAAAATGATCGCTGAACAACTGACAAACGGACAATATTTCAAACTGGCGAACGAAACAACCATTCTCAAATGTGTTGATGACAATCGCCCCGCCGATTGGCAACGCTATCCTGGTGTTGTTTACCAGAATACCGAAACTGGCATGTTTGGCGGTCTCGGTGGATACAACAACGTTGAATTATGCAGTGCGCCAGAACGCGCCACAGAGAAACAGGTTGCATACCTGCACGATCTCGGTTACACGGGCGATGTCAATCTCAGCAAAAAACTGGCGTCCAAACTGATTGATAAACTCAAATCAGCCAGCCAGCCAGCCTGTCATTACTGCGGAATGCCTGCAACTGGTCACGGATTTTTCGGTGAACCCGCCTGCTCAGAATGCGGTGGATAACAAAAAACGAAATTTTGGGAGGGGAAACCCTCCCAAAATAGAGATAAACAATGAACACACAAACCATTTTCAATTCACGAACCAATCAGCCCATAGCCGTTGCGATTTCTGGCAATTATTCAGGCGTTCGAGTTTATGCTATGAATGAATTGATCGAGCATCTCGGCGGAACGGAACAGGCATTTCACGAAATCAAACGCCTGCAAAATAAAAATTTGCTCCCCCGCATGGGTGGTGAAGGCAAACCGTTGACTATGTTGGATTTACGCTATGCCCGTGAAAATGAGCGCATCGGAAACCGTCATTGGCAGTGGCGCTCAATCATTCGTGGTAATACAAATTACTATGGTTATGGGTATGTTGATGGCAACAGATTTTGTTTTTGCCGAACATCCGACGACTCTGTTATGTATCGCGTGGAGATCAGATAATGGACGAGCAATCAGCCCGCTCACTCTATGAGCAACGAATAAATAATCTGGTAGAAAGCCTGCTCCCCAACGGAGCAGGCACGATGACCGAAACGCGATTGCGAACAGCATTATCACAGGTTGCACAGGTTGCATTTTCAGCAGGCGAGAGTTACGCATTATTGAGCCTACTCACCGTTGACGATGTAGCCGAACAATTAGATGTCAGTGTTCGCCGTGTTCGTGCTATTGCTAAAATCAAACATGAGCAATTCGGCATAGGCTATAAAGTGCCGAAAACAAATCAGTGGTTATTTCGTCCGTCTGAAATCGAATCGTTGCGTCCTGGTGCAGTGGGTCGCCCACGCAGGAGCGCAAACTAACAATGCGTCAACCAGACGGGTGGGTATGCTCTCCGCTGAGAGTTGATCCAAACCCTCCCACCCGCTGGTTACGCTCGCCGTTAGACCCCTTCGTGAAAGGAAAGGTTATGAGACACAAACATCAACCCTATCGCAGAAATGATGGCTTTTGGTCATGTAGCGTTTGCAAATGGAAATTTGCTTCCAAGCCAAGCGCGGATAATTGTCCTGGTGTTTTGCGTATTGAGTGCGCGAACGATGAATATAAAACAGCAGCACAGTGGCGCAAGTTAGGTTTTGAGCCTGTGGATATTGGCGATGCGGATGCCGTCTCTCACGGTCATTCGAGCAAGTGGCATTATTACTATCGCCGCGACCATGTGCGGGGTCTAACACAGCTTGCACCCGACGCTGGGGAGTCTGCCGCTTCGAGCGACATTCTCCCCGCCTCAGAAGTATCAGCGTCAGAAGCGGAATCCAAGCCCGCCACCACGCAGGTAATGTAGCCGTTCGGCGGATTGAAAGGAGTTTGCTGTGAATTGGAAAAGGACAGAAATCAAGGTATGGAAATTCAATATTCCTGCCAGCCCGTTTTTTCAAAAACATTTTGACGGCGAAGTTACTACTCTGTATTTTGGAAGATTTGCCATATCGTTTGAACACTGGTATGAGAAATCCGCCGAACACCCGCTGCACTCTGACGGGGCTACGTACTGTCCCGAATGCGGCATGGGTATTGTTGGCTTTCTTGGCAAATGTGAAATGTGTGGCTATAACCCGCCCCGCAGGTGAGCTAATCCGTTACCTAAGAAAACTAATATTCTAAAATTGTAGTAAAATAAGTACGACATTCAAATACCCGCGCGCCGCCCTTCGTGCCATGCACTCGGCGGATCGTGAGACAGCCTGAGCCGAAAAGCCCGCTGTGTCTGATAAAGACGCGCGGGTTTTTTTGTTGCATAAGGAGAAAACACAAAATGGAAATCCTGGTCGAACTTTTGAAACTGCTCGCCGCCCTGCTTGCCCTTGGGCTTGCCTCCGAAAAGGGGATCGATCTGCTCAAGACCTTTTGGAACATGGTCACAGCCAAATTCCCCGTTCTCAATTTGAAGGATAAGCGTTCGTTCATCTTTGCCGCCGCCGTCGCCTTCGCCGTCTCGTATTATTTCAAAGTGGACATCACGCAATACCTGTCCGTCCTCGACGGCTTCGATCCAGAACTGATGAAGATGGTCAACGCCCTGCTTCTGACCTTCGCCGCGAACTACATGCACGACAACCTTCCCAAACCGGCGGACAGATAACGTCGGGTACACCCGGAACCGCCCGCTCCCCGCGCAAGGAAACGGCGGGTCCGTACCATAACCCCGCCCGCCAATTTCGACCGCGAGATTCCAAAGTCGCGGCGATAGGGCGGGGGATATGGAGGCTGTCATGGATATTCTTTTGTTTGCGACCTCATGGCTTCTGGTCATCCTCTCGGCGGTCTCCACGATCATCCACGCCATAGAACGAAAATATGAGCATTGCGCCGCCCGGATGATCCTGACCTGCCTGTATCTCGCCCTGGCGACCATTCCCACCCTGCCAATCGAATCCGCCCGCTATTATTCCCGGCTCGTCGTCGGCATTATGCTTTTGACCGAGATCACCAGCTTTTATTACAGACGCGGATGGCGCTCATGAGCGATCAACTGATCGCCGCGATCTTCGGGGTCATTACCGCGATCATCGGGATACTCGGCTCCTTCGCCGTCTCGTATTACACCGTTCAGGCGGGCAGGCGTAAGAACGACGCAGAGATCAACGAGATATACAACCGTCTTGGCATCACCCGCGAGAAAGGCAAGGCGGAGGCGGCTAATACATGGATGGACGTTGCGAAAAAGGCGGCGGACGAATACCAACGAGTGATGAACGAGAATAACAGTCTGAGAAGCAAGGTCGATGACCTGGAAGACAAATACCAGGATGTGCTGGATGAAAATATATCCCTCAAACGGAGGATCCAGGGACTCCAAAGCCGCATTGCGAAATTGGAAGGCAAAAAGAGAGCGGCGAAATGAAGCCGATGAACGTAGGGCAGCGCGCCTTGTACGAGATCGCGGTCGATAGGAACCGGGCGCGGAAATTCCTGCGTCAGATTGCCATTTTGCAGATGCAGTTCCGGCTGCGTGACGCGCTCTGGGCCGGGGTATGCCTTGCCTGCTTTTTTCTAGGGTCGTTGCTCGGCGCGAGGTAGTATGACCAAGAAAGCCGCCGTGCTGAAATTCAAAGCCCAGGTTTTCCAGGTCAAGACCCTGGTGGATGGCGGTTATCGGGTCTCGCTCGATCTGGGCGAGAACGACATCGCGCAGATCGGTAATTTATTGGAATGCAAGAAACGCGGCGCGATCCTTGAGGTTGCCGCCGTTCCTGTTTTTATCAAACTGGAAGAAGGAAATGCCAAAAAAGACAAAGACCGTAAAGGTTCAGCGCCCCGCAAAAGACGGCAGCGATACCCTTATCGAAGTTGAATACACCGATTCTGATTGGGCTTTGATAAACGCCTATTTTGACTGCAACATGAACCAGACGCGGGCATACCTTTCTGTTTTCAAGGATGCGAAATACGAATCCGCCAGGGTGGAGGCTTCCAAGTTTTTCGCAAGACCTAACATCCGTTCGGAAATTACATACCGGCTCGATCAGGACGCCATGAGCGCGGCTGAGGTTTTGAAGCGTTTGGGCGACATCGCCAGGGCAAGCCATTATCCGTTTATCCGTATCGACCAAGACGGATTTATCTATTTTGATTTTTCAGACCCGGAAGCCCTGAACCATCTGCATTTGATAAAAAAAATAAAAACAAAACGCGAGCGCCGGATTGACGGAACCGGCGAAGATGCCCAGGAATGGGAGGGCGAATGGGTCGGGGTGGAACTGCATGACGCCGCCGCCGCCCTGCGCGATATTGGCAGGTATCACGCCATGTTTACCGATAACACGAAAATCAGCGGCGAAATCGAACTTGTGCGGAAGCGTGTCGGCGTGGACGTGGACAAAATCTGATGACGCGGTATCAACTGCTATACGCCGAAGATATGAAAGAGACCGACTATACCCCGCGCGGCGCGGCGGCAGACCTGATCTATAGCCACGACCCCGAGGTGATCCTATCCGGGCCGGCAGAGACGGGCAAGACCCTCGCCGCCTGCTGGAAGGCTCATCTCATCTGCCTGAAATATCCCGGCGCGCAGGGGGCGCTCGTGCGAAAGACCTACGCCTCCATTCCTGGCACGGTGTATCAAACCATGAAACGAGTCATCGAGGGCGCGCCGGTCGAGTCGTATGGCGGGGATAATAAACCGGAAAAGCTGATCTATTCCAATGGATCGGTGATCTGGGTCGCCGGGATGGATAAACCGGACAGGATACTTTCTGGCGAGCGTGATTTCGTGCAAGTCTGCCAGGCGGAGGAGTTGAAGCTGGAGGATTGGGAGGTCATGACGACCCGCGTCACAGGACGCAGCGCGATTTATCCACACGCTCAAATATTCGGGGACTGCAATCCGGGCGGGTCAAAGCATTGGATATTGCTCAGGAAGAAAACCAGTGCATTGTCCCTGCTGATCAGCTATCACCGCGATAATCCCACCCTTTACACCGACGACGACAAACTGACAAAACAGGGCGAGCGAACGATGGAACGACTTGGAGCGTTGACCGGCATCCGCCGAAAGCGGCTGCTCGAGGGAGTTTGGGCGACCGCCGAAGGCGCGGTATTCGACAACTTCGACGCCAATGTCCATGTGCGGACACAGGACATCGGGAATTATAAAAACTTCCGCCTGGCCTTCGACGAGGGATATACCAACCCTGCGGTCATCCTGGTCATCGGGGAGGATAACGACGGCCGGCGGCACATCTTCCACGAGTTCTACGAGCGCAATAAGTTACAGTCCTATGTCGTGGCGGAGGCGCTCAAACTGGCGCGCCAGTACAACGCATGGAAGGGGACTTGCGACGCGGCGGCGGCGGGGCTGATCGCCGATCTGCGCGATAACGGTCTGGATGTCAAACAGGGCAAGGGGCGGGTTCGGGACCGCATCAACGCCATCCGCGACGACCTGGAAGTCCAACCGGACAAACGCCCGCGCCTGACGTTCGACCCGTCCTGTGTCAATACGGTCAACGATTTTGAGTCCTACATCTGGAAGCCGGAAAAGGACGAGCCGGTCAAGGAAAACGACCACGCGCCGGATGCGCTTGGCTACGATTACGACGCCGCGCCCAAAGAGGGCGGGGGCTTTTCGTTCAAATAACGAGGTGTATCATGACGGAACCCATTGAACTACCCGATCAGATCAAAATATCCATGTACGAGGCATGGACGGAGGAAATGCGCGAGCATCAAAGCCGCGTCCTGCTTGCCCGCGCCTATCACGACGGCAACCAGCCCCTCGCCTTGACGGACAGGCAAAAGAAATTCCTCGCGCTCAATCCAGATACGCGCTTTTGCCTGAATGTCTGCCGGATCGTCGTCACCGCCCTGACGGACGAGTTGACCGTCCTGGGCTTCGACACGAACGAGCCGCAAAATCAGGACGGGAAAAAGGAACAGGCGGAATTTTTCTGGAATGTCTGGCTTGGAAGCAAACTGGATATGTTCCAGAACGAGGCGCATGAAGGCGCGGTACGGGACGGCGAGTATTTCCTGCTCTTGGATTGGGACGAGGAAAAGAAACTCCCTGTCATCGTCCTGCATGAAGCCTGGACGGACGCGCAGGTCAACGCCTGGGAATATTCCGACGCGGGAGTCACAACCGATATGGTGGACGAAGCGGTCGGGACCGGCGCGGGGGTGTATGTCAAATACCGCAATAACGACATCTCGCAGCCGATGGAATTCGCCGTCCAGTATTTCTACTCCGACATGCTCGATACAAAGGGCGACGTGGTACAGGTGCATCGCCGCACGATCTATTACCCGGATCGCATCGAGCGGGAATATATGGGCGACTCCGGCAAGTGGGAGGAATTCGCGGAACCCCAGGCGTGGAAGGCAAAGGACGGAAAGCCGCTCGGAATCCCCGCCGTGCATTTCACCAACAAAGGGCAGCGCCCGGAAGCCTGGGACGCCTTCCCCCCGCAGGACGCGGTCAATAAAACCTACGCCGATATTCTCGCCTCATGCGATTTCTTCGGCTTCCCCGTCATGTGGATGTGGGGCATGTATCCGACCACCGACGGAAAAGCGCCCGCCGATGACGGCTCGAACCTGCTGTATTTGCAGCCGGGTCAGATCAACGGCAACGCGAACAAGACAAAGGAAGATGTCGGGGTAGATAAATGGGAAGGCTCCGACCCGACTCCGCTGATGAACACCCTGAAAGACCAGATCATTTTTATCGCGCAGATCACCGGGACGCCCGCCAATCTGTTCATCACGAGCGCCCAGATCGCCAGCGCGGAAACGCTCAAAGAACAAAAGGACGCGCTCAAAAAACGGGCGATGAACCGGCAGGTATCCTTCGGCGACTCATGGGAATCCGCCATGCAGATCGCCCGCCGAATCAATAACGCCTTCGGCTCCAAACAATACGACGAGTTGGTGACGGTCGAGACGGTCTGGAAGATGATCGAGACCATCGAGGACTTGCGCGAGCATAAGGAATTTGGAGTCCCGGATGAAACGCTATGGGCGCGGCTCGGCTACAGCGCGGAAAAGATCGTGGAAATGAAACGGACGCCAGCCTTCCGCCTCGCCTTTCTCAAATCGTTCTGGGAGTCCTACGCCGCCGCCTCCCTGAGCGGGGTAACGGTCGAGAACTTCGCGCGCATGGCCGGCTTGACGGACGATGAAATAAAACTGCTTGCGCCCGTCAGCGATACGACTCCCCCGACGGAGGTGTAAATGCTGCCAATCGGACAGGCGATCCCGTTCACAGAACGCCGCCTACGGCAGGGGTCGCAGGTGACGGAGGCGGATATTGCTTTTGCAGTCCCGATCTGGAAACGTTACGCCCCGCCGCCCTTCCGTAACATCATCGAGGGCGATCCCGCCTATCGCTTCAACCCAACCCGCCGCGTTTATATCTACGCAAGCAACGGACAGGCAATCGACCCGCAGCGGTTCCGCGCCCTGGTCATCGAGCCGTTCCTTCGCAATATCCAAGCCGCCATGCGCGAAATATCGAAGCGGTTGCAGGACAGGCGGATCACGCTTCCCGAATGGCAGGCTGAAATGGAGTCGATGGTCAAAGCCTCGCAGCTTGCGGTCGCCCTGGTCGCCAACGGGGGGATCGGCAATAACGACGATGACGATAGGACCGCGATTGCCCTGGGGATCTTCGCCATGCTTGTCTTTCTCGCGGGATTCGCCCGCGATATACAGACGGGCAGCCAGCCTATGAACGGATTACTCCTCAGCCGCACCGACCTGTATGCTTTTGGCGGGCGGGATGCGTATGAGGAGGCGCGCCGCAACGGGCATATTTTCCACACGGACGCCACAACGGAGCGGCGCGTGCTGATGCCCGGCGCGGACCACTGCCACACACAAGACGGGCAGGAGGGCTGCGTCGAACTCGCCGCCCTGGGATGGGTTCGTATCGGGACTCTGCCGCGCATATATGACACGCCATGCAGGACGAACTGCATGTGCCACTTTGAGTTTAGATAGCCATGAGATACCAACCCACCGATCCCCGCTACGATAATCCAGCCGCAGCGATGGAACACGCAGACCGCTTTGGCGGCGGGCGGGCGCTTATCATCCTGGGCGGATATTCCGCGCAAAACTGGCGGGATGTGCGCGAGGAGGTCAAGCCGGATGTCGTCATTATCGCCAACGGGGTCAACGCGCTTGTGCAAAACGCGGATTATTGGATCTGCGCCGAGAACATGACCCGCGCTCACCGTATGGCGCAGATGGGCAGCGCCCCGGACAAGGCATTCGTCGAAATGTTCCACCGTGAAACCGGGGCAAAATACAAGCTGGTCTCGCATCGTTCCATCGACCGGGTGCGGGATAAAAGCAACTGCATTGTCATCCGTCGGCAGGGCTACGAAACGGACGAGATCGCGCGCTGGTTCCATTTCCGCGATTACGGTCTGGGGCTTTTGGCGGGCTGGTTGTTGAAACATAAGGACGCGGGCGCGGAGGTGCATGTCGGCACGGTCGGAGCGCAATGCCTGCATTGGGCCGGCATCCTGGGCTGCAACGAGGTCCATACCATCGGCTACGACCTGATGTTTCGGGACGAAGCGCGGCATCACGCCTACGATTACCCGATCTACCAGGCGGACAAATTCCGATCCGACACATTCCGCACGGATTACGAGGGCATCCCGACTCAATATACCTGGCTGGAGTCGGCTGTCTGGCTGAAAAGCATCGAGCCGCTCTTTGAGCGCGACTCGCTGGTATGGCGGGATCACTCGGACGGGCTGCTGTCCGCGATGGGACTCAAATGCGCTTTATAACCTGCGGATATTGCGGCGGGCGGGCGCGGCAGATCGCAGAAAATACCTCCTGGATGACCTTCCGCTGCGGGCAATGCAGGCGGGTAACGCATGTCAACCACGACCCGCGCGGCATCGCGTCGAAGTTCATGCTCTACGACCACCAGAACAAGGGGCGGGCGATCATCGAAGCTCTGAAACAAAAATACGTACATCATGAGCAGCCGAGTTCGGATGGTTTCGTCCGTTTTCTATTTGCCGACTCGGATGTCCTCGGCAGGGCGGGGCAGATGCGCCGCGCGCAGAAGCGGGGAGTCCGCCGTTTCTTTGTCTATCCTCACGCCGCCCGCCCGAGCCTGATCAATGCGCATTATCCCGGCTTCGAGAACACGACCGCGCAGTTCGTGGTCAATGAACATCACGCGGAGGTCCTGCGCCGCTATGGGTACGGAAAGCCGATTGAAACGATGGGCTGGCATCTATCACCCGTCGAGACGTTCAAACTCCGCCCCGCCGTTCGCCGCGTCCTGTTCGCGCCCATCGACCGCAAGGTCAACCGCGAGACGTTCGACCGGCTTTATAAACTTGCAAAACGCGGCGACATCCATCTCACCGTGAGATATATCGGTCTGATGGCGGATAACGGGCTGGATGAAATGCCGGGGGTGGAATACGTCAATGGAAAAATGGACAATACCACGCAAATGATGGACGCGGCGGATGTCGTGATCGCCCATCAGACATTTGCATGGCTGGCTGTGGCGCGCGGTATCCCCTGTGTCATGTTTGCAGAGGATATGCCGACGCATTTCCGCCGCCGACTCGACCATTATGAGAATGTCGCCTGCTGGCAGGATGTAGCGCCGTTATTCCGCTACCCGCTCGACCTGTTACAGGAGGATGACGCGCTTGGATTGTTACACCGCGCCGCCCGGTCTGACGCGGAAATTTCAGACTGGAAACGCCGCATGATCGGCGATCCGTTCGACCCGATTCAATTCGTGGAGAAAGTGGAGAAATATTTATGAATGGCGTAAGTACCACCGCAGGAATCGATATTCCCGTCGTCGAGGAGGAGCCGCCGGTCGTTTATTCGCCAGAAGGCACGCACGACCGCGCGGACAATCATGTCCCCTTATCGTCCCAGGCTTATATCCGGCAGACCCGCGCCGCGCTGATCCAGCAGAAAAAATCCATCCACGCCCAGATCGCGGCGCTGCAAGAACAGATCCGCGCGTTGGGTATGCAGATCGCCGCGCTCGAAGCGGAGTATAAATCCCCGCGAGTCGACGCGCCGGGAGGGTAGGGGTATATGCCCGGTAAATTATGGACACAGGAGGAGCGGGAATACCTGATTGATAAAATGCTCGCCGGCCTGAATGAGCATCGCTCTGAGAAGTCCATCCTGGAGGAAGCCGCGAGAACACTAAAGCGTTCGTTTGTCGGCACTCGATTTTATTGGAGCAATATCAAGGCGGAGGATACCGCCGTGCGTGAATCCATAAAAGCACTCCCCCCGCCTGAAAAAGCAACCGCGCGGCAGGAGGAAATCGCCGAGGCTGATATTGGGCGGGATTTTATCAATATCGTGGTCGCAAGCAGGCGTATTACAACTGTCGAGGCGGCGATTGAGTATTTCAAGATCGACATGGCGGATTGGGAAATTGAAAGGCAAAAGGTCAAAACATCCGAGGGTTATAGAAAAGACAGGTCTGTCCATTGGGAAGTCGAAGACGGAAAGACCAAGAAAGGAATAGTAAAGGATAGCGGAAAACTTTTAGTCGTACCCCTGTTTCATATTCAGGTGACTCTCAAACGAAAAACGCAGGAAATCCGCGCGCGTCTGGCAATCGAAGATATGATCGCAGACGCGCGCAAGCGTGTGCCAAAACCGGTACGGCGGAAATTCGCCCGGCTTCCTTCCGCCGCATGGTATGAACTTGATTTCCCGGATGTCCATTTTGGCAAGGAGGCAATCGCGGAGGAAAGCGGGGCAGACTATAATATCCATATCGCGCGTAAAGCCGTTCTGGATTCGCTTGGCAGGCTTTTAGACTACGCCCGCCCGCATAAAATCGAGCAGATCATCCTGCCAATGGGAAACGATTTTTTCAACGTGGACAGCAAGGAGAACGAGACCACGCACGGGACGCCGCAGCAGGAGGATACCCGCTGGGAGATCACATTTCGGGAGGGGCGCAGGCTTGCGGAGGATATGGTTGCCAACTGCCTGCAAGTCGCTCCGGTCAAGATCATAATGGTTCCGGGAAACCACGATGAGCAACGTACATTCTACCTGGGTGAGGTTCTGGACGCCCGCTATACTAATGATAATTATATAAGCGTGGATAACTCCATGCCAAAAAGGAAGTATATCCACTTTGGAAAAAACCTGATCGGGTTTACTCATGGTTATTGGGAAAAGATAACAAAGCTGCCATCTATCATGCCAATCGAAAAACCCGCAGAGTGGGCAGCCTCCATAAATCGGGAGTTTCACCTGGGCGACAAGCACCATAAAAAAGACCTGCTACACAAAACAGAGGATATAGACGGAGTTACGATTCGTATTCTGCGCTCCCTTTCGGGGACAGACACATGGCACTTTGACAAGGGCTTCATCGGAGCGCCAAGGAGCGCGGAGGGTTTTTTATGGGACAAAGATGACGGGGTAGTTGCGCAGTTTCATTCGTTTTTGCGTGAAAAAAAAGGTAGCCGATGAAATATAAAGATTTTGATTCTTACGTCATGGAAGACGGGGAACCGGCGTTCCGCTCGTGTTGGGAGTGCAACGGGGCGCATGAACACCTGCGGGATGTCAGTTATCTTCACCTGTGTTTTATGTGCGGGCGTTATTGGATTTTCGGGAGATTCCTAGACTCATTTGAAAGCAAAGAGGCGATGGATGAATTCTTGAAATCCCGCCTTGCTACAGCATGATCTCACTCGTGACGCCCTCGCAGATGTCCCCGTTGAATTGCAGGGTGATATGATACTTTTGCGTATTCCATGAGCAGGAGTAGCGCGAGTCGTCGATGCTTGTCCTTGATTGCGGGCGACCGGCGACGCGCTCGATCTGGGCGTAGGTCTTTCCGCGCAGTTCCCCCAGGCTGACGAACTTCGCTTGAAGCTCCCGCGCCTCCGCCTTGGGAACGCCGTCGATGATATACCAGCCGACTCCGACGCCGATCAGGATGAAAAAGAACGAAACGCAGAGGATGATCCCAAGAATATCCATGAAGAAATAATAGCATAACAGGGGGAGGCGAGTCAATCGTTTGTAATCGGGCGCGCAATGTGCTATAATGCCCGTAACTGAATATGCCCCTCCCTGTCGTTACAGATCGGGAGCGGCGAGGCAGGAACCCGAGAGGCGTCCGTGCAGTCCAGAAATGGATTTGCGCGGACGCCTCTTTTTATTTTACGCCCACCTCGGGGCGGCAAATTACGAGGCGCGTCTGACACTCAGGACGCTAAAAATAATGGAGGCTCGAAATGTTTGGAAAAGGTTTGTACTTTGACAATGACGATGGCGCGGGCGATCTGCCCGAAGACGGGACCAGGGAACCCAAAAAGGTCGAATGGACTCCCGAGCAGCAGGCGGAATTCGACAAACGCGCCGCCGCTTTGAAAAAGGCGGCAGCGGAAGAGGCGCGAAAAAAGACGCTGGCAGAGATCGAGGCGAAACAAAAAGCCGAGAGCGAAGCCGCCGAAAAGAAACGCCTTGAAGAGGAAGGCAAATTCCGTGAGGCATCCGAAAAATCCGAGGAAGCCCGCAAGGCAGCCGAGGACAAAGCCGCCGCCGCCGAAAGGCGCGCGCAGGAATTGGAACTCAAGGACTCCTTCCATACCGTCATCCGCGACATGGATATTGTTTTTGTCAACGGTCAAGCCGCCAAAGACGCGTTTGCCGCTCTGGACAAGGAAGGCATCGAGGACGAAGCCGGAATGAAAAAGGCGATAGAAGCCTTGCAAAAGGACCGCCCTTATCTTTTCGGGGAAGCCCTCGAGCCGCCCGGAACGGACGCCCGCGAGCGCGGACGCAAACAAACAAACTCAAAAAGCGAAGAGGAGCGCAAAAAGGAAGTGACGCAGCGTTTCCGCATTCGCAAGCCAGGATAAGGAGTAATTTTCATGGCGAACATCTCTGTAACAGCCGCCTCGGTCAAGTTGCTAAACGAGAACGAGTGCATCAAAATCCGGGGAACCGTCGGAGCGACGGTGACGCCCGGTCAACCCGTTTATCTGGACGGGTCGAACGGCTGGAAGCCGGCCGACGCCGACGCCGCTGCAAGCGGCATGGCGCGCGGCATCGCGCTTTCGGATAATCGCGGCAGCGTGTCCTTTGCATCCGGCGCGGTCATCGACATCGTGATCTTCGGTCGTGTGACCGGCTACGCCAGCATGACCCCCGGCGGGAACGTCTTTGTTTCCCTAGACGCCGGGCGTCTGGACCAGACTGCCCCGCCCAATTCGGGCGATTTCATCTTTGCGGTCGGTTGGGCGGAATCCGCCACGACCATTTTTGTTCAGCCGCAGATCACCGTCCCGACGGCGAACGCGAGCTAAGGAGAGTGTGACATGGCACTTGGAATCAAAGACCTCAAAAACGTCGCCCTCCCCTCCGCCTGGGATGGCAATGAACTTTCCCGCCTGACCCTGCGCGACGGCACAAGCTACGAGCAGATCGTGCGCGACATCGACGCCGGTTTGTCCGTCTTCAACGCCTCGCTCAATTCAGGCTATCTCGGACGCCTGCTTTCCATCACCGACCAGCCTGGAGTGGAATACCGCTCCGGCGGCGCGAACGGATTCGGCGATGAAACCGAACAGACCCAACCCGACGCCCAGCACGCCGATACCAGCGGTCACATGCTGCCCCTGCTTTACAAGGATCGCGGCATGAAATGGACCCGCCGATTCCTAGAAGAGGCGCGGCGCGCCCAGATCGACGCGGATATATCCTCGCTCATCGAGGACGCCGCCGACATCTACGAAAAGACCGTTTGGACCCGTTTCTTCCAGTACGAGAAGGACACCGGCGCTTCAAAGGGTCTCGGCTCGAGCGGGATCTCCGTCCCATTCGCAGACGCGGGCAACAGCACCATCTCCTATACCCCGCCCCCGCGCGCAGACCGCGTCATCAACGCATTCACAACCAGCCACACGCATTACCTGCGCTTGAACGGGATCACCCAGGCGAACCTCGAAACCGCCCTCGGGCATCTGTGGGAACACGGCTTCGACGCCCCCTATGAACTGATCGTGTCGCTTGCAGATCTCGGATCGTGGCAGAACACGAGCAACGTCACCGGCTTCAAGCCCAAGAGCGACCCGATCATCCAGTACGGCGGTCTCGATGACCTCGCGCTGGTCGAAGCGGAAGTCTATCAAGGCGCGGTGACGACCAAGTACGGAGCCTGCCGCCTGTACGCCAACGCCCGCATCCCAACCGGATATTGGGGCGTAACCAAGACTTTCGGACCGGGCGACCAGCGCAATCCGCTGCGCGTCCGCTACGACGATGTCTTTGGCTTCGGCGTCAAGCTCGTGGTCGATAACGTTTCGCTGTATCCCTTCACCGGGGCGGTTGCGCAATTCCGCTTCGGCGCGGGCGTCGGCGAGTCGCGCGTGGCAGCCGTTCTGGTGGAAGACGATTCCAGCGGCGATTACGCTTCACCGACCATCTCGTAACGAAACCAGCCCCTCCCTCGAAAGGGGAGGGGCGAAAGGTTTTTATCATGGCATACGGAAGCGCGTCGGGAGTCGCCGCTCATGCGAAGACATGGACTCGCGGCGGTTCGTTCTATGACGCGGCAGTCGGTCCCCCGGCGGTCGCTCCCACCAAACCCACCCTTACCGAAGTAGAAACATGGCTGGAGCAGGTCAGTAACCTGTTCGACCGCGCCCTGTCCAATGAGGGCTTTGCCGTGCCTGTCACGGCGACAAAGTCTGTCAGTCTCATCACCCTCGAAGTGGAGCGCATCGTCGCCGATCTATGCGACCGCGCCAACGGAACCGGGCGGCTTGTCCAGGATCGCGTCCTGCATATCGGTTACATGAAAGTGATCGGCGCGGAGGTCCGCGCCTGGGTGCTGGAAGGCATTACCGGATTCGAGAATGACGGCGTCCCCCGGACACTAGCATCCGCCGATTATTCGGGCGGATTCAGCGTCACCGCGCAAAGGGAGTCATGAGACTGCAATCCAACGTCGATACGGTGAAGCGCGATCTGCGCGCGTTTTTCGACCGCTCCGAGAAAGCCGCCAAGGAAATCCTGGGCGAGACTGCCGCGCAAATTACGGAAGACATGCGCGAGCCCGGCAAGCCGGTCGAGTATCCCGTTCAATGGGACAGCGAAAAACAGCGCCGCGCCTTTTTTGCGACCGATGGCTTCGGCAAGGGCATCCCCTACACCCGCACCGGCGCGTATGCGAACGGATGGAAAAAGGAAGAGCTGCCAAACGGATTTTCCGTATCGAACCAACACCCCGCCGGAGCGATAGGCGGAACCCTGAGCGGCGCGCCCTCCCTATTGGCGCAGGGCGGTTCATCGCTTAGGACGTGGCAGTCGAAAATCCATCGCGGGCGCTGGAAACTGTTTTTAGTGACCGCCGCCCAGAGAATCAGCGAACTGCCGCGCACGATCATCCAAAAATTGCGCGTGAAGGTCAAAGGCAATGGCTGACCAATATTCCCTTTGTTTCGCCGCCTACAGGACGCAGCTGCTTACCCTCGCGGATTCCACGACCTACTTCCCCGCCGTTACCGGCAGGGAGGCGGGCTGGCAGATCAGCGAGAACGACAACATCATCTTCGAGGGCGGCGATTATTTCATCGTCCTGCGTCCCGGCGCATTCGACCAGGCGCGGCAGGGCGGCGGAAACCAGGGCAACGTCTGGACCGTGCGGACCTTCCTGTTCATGCGCTATCAGGAATACGAGGGTCTGTGGCAGACCTTTCGCGCCTTTCGTAACGCGGTCCTTGAACTGCCCGATACCGTGCCGCTCAAGACGAACAATATCGAGGACCAGAAATTCCGCGCGGGCGAAGACGCGGGGTATCTGCGGGACTCGAACGGCAATTACACAAATTTTGTGACGCAGGTAATCGACTGCGCCATCACCCAACGCGCCCTGATACGGCGCGCCATGTAAGGAGAACAACATGACGATCACACTTGACGGATATACCGCAATCGACGTTTACCGCGCCATCGGCTTTCCGCTGAATAACGACGGAACGTTCAATATCGCGTCGGAGGACGCCAGCGGCGGCGGAGTCCAGGATTTGTATGAGGGCGTCGAATTTCTCGCGCCCGTCGGTCTGGATTTCAGCCTGGGCGAGCCGCGCTCGATCCCGGTCGTGGCGCAGGGACAGGTGCAAACCACATTCAACCTGCCATCCACCGATCCCAAGACCGCCGTCCTGCGCGCCGCGTATGAAAAATTCAGCGTGGACGCGACCTTGACCGATACCCTTGTGGATACCATCGCCTCGATGAAGGCAATGGGGATCGACAACAACAAGAGCGGACAGGAGCGCATGATGGCGTTCCTGATCTCGCAGCTTCAAAGCCACGATGAGGACGGCAATTCCATTTGGGCGAACGTGCTTTTGAATCGCGCCCGCATAAAACCGAACCGCCCGAACTTCTCAGCCGACCCGATGGCGAAGGAATACCTGATGACCCTTTCGCGCTCGACCAAGCGCGTGTGGGGCGAGACCTACGCCGAAAACACGCACGGACGGACGGAGGACATCGGCGACGTGATCCTTTCGCAGGACAAGCTCAACTGCGGCGTCTGGATGGGCAACGGCGAATATACGACCTTCAACCTGCCCGCCGACAAGCCGGCCGTCACATCCGCCCGCGCGAAAGTGTGGGACGTGGCAACCGGAGCGGCTCGCGCCGGAACCTGGGACGCGGCGAATGATTCACTGGTGTTTACCCCGACCGTCCTGCTTGCAGACAATGCCTTCCTGTTCGTGACGTACGAATACGAATGATGAACACGGATGAATTGATCGCCTCGATTCAGGCCGCGCCGGAATTCCTGCATCTGCGCAGGGAGATCGTCGAATTACCGGGCAGGGCGGAGCCTTTCGTCCCTGCCCGGAAAATCCTGATCCTGGAGCAGTGCTGGTTTACCAACGGGCGCGCGGGCAGGATCGAATCCGAGATCAGGCAGAACCCGATCCATTATGAATTTGTGGACGTGGCCAGCAGGATCGGCGCGGCGCAATTATATAAAGACCTGGCATCGGTATCCTTCGGCGACGTTCCCAGCCTGCTCGAATTTCTGACCATGCTGCCGGAGGATACGACTCTCTGGCTGCAAAAGGCGAACGAGGTCAACCCGTCGATGTTCCTGTGGCTTGCCGAAGTGCAGGCGGAAATCGAAAAGGCGGACCTGGAATACCTGCAATCCGTCGCCCCCGCCATGACCGCCCCGCAAAATGAAAAAGGCGAACAGGTAAAAAAAAAGAACCGAGGCGGCGCAGGTCCGCAAATGGCTAAAGGAATTATTCAAGAAACAGGGCAATGACCTGCCCGAATTCCTGTCATTCAGCATCGAGGAATTCGAGCAGTACCGCGATGAGTGGGTGACACTCTGGCGCGGTCTGGGGCATGTGGACAATAACGGGACGTGGATACCGCCGGTGTCCTACCATGAGGCGCGATATATCCCCGTCCGCAAATTGCACGTATTTATGGAACTGGACGCGATGGTCTTGAAACTCGCAAAGCAAAAAGGAAATAAAAATGGCATCGGGTGAGAACTTCGACGTAATCCTGCGCCTGATATTGGAAAATGAGGCGTTCAAACGGGAGGTATCTGAATCCGCCGGGGCTTTCGACAAGCTCGAGCGGGCGGTCAAGGAGTCGAACGATTACCTGAACGACCAGAAGAAAATCCTCGAAGACCTGAAACGCTCCCTGCGCGATTTGAAGGAACGGCAGAAGGACTTCGCCAAAGGCGGCAGGGAATATAACACGCTGGGGGAGGAGATAAAGAAAGTCACCGTCAAGATCAATGAGCATACCGACGCGGTAAAGCGCGAGGAGCAGACCTACAAGGATCTGCGCGGTCAGTTGCAGGCGGTCGAAGCCGCAAAGAAAAACCAGATCGAGCTGATGCAGCGGGAGGCGGCGGCGCTCAACCGCATGGCCGCCTTGCGCGCGAAGGAACTCGCCGACCTGAAGGAACGCGCGGCGTGGATCGAGCGCGGCGCGCGCCCGCTTTTCACGGCGGGAGTCGCCGGTTTTACAGCAATCGCATTGATCGCCAAAAAATACATCGACTCGACCGAAGAGTCGAATGAACTGACCGAACGATGGGCGAAGTCCTCCGAGCGGGTATCTGAGGCGCAAATGCGCATCGGCAAGGTAGCGGCGGAGGCGGTCCTGCCTCTGTTCGAGAAACTTGCCGACATCTCCGAAAAAGCCGCCGCCTTCGTGGAGAAACATCCCGGAGTCATCGAAGGCGGATTGAAGGCGTCCATTGTGGCAGCCGGCCTGGGCGGGATCGGGTTGCTTGTCTCGAAGGGCATCACGCTTTACGCCGATATAAAGATGATCGCCGTCGGGGATATGCAGCTGCTTGCCGCAAAGATCATGTCGGACGCGGCAAATAAACAACTTGCGGCGGCGACGGGCGGCAGGGCAACCGGAGCGGCAGGCACGGCGGCGACAGTCTCACGCGCGGCTCCCGCCGGGGCAGCGGCAGCCGGTGGAATCAGCGCCGGGGCAACAGCGGTTGCGCTTGTCCTTGGTGTTATCGCCGCGAAATTAGCGACAATGTTTGCAGATGAGTTACTAAAGGCAACCGGGGTATCCGCAAAGATTGCTCAGGCACAACAAAAAATCGCAGAGGAGGCGGTCCGACCCTATCCAGCGATGATACCCCAAGTTCATAATGCGTCTGCCGCAGTCGTATCCTTTACGGCTTTTCTGCAAAAAATGGGAATCAATATTCAAGAAAATAGCGCCGTAGTAAGTAAAAATACGGACGAGCAAACCAAGGCGACTCAATCCACCGTTGCGGCGGCGCAGGCGAACAACCGCATAAGCCAGGCGCTTTTCTTTACGCAGCGCAGCGCGGAGATCGCCTCGCAAAGCCTGGCGCGTGTTCCGTCCGCCCTGTCCTCCGTCGCCTCGTCCGTTGTCAATTTCATTCAGCGCATTATCTCGGGCATTACCGGGTCATCCGGTTCCAAAGGCAAATCGGTTGGAAGCCATGACTTTACCGGCTACGCCTATTCGCGGGTTTACGCGATGGCGCAGGACGGAAAGCGCCAATTCGTGATGAGCGGCGACATGACCCGCGTCGCAGAACAAATGCTCGGCGGGCAGTTGAACCAGCAGGCAGTCCTCTCCGCCCTGGCGGGCGGCTCGAGCCGGACTCAGGTGGTATGGAATGACAGCCGTAAATTCAGCGGTGAATATACAGCCAGCATGAGGCGCGCCAACCGGCGCGATACCATCGACATTTTGTCGGAGGTTTTGAAATGACATTCCGAATCGCCCCGATAGCCGAGGGGAATAATCCCCTGTACTGGTACGAGTTGAACGAATACCTGGGCGAGGCGGATATACCCGTCACGCCGGATTGGTCCTACCGCCCATTCGTGGAGTCTGTGCGCACCCTGGGCGGCTCGAAATTCGGGCGCGGTTATCCCGTTGCCACATGGGGGATGCAGTTGACCGCCCATCAACGCTACCAACTGCGGCAGATCTGCCCCGGCTTGTCCGCCCAGGTGTATATCGAGACTCCGACGAACGAAGTCGATCTATACGGCGACCCGATCTGGATACAAGCCTCGGCGGTCATGAACTGGACGGACGGTGACGAAGACCGGCAATCGGATAAGACCTTGAACGCCGAAATTATCTTCACCGAGATCGTGGAGGTCTAGTTGTGGCGCATGTCCTGACAAACGATGAGAAGGCTGTCCAACGCGCGGCGGGGCAATGGTCCCGGCTTTTTCTTGCCGTTCCCGAATATCACACGATCTACACGGCGCGGCTGAACGGGGTCCCCTCCGATTTCGACCGCGTGGCTGAGATCGCATTCGACGGGGGAGCGGGGACTCTTGCGAACGTCCTTGCCGATATGACCTTGT